>JBLIOI010000145.1:0-10807 GCA_047639675.1 Planctomycetota bacterium | reverse complement strand
CGTGGTGCACTTTCCGCTCAGTGATGAGAGCGGGCGTGCTGTATTGAGAATTTGGTCGATGACTTGCGAATAGCTCCAACCGGGATTTTGCGCGTAGACGAGCACGGCAACGCCAGTTACGTGGGGGGTCGCCATCGACGTTCCACCGTTCCAAACATAGCCGCCTGAAATCCAGGTTGATGCGATGTCTACGCCAGGTGCTCCGATGTCGACGCTCGTGGCGCCGAAGTTGGAGCCCCAATTGGACTCGTTCGCCAAGCCGTCCTGGTTGTCCGTTGCGGCGACCGAGATGATGTTGTCGAGGTTGTAGTTCGACGGATAGTGGGGGATGCTGTCGTTATTGGTGCCGTCGTTGCCAGCAGCCGCGACGAAAACGTGTCCCACGGACTTGGAGGCGTTGATCGCATTGTATAGCGAGTTGGAGAATCCTCCACCGCCCCATGAGTTGTTGGAGACCTTGACTCCCTTGTCGGTCATGTACTGCATCGCAAGGATCGCATCGGAGGTGAAGCCTCCGTCGGGGCCGAGGAAGCGCATCGGCATGATCTTGCAAGCCCAAGCCACGCCAGCGACACCTGTCCCGTTGTTACCAACAGCACCAGTCGTTCCGGATGTGTGCGAGCCGTGACCTTCGGCATCGTTAGGGTCCTTATCGTTGTCGTAGAAGTCCCAGCCGCGGGTGTCATCGACGTAGCCGTTGCCATCGTCGTCGACTCCGTTGTTGGCGACTTCACCTGGGTTACTCCAGATGTTTGCTGCCAAGTCCGGGTGATCCCAATCGACGCCCGTGTCGACGTTGCCAACGACAAAGTTCGCGGCGCCGTTAGTGATGTCCCACGCTTGATCGCCATCGATGTCAGCGTCTGAAACTCCGGGGGAGCCTTGGATCGTTTGGCCTGTGTTGCGAATGCCCCACTGCAAGTTGAAGTAGGTGTCGTTGGGGACTTGGTTGGTACGTTGAATCCAGTTGGGCTCTGCGTACTCAACGAAGGGTGCAATCAAATCGATGGCGCTTCTCACATCGATCGTAATCTGGAGCAGTTCCAATCGTTCGATGGAGCTGAACTCTCGCAGTGTTTTAGCGCCAACCATATCGCGTGTCGCTTGACGCTGGATGGTGCTCTGATTGGTACCGAATCGAACGAGCAGGGTCGTAGGATCGAAGCGCAACCCGGGGTTGGCCTCCAGTATTTCAACGGACAGCGCGTGTGCGGGAGCTGTCAGTGCGTTCGTCTGCGAGGTGGCAACAGAACTGAGTAGGCAGGCGAAAGATGTCGCAAGAATGCCAAAACGTGTGCTTCTCATGGGGGGGGGGCTCCTAGGAAGTAACGTAGGCTAGCGATGATTGGCCGCTAGCCTACCGGGACTATTTGATTCCACGCACTCTGGCGCGCTAGCCCGCCCGTGTTAAGGGAAAGTTTTGGCTAACCTCTGGCTGACGTAAAACCCTCAATTTTGGGCCAGCAGGAATGTTGGTTCAGGGTCTCTAATGCCTGGGAATCCGTCGCCGGGGTGAGGAGAGAAGGCAGAGCGAGAACTTCTTATTTGGTAAAGCCAGCACTTGTCGCCATGGATAGCGAGCAATTCAACCTGCCCGCCAACGACGAACTGAAGCGCGCCAACGCAGGCGCAAGTTGCCGATTCCTTTCTGTCTGGACCGGTGGCGGATGCTCTCTATCCTGCGATTCATGGACCGGCCTTGCATGCACAGGGCTCGGATACAAAAGCGCTTCCAATTATCCAGAAGGTCCTGGGTGAATTGGAAGCGGAAGAAGGCGAAGCGACCGACGGCGTTCGCGCCGCCCTAGATGAAATCGAAGGCTAGGCCTTCGCCTTGATTTCTTGAACTGCCGCAGTCAAAGCTGGCAGAACCTCAAAGGCGTCACCGACGATGCCGTAGTCCGCGAGCTTGAAAATCGGAGCGTCTGCATCCTTGTTGATCGCGACGATCACGCCAGAAGTCTTCATGCCTGCGATGTGTTGGATCGCGCCGGAAATGCCGACTGCGATGTAGAGGCCGGGTGAAACCACCTTGCCCGTTTGTCCAACCTGCTCCGAGTGCGGACGCCAGCCCGCATCGACAACTGCGCGGCTTGCACCAACAGCTGCGTTACCGAAGGCGTCAGCCAAGTCTTCGATGATCTTGAAGCCTTCCGGCTCCTTCAATCCCCGACCGCCAGATACGACCACGGAGGCTTCGGCCACGTCTAGCTTGCCACCTTCTTTGGCGGCGAGGCCGGTTACGACGACCTTGGCGTCGGTGGAAGCGGCGCGCTCGCTGACCTCGGCCGATCCAGCGGCTTCAGTTACCGGGAAAGAGTTGGCGCGGGTCGTTGCGCAGAAGACAGCGCCGGTAGAGGTGCAATGCGCGATCGCCTTACCCGCCAACCACGGACGGGTGATCTTGAATGAATCGTCAGCGACTTCGAGGCCGGTGCAGTCGCTAAAAAGCGGCGAGTCCAGGTGCATCGCAACGCGCGGCGCCAAGTCCTTGCCCGTGCTCGTAGCGGCCGCGAAGAAACCGGTTGCGCCAATCTCTTTGGCGACGGTCGCGACATCAGTAGCCGTCGCATCGGGGCTGTAATTTTCAGCGCCTGTCAGGCAAATAGCCGCCGTAGCGCCAAAGTTGCCGAGCTGAGCCGCCGCATTAGTTGCGCCAGCTCCGGTCAAGACTGCGGTAACCGTGCCGCCCGCCGCATGCGCAGCAGATAGACACTCGAGGGAAGCGCGGCGCGGGGCGCCGGCGTTGTGTTCGACGAAAACGAGGATCGTAGACATGAGTTTGATTCCTTATTGCTTGTACTAGAGGACCTTCGCTTCGTTGCGCAAGGCGTCGATCAATGCGGGGACAGCTTCGGCGCCTTCGCCGATGATGCGGCCCTCTTGACGGGCAGCGGGAAGTTCGATGCTTTCGACTTGCGCCATGTTGGCGATGTCGTCGAAAGCAACTTCTTCGAGGGGCTTCTTCTTGGCAGCCATGATTCCCTTGAGTCCTGCGTAGCGCGGCTCATTGAGTCCCTTGTCGCAGGTGATGATTGCGGGCAATGAAAAACTAACGGCCTCAACGCCGCTCTCTGTTTCGCGCTTGGCTGTCCCTTGTCCGTCAGCGATTGAAAGCTCGATGACGTCGGTTACGCATGACCAACCAAGCTTGGTTGCGGTCATCGCGCCAACCGCGTTGTTGTCACGGTCCGTAGCGACCTTACCGAAGAAGGCAATCTCGGCGCCCATCTCCGACAATTTGCCCGCCAGGATCTTGGCGGTCGAAAGGTTGTCGCGCGAAGTCCATTCGCCGTCCGTCATAATGATGCCGCCGTCCGCGCCCTTGGCGATGCATTCGCGCACCTCCTTGCTGGCTTCGCTCGGACCGATGGTCAAGACGGTGACATCACCGCCGTGAGCTTCCTTGGTCTTGATCGCTTCTTCGACAGCGATCTCATCGTAGAAGGAAGTCATGTACTGAAAGCCGGATGCGTCGAGGCTCTTGCCGTCAGCGTTGATCTTGGCTTGCGCATCGGTGGTGGGGACACGCTTGATGCAGGCGACGATTTTCATAGGAGTAGCGTAGAAATGGGGGGCCGTGCGCAAATAGCGCGAGTTGGACCCGGAAGAATCGCCAGCAGGAAGGCCTCGCAGATGGGGCCCAATTGGCGATTGAGGCCGCCACTTTATCTAGGTACGGAACGAGCGGCGACTCCAGTGGGGAGAAAACTCGCCGATACCTCGTCCGCAGCAAATCCGACTGTCCAGACGGCCAGCCTACTCCTCGAACATTCCGGCCTCTTCCTGGGCCGTCACCTTGTTGACCCCGACATCGAAGCTGTCGCCGAGGTAAACGCGGCGGACTTCGGGATCGTTGACCAGCTCGTCGCCGGTGCCTTCACGTAGGATGTGCCCTTGGTGAATGATATAGGCCCGATTGGTGCTCTGGAGCGTTTCACGCACGTTGTGGTCCGTGATCAGGATTCCGATGCCCTGGTCGCGTAGTTGCTGGATCAAGCCCTGGATCTCCTGGACGTTGATCGGGTCGACGCCCGCAAAGGGCTCGTCGAGCAGCAAAACTGAGGGTTGCGTGGCCAAGGCCCGGGCTAGCTCCAAGCGGCGGCGCTCGCCGCCGGAGAGAGTGGCGGCTTGATTCTTACAAAGGTGGTCGAGCTCGAGCTCTTCGAGGATGCGGTGCATCTCCACCATGCGCTCAGAACGCGAGAACTTCATGGTCTCGAGAACGGCCAATACATTGTCCTGGACGTTCATTCGCCGAAAGATGCTCGTGTCCTGGGGCAGGTAGCCCATCCCTAGGCGCGCGCGGCGGAACATTGGCAGCTTGGCGCAATCGTGGCCGCGAAGCTCCACGGAGCCCTTGTCCGGCCGAATCAGTCCCACGACCATGCGGAAGCTGGTGCTCTTGCCCGCGCCGTTGGGGCCCAGCAAGCCGACGATTTCGCCTGCGTGGACCTTGAAATGGACCCCGTCAACAACCCTGCGGCCTTTGAAGGCCTTCTGCAGGCCCTCTACATCGAGCAGTAGCTCGCCTTCGGTGATGTCGTCTGATGACTTCATGGATCAATTCTAGCGCTTAGAGCATGCCATTTTCGGACTGCAAGCTTGAAGGGCTAGTTTTGCGTCGTGTGGATAACTTGGGGAAAGAAAGGGAACGGGCCGTAGGGGTGTGCAAATAACGAAGGCGGTGTAGTTTCGAGACTTAGGTCTGTCCTTAAACTGGAGTTTTCATGGCGCAGTCGTAACTCCTTGAAACGGAACAACTTGCTATAGGAACTTCTATTTTTCCCGACGCCCAGGTGAATTACCAATCCGCAATTATCCTTTGCAAGTTGCTCTTGACAGCAGCACCTAGAGTCTCGAAACAAACTCTCGATCTCGTGTGGACAATCGGAATTCTCTGTCGCCGCCAGTCGTGCTCGCGGAGCGTAAATGGGGCGGAAAAGCCCGTGATCTCACCGTTTTCTCGCCACTATCTGGTCTATCGGATCCACTGTAAACGCCACGTGCGGAAGCTCGGCTTGAGCGGCCAGAAGACCACCACCGCGCGCCCTGTGATCAATTCGCGCGGGACGAACTGAGCATCTTCGGGCATTTGGATCCTGGCATCGCGCTCGCGCCAGGTGTGCATCTCACCGAATTCGTCCCGGAACCACATCATCGCTCCGTCGGGCGCGCCGTGCACCACGTGCGGATTCTCGTTGTTGCCGCGATTGTTGCCGCGGATGATCGGACCGACTTCAGGCGGCGACTGGTAGCGGGCCAAGGTCCACTCGCGCGAGTCGCTGGAGTCCTGAGTGTTGTCCCCGAACATGACGTAGTGGTCAGCCGGAATCTGGAACTCCGCGTTCTTCATCGTGTCGAGGTAGTACACGTCGCGCTGCAGATCGAGATCTTCAAAGTCCGCGCCTTCGCCATCGACATGGATCAAGATCGCGTTGGCTTGGTTCGAAGCGGGGGGGACTTCAAGCGTGAGCAAGATCTCGCCATCGATTTCTAGGCTCAGCAAGTCGTCCATGTTCTGAATGCCAAAGGAGATGTTGTCGCCAGCTTGAAGCTTCCAAGCGTGATCGAGCGAGACATCGAGGGGCACTTTGAAGGCCGAGTTGAAGTTCATCACCGTGTCTTCTGCGCGGATGTGCAGGGTTGCGTCGGCGGGAGCTTTAGGCCCGGGCAAGGTGAAGTTGTAGCGGCGGTTGCCTTCCATGATTTCGATCACGACTTGCTCGCAACCGGGTAGGGCTTCGAGATCACCATCCAAGCGCAAGTCACTAACGGCGTTCAGCCTAAGGCCGCGCTTGGTGCGTATCGCGTCGCGGATACGTACCGGGTACCCGTCGCTATAGTCGTCCATCACAGACCCCGAAGGCGGATAGCGCAGGATTCCCGATCCGCGTGCGGCGACTTCATCCTCGTCAACCTTCCAAGTCTTCGCACCACCGATAGCCTTCCAGCCTGCAGCTCCACTCTCACCGAGGTGCATCGACTTCCACATCTCTTCCTGGACCGGACGCGGGCGGCGCAGGATCTTCCACTCGGAGTTGGCGTCCGGTCTGTTCCACAGGTCGCCGTATTGAATCTTCAGCTCTTCGGGTCCGATGCCCACGCAGCGCTTGATGAAGTTCTTTGACAGGTCGAGCGGGTACTTGAAGACCGTGACTTCAAAGCGCTCCGGGTCACGGAAGTGATAGGAAAGCTTGTCGACCAAGATACGGTCCTTGATGTCCGTCTCGTCGTTACCCATCAAGGTCGGTTGCATCGATCCGGTCGGGATCTTGTAGGCCTCAACGATGAAGTACTTGAGCATGACAGCCATGATGATGGCCATCGTGATCGCTTCAATGTTATCGCGCCACGGGTGGGCGCTGCGCTCTTTCTTGTCCTTCGACTTGGTGCCTTTGTCTACCATGCTTGCGCTTTACTTTTCGTCGCCGCCGAGTACGGCGAGGAATGCTTTCTGGGGAATGTCGACGTTGCCGACTTGGCGCATACGGCGCTTACCTTTCTTCTGTTTCTCAAGCAGCTTGCGCTTGCGACTGATGTCTCCGCCATAACACTTGGCGGTGACGTCCTTGCGCAAAGCTGCGATGCTCTCGCGGGCGATGATCTTGCTGCCGATGGCCGCTTGCAAGCGAACCTCGAACAGGTGGCGAGGGATTTCCTTGCGCAGTTTCTTGAGCACCGCACGCCCGCGCATCTGTGCTTGCGTTGAGTGGCAGATGGACGATAGAGCGTCCACATCGTCGCCGTTGACCAAGAGGCGCATCTTGACCAGGTCGTCTTCCTTGAACTCGACGATTTCGTAGTTGAGCGTGCCAAAGCCGCGCGTAGCAGATTTTAGCTTGTCGTAGAAGTCGTAGATGATTTCCGCCAGGGGGATGTCGTAGGTCAACTGCACGCGCGTCGCCGACAGGTGTTCTTGGCGAATGAAGATACCGCGGTGCTCGACGCAAATTTGCATCAAGACGCCGATGTAATCCGTCGGGATCATCATTGTTGCGCGAGCAATGGGCTCGAGCAACGCCTCAAACTTGTCGCGCTCGGGCAAGGCACCAGGCGAACGAATATCTTCCAGCGTTCCGTCGTGCTTACGAATCTTGTAAGTCACAGACGGCGCCGTCTGGATCATGTCCAGGTCGTGCTCGCGCTCCAACCGTTGCTGGATGATCTCCATGTGCAACAGTCCCAAGAATCCGCAGCGAAATCCAAAGCCCAAGGCGTCGGAAGTCTCTGGGAAGAAGGAGAGCGATGAGTCAGATAGGGATAGCGTTTCCAGGGCGTCGCGCAGGGTTACATAGTCCCCAGGGCTCGTCGGATAGAAATCCGCGAAGACCATGTGGCGCGGCTCTTTGTAGCCCGAGATCATCTCGACCTCGGGACCCTTGGAGTGTGTGAGGGTGTCACCAACTCGTACGTCGCCGAGGCGCTTGATGTTGGAGACAACGTAGCCCACTTCGCCTGCGGTCAATTCGTCACACTTAACCATCTGTGGGGCAAATCGGCCTACTTCGATGGCTTCGTATTCCGAATCGGTGCCGAGCATTCGCACCAAGTCCTTCTTGCGCAGAGTTCCTTCGAAAAGGCGCAGGTAGACGATAATTCCGCGGTACTCGTCAAAAACCGCATCAAAGATCAAGGCTCGCAGAGGAGCGCTAGGATCGCCCGTCGGGGCAGGAATGCGCTCGACCACTCGATCGAGAACCGCGTGCACACCCTGGCCAGTCTTCGCTGAAATGTGCAATGCGTCGGTCGCTTCAATTGCGAGGCTGTTCTCAATCTCCTCAGCGATCTCGTCGGGCCGCGCGTGGCTCAAGTCGACCTTGTTGAGCACCGGCAGGATCTCTTGTTCAAGCTCCATTGCCAGGTAGGCGTTGGCTACCGTTTGCGCTTCGACGCCTTGCGACGCGTCAACGAGTAGCAGCGCACCTTCGCAAGCCTGCAGGCTCTTTTCGACTTCGTAGTTAAAGTCCACGTGCCCCGGAGTGTCGATCAGATTGAGCTGATACCGTTCGCCCTTGTATTCATGGTAGATCGTGACCGCGCGCGCCTTGATGGTGATGCCGCGTTCGCGTTCCAGCTCCATGTCGTCGAGTAAGCGGTCGCGCATGTCGCGCTTCTTGACCGAACCGGTCTCTTCCAACATGCGATCCGCGAGCGTCGACTTGCCATGGTCGATGTGCGCGATGATCGAGAAGTTACGGATGTGCTTGGTGTCCAAGGTTGTCGCTTAGGCGTCTGTTGCCAGGATGTCTTTCAGTCGTATCGCCAATTCCGTAAGGGCCCGGCCACGATGGCTGACGGAGGATTTGGCGCCGGAATCGAGCTCTGCAAAGGTCTTGCCGGCGGCAGAAGTGCCGGGTTCTGCGAACTCGAAGAGGGGATCGTAGCCGAAGTCTCGGTCGCCTCGCATTTCTTCAAGGATCGTTCCGCGACAAGTGCCCTGAATCTCAGCGGCCAGGGTCCCATCGGGCCGCGCGAGGGCCAGGGAGCAAACAAAGCGTGCCCCGCGCTGGGCACTCGGAACGCCCTTGAGCTCCACCAGGAGCTTTTGATTGTTGGCCTCGTCATCCCCGTGCTCGCCCGCGTAACGGGCTGAAAACACCCCGGGAGCGCCATCCAGGTGATCGACCTCAAGACCAGAATCGTCGGCCAGGGCCCAGCAATTGGCGGTGAGCGCCGCCGAAATGGCCTTCTTGGCCGCGTTGCCCTTGAAATCGGGCAGGTCTTCGATGACTTCCGGCAATCCGCCCACATCCTCGGGTTGCAGCAAATCGATACCCAAGGGGCTAAGGAGCGCGTTCAGCTCCTTCAACTTCTTCGGGTTCCCGCTAGCCAGCAGGATTCGGGCGCCTTTCAAAGTCAAAACCCTTACTCGATGCCGAGGGCGGCTTTTTGCTTCTCGAAGATCTGGCCAATGCCGACGGCGCTCAATTCGAGCATCGCGTCGAGGGAGTTGCGCGAGAAGGGCGCACCTTCCGCTGAGCCTTGAACCTCGATGAATTCGCTGTCGCCGGTCATCACCACGTTGAAGTCAACTTCTGCCGTGCTGTCTTCGGAGTAATCAAGATCGCAAAGCTCGCGACCATCGACACGCCCAACGGAAACTGCGCCGACTTGTCCAGTCAAGGGCCACCCGCGCAAGATCCGCTTGCGATCCATTTCCATCAATAGGTCATGCAAAGCGACCCAAGCGCCGCTAATCGCTGTCGTGCGCGTTCCACCGTCCGCCTGCAAAACGTCGCAGTCGATCCAGATCGTGCGCTCGCTCATCTGTTTGAAATCCATCACAGCCCGCAAGCTACGGCCAATCAGGCGTTGAATCTCGACCGAGCGGCCATCCACTCGCCCGCCACGATCGCGCGACTTGCGCCGATCGGTGGAGGAGGGCAGCATCGAATACTCCGCTGTCATCCAACCTTGCCCCTTACCCTGCAAGAAGTTCGGAACGCCGTCCAGATAGGACGCGGTGCACAGTACGCGGGTCTCGCCAAAGCTGGCGAGTACAGAACCGGGTGCGTGCTTGGTGAAGCCTCGTTCGAAGCCGATGGGGCGCATTTCGGTGTCCGCGCGTCCGTCTTGTCTGGTCATCAGTCGGTGGTATGTGGGTGATTATGGCGCGGCAGTATAGATAGGTAGCCCGGCCACCGGCATAGCGGCCCAGAGTTAACCTTCCATCTGCTCGACTGCTTGCACAAATTCGAGCGGGAAGTGCTGCGTGTCACCATCGGCCGCCATCAGCTCGAGCCCGTCAGAAAGGCTCATGGAGTGGACGATTCCGATCCAGTCCTTCTTGCCGCTCGTTACCCGCACGGTCTTGCCCGAAAGCTTGGCGGCCATCAGATAGTCGTTCGCGAGCTGCCGATGATCCCGCCGAACCTGCCCCAAACGGCCCTCCAGCCGCCCAAGGACCGCTTCGGTGGCCCGTTCTAGGCTGATATCGAGCCCCAAGCGCGCCAAGCTCGTGACCTGCCGCTCTGCCAAGAGCTCCTGCGGAAACTGCCTCTGCCGCACGTTGAGCCCCAAACCGATCACGTAGTGCGGCTGCTTGGGATCGAGGCCGCGGCTCTCGGTCAAGATCCCACAGATCTTTGCCTCGCCGATCATCACGTCGTTCGGCCACTTGAGCCGCGGCGCGTTCTCGGTAAAGGGCGCCAGCCCCAAATCATTGAGCGCTTCCAAAACAGCCAGCCCAACCGCAATCGTGACCGCCGCCGGACTGTAAATCGGCGGGCCGGGACGCAAAACAAGGCTCATGTAGAGCCCCTCGTCCGCCGCGCTGTGCCACCCACGCCCACGCTGTCCGCGCCCAGCCGTTTGCCCACGCGCAATGTGCACATCGCCGTCGCGCGCCTCGCCGCTTTCCAAAGAGGCGAAAGCCCGCTCCGAGCTTGAGTCGACGATGCTGTGGTGGATGAGGCGATAGGGCATGGGCTTGACCATACGCCAGCGAGCTAGCGCTTCCCAGCCAGCTCTTCCAGCTTCAGCACCGTGCGCCAATTGCGGGCCGTCGACGTCAAACCCAAATCGCCTTCGATGCGCGTTTTCGTGAGCTTCGTCTTGGCGCTGCCGCCTGGGTGTCGCAGGTAGAGCGCATCCCCGATTGCGTGCAGCTCTTCGCCGGCTGTGCAGCGCTCCGACAATTTCGCCACGTCCGCTTTCTTCGGCTTACCGGAGAGGAAGGCCACGTGGAATTCCTTCGGGGCACTCTCCGCTATGTCCTTGTAGGGGCTAGCGTCAATCGTGCGCTTCCATTCCGCGAAGCTGCGAGAAACGACAGGCACTTCAAACCCAAACTCCTCCATGAGCG
>JBLIOI010000144.1:0-11135 GCA_047639675.1 Planctomycetota bacterium | reverse complement strand
GGTGCGCAAACTCCCCTAGCCCAGAAACCGGATCTGGACCGATAGGGAGCAAACCCAACTGAGGCATGAGAGCGAGTCCGTTGTATTTAGGCGAGGTAGCAATCAATGAGACTGCTTCGTTCCAAAGACGAGAGGGTTCCGGACCTACCATGCTGAGTTCGGAAATTTTCGCAGCGAACCTCAGTCTCCTCATCACACTCCACCCATACTCTTCAGTTACGACTTCGGCTGCTAGTAACGAGTTCTGGATATCCGTGACTCCCTCATTCAATTTCGACAGCTGAGACTCCCACCACAACTGCCCCTTTGCGGCCTGCTGGCCCTCTCGCATATTCATGTGGCATTTTGCGCAGACCCCCTGCGCCGCTACTAAGTCCCCTCCCGCCCGAATTTGCGAAGCGTTCTCCCCGCCCGCAAATCGTTGGACTGCAGTTTCAGGCAATTTCATAAGACCCGGGTTTAGCTCGTCCTCCCCGCGCAGTCTTGCGAGCACTTGACGATTTAGACCGGAGTGCCCCACAAGTGGTCCAGAGCGTTCAACCCAAGCACTAAGCCGGGGCACCATTGAAGGAATAGCAGGCCATAACTCGTCAACTTCAGAAACGAGTTCCTCCATGTCTTGTACTGCGGACAGACGAAGAACTTCAAAACTGCGTTGCTCTGCAAGTACCAGGGTGGTTTGTAGGGCTGTGAGGTTCTCCTGCTTTTCGATCAAGAGTTCTCCAGTCACCTCAAGCATCTCTTTCTGGGTAAGGGACAATCTTCGATTGTCGTCGTTTAGTTTTTCGAGTTCAACTACACGACGCTGATCTTTCGACTTCTGATTTGATAACGCCTGGTTCGCCATCGTTAGATTCTTGCGCTCAACCTCAAGCTCTCGTTTAGACTCCACGTTGGCCCATAGCAGAGAAGAAATCGCGACAACAAAAACACTCGCTAGTCCGATTGCCACGCTCTTCGTCGGGTTCCGCTTACACCACTTCGCAGCACGATCGACCTGCCGCGGCGCCGTCGCGTGAATCGATTCGTTAGAAAGCCATCGCCTCAGATCCAAGGCAAACTCCGTCATCGTCGAGTAGCGAGCGTCCTTACGCTTCTCCAACGCCTTGCCACAAATGACGGCTAGATCCTTAGGTACCTTCGAGCGAATCTTCGTGAGATCCGGCGGGTCCCACATCAAGATCTTCTCAGCAATCTGATGCGTCGTGTCGCCATCGAACGGGCGTGAAAGCGCAAGCGTCTCGTACATCACGACGCCAAGACTGAACACGTCCGTGCGGTGGTCCAATTCGATGCGCTTCGCCGTGACTTGCTCAGGACTCATATAAAGCCACGTGCCTGCGAAGTCGCCGGTGACTGACATGGCCGCTTCATCAGTAATCCGCGCCAATCCAAAATCAGTCAGCTTGGGCTGATCGTCCTTGGTGACCAGCACGTTCTGTGGCTTCACGTCACGGTGAATTACGCCCGCTTCGTGAGCTGCTTGAAGTGCGTCAGCCAGTGCCGCTAGAAATCCAGCCACTGATCGATAGTAATTGCGAGGAAGCTCGTCCGCATTGCGCATCTCATCGATGAAGTCACGCAATGTCCACGATCCCTCGACAAGCTCCTGAGCAATCCAATGTCGCCCGTTGTCCTGGCCGTAGCCAAAGACAGCAACGATGCCTGGGTGAGCTAGCCGTCCACCCGCTCGCGCTTCACGTGCAAAGAGGGTCAAGCTCTTCTCGTTGATGCGGCCTGGCAATACGAGCTTGAGTGCGACGCGCCGGTTCAACGAACGCTGTTGCGCCTCCCAAACTTCGCCCTGGCCTCCACTTGCGATGCGACGGATTAACTCGAAGTCACCGATCGTGTCGTTGGTTCTGGCACCGTCGCCGGTACTTGAATCATCGCCGTCACTCCGCGAGCCAAAGAATGCGAACTGCTCTTCTAGGTTCTTCGATGCTGAGTAGAGCCGCCGCAATTCATCTGCGGTATCTGGATGTTCTAAGCAGAGCGATTCAAACTCCGCATCGATGTCCGTATGTGTGTCGCTGAGGAACTGAACGAACAGTTCCTTGGCGTGATTTGGCAAGTCCTCAGTTGGCGAGCTAGACGAAGTCATCGGGTGCGACCAATATAGCGGGCAGGCGTCGTCGTTGCACCGAACGGACGCTCGGTCCCCCATTACAGCCGTATTAAAGTTAGTTTCACCGTTCGGAGTGGTACCGAGCCGAACGGTTGCGAACTTTCAATCGTGCTTTACGCACCCGTAAGGTCCGATTCCTCGAAATCGAAAAGTTAGTTTGACCGCCTTGCTCGGGGAGCCACTCACTGGATGCGTTGAGCCATGGGCTCCGCAGGGTGTGGGACGGAAGGTTTGACGTGTGCGAAGGTTGTGTCGAATGGGGTGCGATCAAGGCGGTCGAACGAAACGGTCGCATTTCGATCGATTCGATGGCGGACTCAGTCTCGATGTCTCTGTAACTCTCCCGGCTTATTGGGTTTGATTCGCCACCGCTGTGATCGTAGACACCGACTGAGGACAGCTCAGACTGGCCAGTAGCTCGGCATGCGTACGAGGCGGGCAATCGGTGCTCACGCTCTAATCCAAATGTATGTGGGTGAACGCGAGCCGGTTCCGATACTGGCTAATGTCTAAGCGCCACCCTTCTGCTGCTAAAAGGGACAGAGAAGCCTTTGACTAGAATGTAAGTTAGCCCTTTTGTAGTTCTTTGATGGCAGACCAAAGGCAGCCCGCTGCTAAAGCCAGCATGAGCTGTCCCTCCTGAAAACGTTGCGCACCGGGTCCAGAACCAGTTCGACATTCGTTTTAGCAGATTGAGCCAATGTCGCAAGATACGATTTCAGTCGCACGCGACCGTGAAGACACGAAGCTCCCCTATCCGGCCGCGTACGTTACCGTTCGATCAAGCAGCCGAACGCGAAAAGGAATGATGAAGACCGCCGAGCACCGGCTTCGCGACGACATCCCCGATCGTTTCGATCCTGCGCCCTTCCGGCGCGTTACCGCCGAGCGACTGATGAGTCCGTGACTCGTTGTAGTAATCAACATATTCCCGAAGCGTCCGAAGCAAGTGAGCTTCACTCAGTGGAATGATGTGATCTGTGCACTCTCGTCGAATAGTTCCGATTACCCGTTCGACGAATGCGTTCTGCCAAGGTGAACGCGGCGCACTCACAATCTGTTCGATGCCAAGCGACTCAACGCATCGCTGAAACTCCCAACCAAAGATTGAGTCACGATCGCGATGTAAGTACCTCGGCTTCAAGTCGAACGGGAACGCTTCAATTACCTGGCGTGCGGTCCATCCGGCTGTTGGATTCGCCGTAACGTTGACGTGCATTATTCGACGCCTGTCGTGCGACAGCACTACGAAGCAGAACAGCAGATCGAATGTCAGCGTCGGCACTACGAAGAAGTCGCATGCAGCCGATTCAGTCATGTGATTGGCGATAAACGTCTTCCAGTTCTGCGACGGTTCCGTGTTGCGAGGCGTAGCCATGTATTTGGCGACAGTTGACTCGGCAACTTCATGCCCGAGCAACGCAAGCTCATCTCGGATCCTCGGAGCGCCCCACAGCACGTTCTCTTGTGACATGCGACGTATCAACATGATGAGCGCCATGCCGATCGGTGGACGCCCGGGCTTCGCTCTCGACTTCCGTCGCCAATAATACGCGAAGCCCTTGCGATGCCACTTGATGACTGTGCGCGGTTGAACGAAGACCAACGCTTCCTTCCATTCCTTCAACATGCCCATCACGGTTAGCCAGAAGATGCGGTCCTGGTCATTGATCTTTGGCCGCTTGACCGTGCGCTTGTAGATGGCGAGTTGCTGGCGAAGCGCGATGTTCTCAAGCGCGAGCTGAGCACGGCCCTTCAAGAGAAGCCGGAACAAAGAGACGAGAACTGACGGATCGATCATGCGCGAAGCATGAGGGCGGTCGTGGTAGACGCGCAACTGCTCGTCTGCTAGCGTGCTTTAAAGCTCGCCCGAACGGGCGCTAGATGGGGTGCGCAGGGTTTTCGGTACCCACAGCCCATTAATCTCGCGAGAGCTGCGCCGTCCTTTGAACTGGCTCAGTTTTCCACCCATTGTTCGAACGGGTTGACTCGCCCTTCCCTACAGCATCTTTCTGCCTTTTAGGTGAGTGCCTTCAGTGGCCTCGTCCCCTTCGAAAACTGCCGGACCGATCGATCCACAAACTCAGGTGGCCTACTCCGTGTACCCCAATGCCCGCAGTGCTTCCTCTTGTTCAGGGGATAGCTCTGGTTGCTCGCCCTCCTCGAAGGTCGCGGCAAGAGCTTGGTGATCTCTCCAAATGCGCCAAAGCTTGCGTTGCGCTTCGGCCGCGCGCTCGGGGTGTTCTTGTGCGACGTTCACGAGTGCGAGTGGATCCGCCTCGAGGTCAAACAGTTGGAACCGCGCAGCCTCCGAAAAATCTTGCGCGGTCCAGCGACCACCGGCCGGCGCAGGGTGTCGACCAAGCGCCGGAGCCGCTTCCTCGTCTGCTGTGCGGATCTCCAGTGAATGCCCCCAGCGACCGTCGACGAACTCGAGGTTGCCGATCATCGACCCGTCTTCCTCCACGCGAAACTCGTCAAAGACAACCGGCGGCGGCACCCAGTCATCCTCTCCGAGTAGGATTCCCGCGAGCGAGGAGCCCTGCGCAAAGTCTGCCGGAGGCAGGCCGGCCAGTTCGAGCACCGTTGGAAGAACGTCGATCATGGAAACCGGCTGTTCGATGCGCCGTCCGCCTTCGATACGACCCGGCCAGACGAAAATCATGGGGATGTGCGATTCGAACTCGCCGAGGAGCGCTCCCGCCCAGGCTGGCGGCTGCGGATCCAGCTGGCCGCGTCCGAAGCGCGGGTAACTCGCAGCGGGGTGTCCGTGATCGGAACCAATGATGAGTAGAGTGTTCTCCCACTCTCCTCGGTCCTTGAGATCCTGTATCAGCTCACCCAACCGCATGTCCTGGTGCATCATCGCTTCGTCGTGGCTGGCCTGCATGGTGTCGTAGAACGGCAGCGGGTCGACTCCATGCTGCGATAGCTGACCCTGCCAGTGCTCGTGCACGCTGGCCGATTGGTGATTGAAGGGGAAGCGGAACTTCAGCATCTGGTCGGCGAGTGCAGTGCTGCGCTCTGCCGAAACCAGCCGTCCTGCGAATGGGCTCGGCGGATGATGTGGCGGGTGCACGTCGGTGGTTTGGAAGTGAACCCAATACGACCCAGGGTAGGCCTCTCGCCAGTCCCAGAACTGCGCGTGCAGGATCTTCGATGAGATCGCCTCGATTGGATCGAACGGATTGCCGCGCTTGCCAAAGTCGCGGAAGACGTCGACACCGCGGTCGAGCCCCGAGCGCGAACCGGCGTTCGGATTGAATGTGAAGACACCCGTGTGGAATCCGGCTCCGTGAAAGTGTTCCGCCATGGTTGTGACGTTCGGCGGGATCGGGTTGACGTCGCTGCGCAGGCCGCCGAGCACGCTGTGCTGAAGTGAGGTCATGAACGACGCGGTGGACGGCATCGTCCAAGTCGCGTTGCTGTAGGCGTACTCAAAGACCACGCCTTCTTCGGCGAGCCGCTCGAGATTGGGTGTCGTCTCACGCTCGTAGCCATAGACGCTCATGTAGCCCGCGCTGGCACCGTCGATGACGTAAAAGATGACGTTCGGCGGCTGAGGACCGCTCCCTGGTTTGGGCGTTGCCGTGCTAGAGAGCGTCGGAGATGCCCAGAACGCAATCGAGGGAGAAGCCTCGTCATCCGCTTCCGCGACGAGCGACAGGGTGACGTCGCGGCCCGCCCAGCGGCTAAGGTCGACCGAGCGTTGGCGCCAAGCTTCGAGTGGCTGCACGGTCTCCTCGAGAATCGTTTCCTCTCCACTACCTTCGATGACCTGCACGCTCATGCGCGCGGACGCAGCAAAAGATCCCATTGCGAAATCGAGCCTCGCGGAGGCTGGCACGCTCACTTGAAAGGAAAGTCGTGCAGGCGTGTGCGCAAAGATGCTGCGGCGCTGCGGGCCGAATTCCGTATGGGCCGACGAGGAGATCGAGCGAACACCGAGTCCGTTGTCCGCATAAGTCGCGCTGGCCGACACCAGGCTCACCGACTCCAACTCCACCGTCGCTGGGCCACTCGTGCCGAAGATAATCGCGATCTCACGAACGGGCTCCAAGATCGGACCGCCCTCGCCTCGCACCTTGAACCTGTGATCTTCGAACGCGCCGGTGGCCGAGAAGGCCGCCCCAGCTCCGTAGTGATACGTCGACCACTGCTCGTCCTCCGATTCCCCGGCAGTCGATCGGACATTGTAGCCGACGCCCACCCAGTCAATGGGGCCGGACGACCGCGCGCGTACGACGACCTCGGACCAAGCGGAGAGGTCGAAGTCCGGAACTTCGACAAACACGCCGCCGGTGAGCTCTCCCGACCCACCCGGTGCAACGCAGGTCTCGGAAATGCGAATCGCCACGGCCCCCTCGATCGAGTCGACCTCCGACGAAGTCCCTCCCTCGACGAGGTTGGGCAGCGACTTCCATCCACCTAAACCTCGGTCGAATTTCCAGCCAAGGTCTTTCACCAAACCTTCCGACACTTTCGCACCCTCGATTGCCGCCGTGTCGAGACGCTCCTCAAAGTGGATCGCGACGAACTCGGACGGGATACCCTCCGCCTCCGAGCAGGCGATTAGCCCGAGGGCGAGGGCGAGACCAATAGATGGAAGGCAAAGTCGTCGGCGGTAAGTCATGGGATGTCGGAGAGTGACCAAAAAAAGATGGATCGCTGGAGTGAGCCGGGCGTGGATGGCAAGTCTAGCCTGAGGGTCTCCCCAAAGTGATGCCACGAGTCACTGCGATTTCGCAAGTTTCATAGATGGATCAAACCGTCAGTGATTGATCATTGTGGGCACTGCCAATGTCGACATGCCCGTCCTTGGTGGCACGCTCGTGCCATCACCAGATGTCGTCGTGTCGCGCCCCACAGACTCATGCAGTGTAGTAGAGCTCGAGTTCGGTTGGCCCGATGGCCTACCGAGCGGGATCCCGCTCTATTACCAAGCCTGGACGGACACGACGGGCTCTGAAACTTTCACTTCCAGTGATGCACTATTGTCAGAAGTCCCTAGCGCATCGGTACGACTCCGTACCGGTTGCAAACTTTCAAACCTACCTGCGCCAGCGTAAGGTCCGATTCCGTGCACACGAAAAGTTCGCTTGACCGTCTTGCTCGGGGAGCCACTCACTGGCCAGGGGTCAGAAGCGTCGAGCGAATCGCTCCGCATGGATCAGGACGCAAGGTTTGACGTGTTCGCGGGTTGTGTCGTTCGGGCTGCGATCAAGGCGGTCGAACGAACCCGTCGCATTTCGGTTAACACGGGACGGATTGGGTCTCGATGTCTCTGTGGGTCTCGGCGAGGTATCCGGTCCCAACTCAACAGACGCAGCTACTCGTGGACCGGATTTTGGGGGCAAGGTCAGCATCACGCTTTGGGGTGCTTTAAAGTCTTGCCAGACGAAACGTCAGGGCGGAGCAACTTGAGCTCTTGCGCTACGCGCTATTTCCTTCCATTTTTGCGGACACGAGGAGAGACTCTGCGGACACTTGAGCGTTCTAAATGCTAATTTGCCGGGATGAGCGAAGCCGCCTTCGAGAGAGATATCCTAGAAAGGCTCGAGCCCCACTTCGAAATTCACCCAAAGGTCGAAGGCAGGCACTTCTCCGGAAAGCACCTGAAAATCGACGCCGTGGTAGTTCCTCGTGATCGCACTGGCTGGAAAAACCAGAACGTCGCGCTAGGAATCGAGTTTAAAGACGTCGTGCGCCTAAAGGGCAATACGACGAATTTTACGAGATGGCTCGCTCAATGTGCGGATTACGGAAACACGACCTGGCGGGACTTCGGCTTCTTGTACGTCTTCGCTTGCCCTAGCCTCGTCGAACAACTCCCCGGTAAATCGGGTCCGGACTCCGCAGCCTGGATAGTCCCTCGGATTATGGGACATCTCGGAATCGGCGAGCTCCGCGTACTCGACCGCTACGGCCTATCATTCTTACTTCAAGACAATCAACGCCTTTGGTCCGAGCAAGAAGGCATAAAGGACGGGGCGCGGTATCTACTCAAGCGCAAATTTGGAAGCCGGTAGCGTTCCTGAATGATCCAAAAACGGACCTTCAAAGACGCCAATTCTCGGAGATGCCGAGTCGCCCACTGAATGCGTCGAGCGAATCGCTCCGCAGGGTGTGGGACACAAGGTTTGAGGTGTTCGCGGGTTGTGTTGAATGGGAGCCCGAGTCGGACGGTCGCTCGAACCCGTCGCATTGCGGGTAACACGGGGCGGATTGGGTCTCGAAGTCTCTGTACGTCTCGCCGATCTCAACTGCCGTAGCGATCCGCGGACAAAAATTAAGGGGCAGTGATCTACAGCACGAGCGTGACGGGTACCGCGTTGCTAGCAAACTCAGCAATCCCGAATACGCTACCTGCAAGATAAGCATGATGGATGACCACCCCCGCGAGCGAAGGATCCATTATCGCGGGCAAGGTTAGGGTCGAGACCGCCTGCCCCGAAGCATCAAACGATCCGCGGAAGTTGCCGAAGGCACCAAGACCCGGTTTCGTCAACGTCAGGTTCATATAGATGTCAAAGTTGAGCGGAAGAACAACTCCTCCACCAAAGTCGATCCCAGGAGCTGTGCCCGTAACCGAGCCCAACAAAAAGTAGATCCAGCCAGCGCGCGCCGGTCCACCTTCAAGAGCTAGGCTTTGGGATCCGCCGGTACTAAGGGAAATGGACGAGGACTCGCTTGCTAGCGCCGGAGTTGATCCAAATACGTAGGCGGAGTCGGAATCGAAAGCAAGACTCCCCTCCCCAACAACTGATATTGTTCCATTTGTTGAAACTGCCGTTCCAAAATAACCGTTCGGTGCACCGTCACTCGGCAATAGCTTTGCCAACTGAACACCGGAACTTGTCCGGAACAAATAAGCTGAGCCTGAATCTTGGCCATTGTCATCATCCAATTGAGCTCCGACAATCGCGATAGTGCCGCTGATGGCTACCGATATTCCAAATAGGTCAAGTTCTGCAGCGTCGTTGGCTTCCAGCTTCCTTAACTCTGTGCCCCCACTCGTAGCGAAGATGTAAGCAGATCCGACGTACAGCCCATTGTCATCCTTGGCTTGGTATGCGCCAACAATCGCGTTGGGACCGGAGATGCCAACCGAACGACCAAAAAAAGCAAATAAGGCGCCATCGCTAGGTAGCAGTTTTGCAATCTGTCTTGCTTGGGAAATATCGAAGATATAGGCGGAGCCTGATTCGATTCCGTTGTCATCGTCTTGATAGGCCCCAACAATCACCCGCGAACTACCTATCGCAACCGAGTAGCCGAAATAGTCTTGGGCCGCGCCATCGCTTGGAAGTACTTTTTCGAGTTGAGCTCCACTGGGCGCACTAAAGATGTAGGCCGATCCCGAGTTCGTACCGCTGTCGTCGTCCCCAAAGGCGCCAATGATCACCCTTGAACCTGCGATCGCTACCGAAAATCCGAACGCATCGCCAGCTGCTCCATCATCCGGTAGCAGTTTTGCGATCTGAGTGCCTGAACTTAAATCGAACAGGTAGGCGGCACCAGAATTATCTCCGTTGGTGGCGTCGGAGGGAGCGCCGATAATCGCCATAGAGCTGCTGATAGAGACCGATGCGCCGAAAAAAGCACCGGAAGAAGGATCATTGGGCAATAGCTTTACAATCTGCCTACCTGTAGTCGTATCGAAAAGATAAGCAGCCCCCGAGTCGAAACCATCCCGAGGAGCTCCAACAATTGCGGTGGTTCCAAAAACGGCAGTCGAGCTACCAAATTGATCATTGGCAAGTGGATTCTCTGACCGCAGCTTGAAGGATTGATCTCCTAAGTCTGCATGAGGCATCCCCCCTGCAATGACAACGAAACAAAGAATCGATTCGCAGAGCTGGGTGACGTTGCGAATTGGTTTCATTTGCTTAGATCAGTACCTATTGAGGAAACGTGACAGTTTCAGGAGATTCAGAATAACAGCACCATAGAGTTTAAGGCGGGAATAAGAACCCGTAGGGTCCAAATACTCAGCCGAACGCCTGAGCGACCCAACCTGAGTTGTCCATACCGAAAATCACGCGCACCCGATCCACACCGGGTTCGACTTCGCCCCGAGCTAGGCGGTCTATTGAACCTGACGCAATTGGGGTAACACGGGGCGGATTGGGCCTCGATGTCTCTGGATGTCTCGCTGTGGGAATCAGCCCCCGGAGTCACGCAAACCATCGCCCGCGAGCTTGCTTAAAGCCGGTCCAAACAGGGGCTAGAGAGATTGTGTAGGAGTTTCGGGCCCAACAGGCGCGATTAGTTTAATTCTTCTCAGCGCGGACAATTCCAGTGAATTGTAACTCGAGCGTTTGCTTGATCGCGTTGTCAACTTCCACGACTAGAACACCGCGGAAGGAACCCGGAGATTCATCGGGGGCGCGCAAGGTCATAATGATCTCGTATCCGTTGCCGTCGGGAAACGGCTCGATATTGAGCGATACATTTTCGGGATACTCTAAATCACCGCCGTACCCCCGCAAGCTCACTTGTAGCTTCGGCATTTTGAAACCGGACGCGAACTTCTCTATTCGCACAGTCCGAACAATTTCCTGCTGCGGTCGGAGGAGTCCACAGCTAATGAAGCGAGGCGTCGCTGACACCAATCCCCGCACGGTTGAATCTTCGAGAATTTTCGCGATCCCAAGCATCTTTTTCTTTTTGCAATAGTCGATCAAAGATAGGCCGCCGCTTTGCAAAGGTGTCACGTGTCCAGGTGACCCGGTCGACATACGATCTGTACCTGAAAAAGCCTCCCTAAACCCTACAATGCATACAGCCCCAGGCACTGCGCCATTATTGAGGGCGCTTCGCACTGCAGCCGCGGTAACGCCCAAGCCCGAAGTGCTCATGCTCGCGCCTTCAATCCCCGGGCCTTCATCCCCCATGAGCCCCGCCATGGGGATTACGATCGAAGCCTTCGGAGCCCCCGCATGGATCAGGTCACCCAGCTCCTTACTGGCGGCCCATGCCGGGAATTTCTCGAGGCTCGAATACA
>JBLIOI010000143.1:0-11148 GCA_047639675.1 Planctomycetota bacterium | reverse complement strand
GGACCGCGGGTTAAGCCGAGCAGTGGGCCTGGAGCGATGGGGCCGCTATGGAAAGTTTTGAGGCTTGGGCCACTCTCAAAACCGACCAAACGCGCGCTCTGGTTCAAACTCAAGGAAAAGCTCCAGGGCTTCCCTCGACTCTCGGGAACTGGTTCAAAGGCAAAGTAGGTGTACCCACCGAACACTTGTTCTTCGGGGCCGATCGTCACGCTCCGTTTTAGTTTGCTCGTCGCGCGGTCTTCATCTGCGGGCCACACTTCGAGGCGAATCTCGCCGGGTGAAGGTTGGATTGAATCCGTCGCGAAGGCAATCGCCGTGAGATTCGGAGCGGGCAAGGTGCCGTACAGGGGTTGTTCGACACCTGCTGCCGAGTGATCTGCGATCAAGCCCTCAACTTCTTTGCCGCTGATGATGCGATCGCCCCACGGTGAGTCTTCGCCCGGATGCCCGTTGAATCGAATCCAGGGGGAGTAGGGGCTGCGCTGCTTTTCGCCGGGGATCTCGAGGCTGAACCAGAAGGCTTGGCCAGCGGAGTGCTCGATGGGATCGAACTCAAAGGCTACCCATCCACGTCCGGAGTCGAGCGCGCCCGCTGGCATTCGTGCTCGCCGTAGAACCTCTCCATCTGCCGAACCTTGGCGCAGAACCAGTTCCAACTGCGCGCCATCCGTCGCGCCCAGCGCAACCAAAGCCAGATCAACTCGATCGAGTCCATTCCACTCTGGGCGAAAGCCCTGGCCGATGGGGGAGCTCTTAGTGATTTGGCCCGCTTGCGTCCGCCATGGAACCGTGCGGACCGCGACATCACTCGTCTCTTGGAGTTGCATGGCCAAGGGCAAGGCGCCGGTCACGAGAGCGATGGCAATGGCTAGAACTAAGGAACTGAGATTCTTGCGCAGCATCACGAACCCCACACGCCGTATTGATTCCAAACGAGTCCCGCCCAAGCGAAGTAACCGTCGAAGGCCAGGAGCAGAATTGCAATTAGGGCGCCAACGCGAGCGCGCCATTTGGGCGGGAAGGGGGCCAAGAAGCCCACTGCGGCCAAAGCAGCAAAGGCCGGTAGCATTGGAATCGCGTAGCGCCCGACGGCGGTGCCGCGCAGGATGACGAGCAACAATTGTGCGCTGCAGCCCGCCAAACAGAGGAGCGTCAACCCTCTCCTCAAATCACTGGCGCGCCGCATCAAGGATACGAGTAATCCGATCAGTGCAAGAGCCAGCGTGCAACCCACTGAGTTGTAGAGCCATTGGGGCAGATCGCGCGAATACCAGTTAAACGCACCGACTGCCGTACGAGCGAACTCATTACGGAAAGCGGGTTGCGCCGCTTCGTGAATCCGCTTCTGGAATTCAGCCAGTCGGTGGGGAACTGCGGGGTTGTGACTGGATTGGAGGACGAGGACCAGGGCAGCCATGGCGAGCAAGATCAGCGTTAATGCCCCGACGCGAAATTTTGTGCTGCGCATCCGGCTGCTCTTCATCCCGGGCCACAAGAGCGCCAAGCTCAAGGGGACAAGGACGCCGGCTGCAGTGCTCTTGATCGCCAGAGCAATCCCCGCCAGGCCCAATGCCATCAAGCCACGCTTTCGCGTCCAACCCAGTCGCGCCAAGTCGAGGGCCAATACCAGCGTCCAGGCGCTGGCGACCTTGACGAGGACGTCATTGCTGACCACAGCGGCTTGTCGTGCATGCATCGGCCACCAGGCGACGAGGAGCGCGCAGACAATGGCGATGGATGGATCGGTACTCACACGTCGACCCACTTCATAGGCCGCAAGCACCACCGCCAAGTAAGCGAGAAGGGCGAGACCGCGTTCAATCCACATCTCACGTAGGATGTCCCTGCCTCCCAAGAGCCGTAAAATTTGTCCCGTGAACAAGTAGTAGGCAGGCGGTTGATGAGTCGCAGTGAAAAAGGGCGAGACTTGGTCGAAGTTTTCCACGCCGCCGCCCCAACTGGCCCAATCTACACGCTTCCAAAAATCATGATCGCGCATGGATTGGGTGATTGAGCGCTGCGTTTCGTCGATTTCCTCGGCGCCCATTCCTCCCAATTCGCGCACCACAAAAGCCTGCGAGGGAGGGTACTTGGGGATATCGGCCATGGAGACCTCGCGTCCACCCCAGGGCATGTGGCCCGCCGCAACATAGTGCGCGTACTCCAAGTGCCAAGGCTCATCTTCGCCCATCCAGGGCGGCAAGATCAGTAAATAGCATAGTGCGTGCAGCGCGGCCGCCATCATCAGCCAGCGCAACTTGCTTCGCTGCTTCGTGGACTCGGGCGCTAGCTCATCACGCTCGTTGGTTGCTTCTGCTTGTGAATCGTTCGACATGGGCAGTTCTCCGGGTGTGATCCTACCGGAGCCGGGGCCTATCGGCTCCGCCAGTGCCGTACTTTCATGGGAGAGAGCGATCTCCGGCTGGTCTGAGCCTTTTCATTCGCTACTCTCACCGCTGGCATGGGTTCAGCTAGATTGAGCTGCTAACTGTGCCCCAGACTGTTGATGAACTGTTTCCCCAAAAAAATTCAGACGCTTGCGGTTCTGTGTTTGCCATGGCTGGCTGGCTGTGGTGAACAGGAAGCGCGGCCCGCTACGCCCGCGCAATTGCGCCAGGCAATCGAGCGGACAATTTCCGTGGAAGTCCAGGTGAGTAGCGGTCATCTCGAGGAGGCTACGAATTCCGCAGTACTCGCAGGGGTTCGCAGCCTAACGAAGCGCAGCGGGAAGCAAGTCACGCTTGTCCAGGGGATCGATGGAGACTCGTCGGGCACTCCACGGATTGTGCTGGGAAACTCGAAGGATCCGGCGCTCGTGGACTTGTTCCTGAAGATCGGCGGCGAAGTTGTGGGAGATGTTTGGAGCTATCATGGCGTCAAACTGGGCCGCGAAAATTCACTCCTGACGATCTGCGCCGAAGATCCTGAGCGTAAGGGACTTCCCTTGCAGTTATTTGTCGGGCGTTTTCCACGATCAATCCAAACTCTGGTTGAGGATCTCTCTCTTCGAGGAGATCCTGTGGCTGTGTCTCTCGGCGAACGTTTTCGCGAATTGGAGTTCACGCGGAAGGGCCTAGAACACTATCCGCCCTTCCCAAGTACAGCGCAGGGCGGCGGGATGTTGTTGCATTACGCGGAGAGCGTCTCAGAGAAGCGCGCCCTGAAGTACACATCCCGGACTGCCCGGACTCTAAGAAGATTGCAAGAGTGGGCCGGCTTCGAGCGTGGCGTACGTTTCGACGTATTGGCGGTCGGCAGTGCAGAGGAATTGCGCGATTGTATGGGGGTTTGCGACCTCAGTGGGAGTGATGGGATTCGTGATCGACGGGTCGTCCTCTTGGCCCCAAATGTACCCGACGACGAAGGACAGGCCATCGCACGTTGGTCTGCAAAGGAAAACTTGGGCAGTCCGCAAGCGAACTGGATGCTAGATGGCATTGCGATCGATGCTGCGGGCGTTTGGTGGGGTCGCGACCTGGAAAGTTGGGGGCGCTACCTTGCCGTTGGCGGCCTATTGCCGAGTTTGAAAGAGATCGTCGCTGACGTGAGCGTCGACCGTATTTCTCAACATGCTCTGGCGCCCGCTCGAGGGCTTCTCATGCGCTACATCCGGATTGAGAACGGCCGGGATCATTTGCGCGAACTTTGGAAAGGCGCAGAGACACTTCTGATCGACGAGGAGTCTGAGTCGGCCTTCTCCCGTTGGGTGCTTTCTAGCAGTGAGGATGCGTCCGCTTCCCGGGAGCTCGAAAGAAGCGAGCGCGAGGCTGCGCGGGCTTCCATGGAGTTCATGAGCGGTGTAGCGCTTGACTCAAATTTGCGGGTCGGCGGCGGCTTGAGTGGCCCGGGTTTGAGCAGATCGTTCCGTGACGCGCGCTCCTTCAAAGTGAATTCGATTTCGATCACGAGCTTCTTCACGGAGAAAGCAACGAGGTCCCTGACTCCTGGTGGGCGGATTCCTCGCGGCCGTACGAGCATTGAAGGTGACGCAGCTCTTGCTCAAGCGATCGGTGCCGCCCGCCGGTCGGGCATGACGACGGTGATGCTGCAACCGCACTTGCTGCTCAGCGAGAGCGGGGGTTACTCCGCTTGGATCAAGCGTACGAACCCTGAACATTGGCAGGAGTACTTCGACGCCGTGGATCCGATGCTCATTCACTACGGCTTGTTAGCAGAACTTTGCGACGTAGACATACTGTGCGTTGGAACCAACCAACAAACACGAGCAGGCAATCAGCGCTTGCAACCGGACGCGAGAGAGACGCATGACCTTGGTTGGCTGAACTCCATTGACCTGGCGCGCCAGGCCTTTGGCGGCGCATTGACCTATGCGGCTAGCTGGCCAGGTGAAGCATCGAGCATTCGCTTCTGGGACAGACTCGACTTCGTTGGTTTTTCTTTCTTCCCCCGGATAGGTCTGGGTAGATGGGAATCGCTCACCGATTCTGGATTGCTAGTTCGATTGGAAGGGTACATGGATGGAATGCTGGAATGTGCGGCGAATGCAAAACGCCCTGGCCTAATCGTTGAAATGGGTGTGCGTTCGACTGAGTTTGGCTTGGCCGAGAGTAGCGTTGGCGTTGGGTCGCTCAATGTTGATGAACAGACGCGCTATTGGCGGGCTGTTTCACGAGCGATAGCCAGTCGCCCCCAGGATGCGAATAAGTTAGCCGGGTTGTTTGCTTGGAAATGGAATAGCGACGCTTCTGGAGGCGGAACACAAGACCGGGGCTTTAGCGTGCAGAACAAGCCAGCCTCACGGCTGCTGGGCAGGTTCTCGGCTGGTGCAGAAGGAGCGCAGCCCGAAGCTGATTCAAAGCAGGATGACCGCTGAGGGTCAAGAGGACCTGGCGCAAGGGCTAGATAAACCCGTGACTTGGCTGCGCGGCGTTGGTCCGGCGCGCGCGAACTTACTGGAGCGCATCGGACTGATGAATCTGCGCGATCTAGTGTTTCATATTCCGCACAGGCTTGAACCGTCGGGCAGAGCTCTATCACTTGCCGATGCTTGCGAGAGTTCCGAAAAAGAGACCGTCGTCTTCTCGGGCGCTGTCGACAAACATCGCTTCAATCGATTTGGTCGGCGTTGCACGCTACGTCTGACGGTTGTGGCGGAGGGAGCGAGTCTCGAGGTGGTCTACTTCAATCAGCCTTGGCAAAGGACGCGCTTTGCGAAGGGTTCCACTTACACCTTTGCCGGGCAAGTCACACGGTCGTCAAAAGGGCCGCTGGTTGTTTCACCGCAGTCCGCCGAGGGCACCGCGAGCTTGCCTACGGGGAGTTGGTCTGGTGTTTATGGGCTGACGTCGGGAATTGGCCAGGATTTGCTGCACTCCCTAATTCTATTGGCCGTGGAGGAAGTGCACGGGGAGTTAGAAGAGCACCTTGAAACCCAAGCTTTGGACCGGCTTTCTCTGCCGCAGTTACCGGATTCAGTGCAGGAACTACACAATCCGAGTTCGCCAGATGCCTTTCATGCAGCGCGTCGGAGAGTGCTATTAGAGACCCTATTGCCCTTGCAGGCGCGCGTACTTGAGCGCAGCCTGAGTGGACCGGAAGCTGGTGGGGCGGTGCGTGTCGAGCCAGCAGCGTGGAATGCCCATGGACTGCGCGAGAGCTTGCCCTTCGAGCTCACTTCTGGACAAGATCAGATCCTCGAGGAACTAAAGCGTGACATGGCGCGCGGTGCACCAATGCGCCGCTTGCTACAGGGCGACGTTGGCTCGGGAAAGACAGTGCTCGCTCTGTGTGCCTGCGCCGCTGCTTGCGAGGCGGGTGGACAAGCTGCATTTATGGCGCCTACGGAATTGCTCGCTGAACAACACTACTTTGGACTGCGTGGCTTGTTGAGGAAGGGCGGCCTTTGTACGGAACTCCTGACGGGCTCGATGGGCAGCCGCGCGCGGCGCGATCTTTTGAAACGCCTCAAGGCCGGAGAAATTGACGTCTTATTTGGTACTCATGCGCTCTTCTCGCGCGATGTGCACTACGCACGCTTGGCTTTGGCAATCATCGATGAGCAGCACCGCTTTGGCGTTGCGCAGCGCGCACGTTTGGTCCAAAAGGGCCAAGAGGCACACTTACTCTTGATGACTGCGACTCCGATTCCACGCACATTGGCGCTGACTATCTATGGGGACCTTGACGTGAGCGTCCTACGCGAGAAGCCTGCGGGACGCGGCTTGGTGCGCACACGTTGGTTACGGCCAAAGGACGGTGAGCGCCTACCCTTGTTCCTGCGCGAACGATTAGAGGCGGGCGAGCAAGTCTATTGGGTGTGTCCACTCATTGGCGCTGAGGATGTAGCCGGGGCTGAAGAAGCGTTGCGCCGGTTGCGCACCAGTGATCTAAATGAGTTTGGTATTGAATTGGTACACGGACGCCTTGCAGCGGAAGAGCGGGCGAAACGCATCGCCGCCTTCCGATCGGGCGACGTCCGATTGTTGGTGGCAACTACTGTTATCGAAGTGGGCGTGGACGTCCCCCGAGCGACAGTGATGGTGATCGAAGAGGCCGAACGATTGGGGCTCGCTGGCTTGCATCAATTGCGTGGGCGAGTCGGTCGTAGCGAACTCGACTCATGGTGCCTGATCTTTGGGAAGGCGATCGCCAAGGAGCGCTTCGAATTGCTCGAGCGCTGCAGCGACGGTTTCGAGATAGCTGAAGAGGACCTGGCTCGCCGTGGCATGGGGCAATTGGCAGGCGTGCGCCAGTCGGGTGAGTTTGGCGGCTTGTTGTCAAAGCTGGGAGGGGAAATCGACTTGCTGACAGCCGCTCGGGACTTGCTCCAAGGAGACCCGTCGTTGCGAGCGCGCTTGGCTGCCGGTTGGATTGCCAGTCGCTCGAAAAGGCTGATTTAGGCCGCCTGTGCCATTTTAAGGGCTCGCGACTCCTCTTCGCCCAATCTTGGGCGAACTGCGGTCTTTTCCCCACTGTTTCTAACCCGAATCAGAGCCGAAATACTGAACTCGGCATTAGACCCCGGTTGTTGTCTAAGCCTGCAGGCTTGGGGCGGTCGAAAGAGGGAAGGCCGGTTCTCGCACAACTCAGGATTCATGAGCAAGGCTTCCATTCAATCTACTCGTACTCTCAGCCACGCCTTAGCACCCTTGTTGCTTGGAATGGTCCTGACGGTCGCCGTAGCTGTTCTGCAATTGTTCAGCTACCGGACCGCCCTGACGGAGACGGTCGATGTGATGACGCTCACTTCAAGGATGGCGCAGTTCTCGAGCCGCATCCAATACCTGAACGAGATTCAGACTATGTCGGCCAGGCAGTACGCCTTGACCGGACAGGAACACTGGCGGGAGCGTTACTTTGCTCATGCCTCCCTGTTGGCCGATTCGATCGCGGGAGCGAAGGGGCTCGGCACACGCGAGGAAACTGAGCGTTTGGAGTTGAATTCTGAAGCCCCCAATAACGAGCTGGTCGCGATGGAGGAGCGCTCTTTCGAACTCGTTGCAAAAGGTCATAGCACTGCTGCACAGGCGATCTTGTTGAGCGATATGTACGGTAAATGGAAGCGCCTCTCCAGTGCTGGACAAGAGGGATTTGTTCGTTCTGTCAGTAATCGGCTTGCACAGCAAGAGAGGGACACGACAGAGAACACCAGCAACTTGGAACTCCTCTCAGTCTTTCAGTTTAGCGCGATCTTTTTCGTTTGGCTTCTGGCGCTGCGTGAGGTTCTGCGGTGCGTCAGGTTGGAGAAGGATCTACGCCAACGTGAACGCGATTCGCGGCACGTGATCGATGCGATCGAGAGCATCTCGGACGGCATCGTGATCGGTGCGCCGGACGGAACCATCCAATTCGCGAATCAGTCGTTCTGCGATCTGAACGGCCTCCTGAAGTCCCAGGTTTTGGGCGAAAATACGCGAACCTTGTGGGGCCGGGGTGCGCCACAAGGTGACTACCAGGATCTCTGGGGAGAGCACGCTAGTGACCGCCCCTGGTGCAGTCAACTGAGTCTTAAAGCTCTTGGTTCGACAAGTGGAGTCGGAGAGAGCTACTGGGCCGATCTCAGCATTTCACCGATCCGCGGAGAGCACGGTGAGTTCGAGGGGATCGTTGCCGCCCAGCGTAATATCACCGAGCAAGTTCGCGAGAGGGCGCGAGATCGATTGCTGAAACAGCAGGCCGATGTGCGCGCCGAAGTTGCGAGTATCTTACAAGAACCCAAACCGCTGGATGACCGCATCGTGCGCGCGTTAGATGCGATGTTCCGGGTCGATGACTTTTGCAGGGAACGCGGTGCAGCGCTCGTTGGCGAATTCCTTGGAGGCTTTGGAGAGAAGCAAACCTTAGGGACGGCACTCTTCAAACCATCCACGCTGTTAGAATTGGCTGACGATCTAGAGCGAGTTGATCAAAGTTGGGAACTTCAGGTTACGAGTTCAAAGCAGCCTGACGGCTCTGAATCCGGCTACTACTTGGTCCCCTTTGGTGGAATGGCGATGCGTGGCACACTGATTATTTCTAGCAATCGCGCGCCGCGCATGAATGCTTGGCGTCTTGAGATGCTTACGGCAACCACACGGCTCTTGGGTGATGCGATTACCAGCGAAACTCTGAGCAATAAGTTGCGCGAGGCTCTAGGTGATGCGGAGAGCGCGAACGCTGCGAAATCCAGATTCTTGACCAACATGAGTCACGAGATTCGGACACCGATGACGTCGATCATTGGCTACGCAGACTTGCTACTGGACAAGAATAATGCTCCGGAAGATCCCGAGGTTTGCGTCGAAACGATACTCAGTAGTTCGAAGCATCTGTTGACGATAATCAATGACATCCTGGATCTCTCCAAGGTCGAAGCAGGCAAGTTGAGCGCTGAGAGGATCGCGACGTCGCCGTGGAAGGTCGCTCAGGATGTGAGCGATCTCATGACCGAAAGAGCGCAAGCGAAGGGTTTGGATTTGTCTCTTCGCTTTGACGGTGGCTTACCGAAAAAAATGCTCACGGATCCGACACGCCTGCGCCAAATCATTCTCAATCTGGTTGGCAATGCGATCAAGTTCACCGAAGCGGGACACATACACATCACCATGCGCTGCGACGATGGTGTCGATGGACAAGCACTCTTCGTTGAAGTTGTGGACACGGGCATTGGTATGACCGAAGAGCAACAGTTGGGAATCTTTCAGGAATTTCAGCAAGCGGACATCTCGACCACGCGACGCTTCGGAGGAACGGGGATTGGTCTCGCGTTGAGTCGGCGCCTAGCGTGGATCATCGGTGGTGATCTCAGCTGTCGGAGTGAGGAGGGAAGCGGCAGCCGCTTCGTTCTGGAGATTCCGAAGCAAGCCGGTGAAGTCTGGAGCCTCCAGCGTCCGGTCAACCCGGTGTCAACGCAAAGAGAGATTTCAAAGGTGGTTCGTCGAATCCCGTTCCGCCTATTATTGGCGGAAGACACGGCGATCAACCGTAGGTTGGTGGCGCGAATCTTGGCAAATTCTGGGGCTGAGGTGGAGACCGTAGCCGACGGGATTGAGGCCGTAACTGCTGTTCGGGAAGCTGCGCGGGGGCACAATCAGTTCGATGCAATCTTGATGGACATCATGATGCCGAACCTGGACGGCTTGGGCGCCACCGAGCAATTACGTAAGGAAGGCTTCGATCTGCCGATCATTGCCCTAACGGCAGACGCGATGGATGGATCCCGGAAACGCTGTCTCGCGGGGGGCTGCGACGGATATGCGACCAAGCCAATCGACCAGACGGCTCTGTTTGCCGAATTGCACCGCTGCATAGAGCGGCACCGGGTCGGTTCACGCGACCCACACGCGGCCTAGCGGCCTTGGCATAACTGCTGATCGTGACTCCCGGGGCTTGATGAGCCTCCAACTTCGGGAATTGGAGTGCCAACTGGGGGGGCCAGAAGGAGAGAATTCCCGTACCCTGTGCCCTCTAATATGGGTACCTCGGAAACTCCCTCCGTAAACCCTGGCTGGATGGGTCACTATTGACCCGTCGCCAACCTACTTCTTCGCCCCAGAGACACCCCGCATGTCGCGCCAAGTCAGCAGAATCCAGGCTGGGATTGCATCCTTAAGCTTCCTCCTACTGCTCTCCTCAAGTGTTTGCGCCCAGCTCAGCCTGCCCAAGCCCAAGAAGAAATCAGCCGATAGCGCGAAGAAGAAAGGGGCCGAGGAAAAGCCGCGCCGGCGTGGAACCGGTGTCGTCCCGCATCTCGTCTGCGGAAAGTGTGGCGAACACAACTACCTCGCGGACTTCAGTGGGATCCAACCCGACGGAACCTACATCGCGCATTGCGGTCCCTGTGCGCAGCGCCGCATCCACCGGCGTTCGCAAGAAGTTGCCGAGGAGCAGCGCTTGGCCTTGCCGAATAGGCGGCTCGACTATCCGCTGCCCGGACCCGACGGGCGTGGGACAAATACTGGCATCTTGGTTTCAGGCGCGCGCTACGGCGATACGGCGGCTGGCTTCATCTTGCGCCAAGTTGCAGCGTCGGAGACTCTGGAAGCTTCTGTGATTGAGAAGGGTGTAGAGTCCTTGCTAGGATTGGGTGAGCCCGGTCTAGTGATCTCAAGGATTGTGTTGCATGACGAGTCGCCAGCGGTGGCGCTTGTGGCGGGCCGCGTTTTGATTCGCGCGGGATACTCGGAGGATTCGCAACGCGTTCTTTCTCTCTTGCGTAGCTCGACGATCGGCAAGAGTGGGGGATTGCTCTTGGACGAAATGGTCGAGCGCGATCCGGTCAATGGATCTCCTCGGCTGCTAATCGAGTTACTAGAACACCGGCAACGTCCGATGCGTCGCGCTGCCATGCGTCACTTACGCGGTGAAATCACTGTCGAGCTTTTGCCGGTCGTGGCTCCAGCACTCAAATCGACGCGCACGGAGATTCGCGAGTTCATCGTCGATCAAATCAAGAATCTCGATGACCCGGCTGTCTTGGAGTTGCTCTTCGAGCATCTCGACGACCGATCCGCACGGGTTGCGAATCGCGTGCTCCTGGCACTTGGCCAATCGAGAGTGGAGCACCTAGATCTGGAACTCCTGCGCCGATCCTTCACGGGCCAATGGATTCTGCGTGACAATGCTTACGCGATCCTCGCGATCATTGAGCGCGAAGATGATCAATTGCGCCCCATTCTCGACGAGCGCCATGCGGAGGCTTTGCTCGCA
>JBLIOI010000142.1:0-11375 GCA_047639675.1 Planctomycetota bacterium | reverse complement strand
TTTAGCTTCATTAGGTACGGATTCTCCAATAACCCTCTCGTTCTAAGCGTTTTATTTCCGATACCAACGGAATCATAAATACAACTTGGCGACGCCAGAAACAAAGTTCATTAGACCGGCTAGGCCATTCCACCTAGCCCTGCAACACAGGTTGCCACTGCCCCATCACACCTAGCCTAGCGGAGCGCAAAGGCATGCATGGGAGGGCGCTTCCTTCAAGAAGGCCGTCACATTCGACGGCGCGATGCAGAAGCCGGGGAAGCTCCCATACCGTCTTATCGCCCGACTCGCCCGTGTATTCGGCGGGTCACTTTCGATCCCGCGTAGCGGGATGGAAACGATCCAGTGGGCCATTTGGACGAGGATTCCGCCCTTTCCGGAGGGGCCTCCCCGATAGCCCCAGGGCCCTCAGCCCCCTACTCAGCCCTACTGCCCGAGCCATACCGAGGGGCCTACGGCGACATGTCCTCACTCTCCCCCGCGAAGCCGTTTGGGTTATATGCCAAAAGGGCGTGCGTCAGGGGCGACTCGCCGTGGCTCGATAAAGCGCTAGAGCTGGGCCCTCAACGGCTGCCGCGCGACCGTGAGGACCGCTTGCACGCATGGCCTTGGGCTGCTTGTTCAGCCCTCCTCGGCGGCAACTTTCTGGCGCACGATGTTGAGCGCTGAGCCGCCGACGAACCACTCGACCTGCTCGGGGCTAAACGTATGATTGGCCTCGAAGTCGACGGTGCTGCCGTCCGGCTTGACGATCTGACACTTGACATTCTCGCCGGGTACCGGAGGAAGATCGAGGATACTGATCCTGTCATTTTCATCGATCTGGTCATAGTCCGCGGGATCCGCAAACGTCAACGGAACCATGCCCTGCTTTTTGAGGTTGGTCTCGTGAATACGAGCAAAGCTGCGAGCGATGGCGACCAGTCCGTTACGGAAGCGCGGTTCCATGGCTGCGTGTTCGCGGCTGGAACCTTCGCCCATGTTCTCGTCGCCGATGACGACCCAAGCCTGACCGGCCTCGTGGTATGCCTTGGCGATTTCAGGGAAGAGCTGCGTCTTGCCAGTCAAGTGGTTCCTGCCGTACCCGACTTCGTACCCGTCGTACGCATTGACGGCGCCGAGGTAGAGGTTGCCCGAGATGTTCTCGAGGTGACCGCGGTACTTCAGCCACGGCCCCGCCATCGAGATGTGGTCGGTGGTGAACTTGCCTTGTGCCTTCACCAGTACCGGCAATTTCGCATACGAATCGGCGCTCGCAGGCTCAAAGGGTGTCAGGAGTTGCAGGCGATCACTCGTAGGTGAGACGACGATCTCGATGGCCGAGCCGTCCGCAGGGGGAGCGGTAAAGGTGTCGCGGCCGGTGTCGAATCCCCGGCTGGGAAGAATCTCGCCAACCGGCGCATCGAGGGTGACCTCGGTGCCGTCCGGTGCCGTGATCGTCTCGGTCTGCGGATCGAAGTCCAACCGACCCGCTAGCGCGATGGCCAATACGGTGTCGGGGGAAGTGACGAAGCTGAGCGTGTTCGCGGAGCCGTCGTTACGCTTCGGAAAATTACGGTTGTACGAATTGACGATCGTATTCGGCATCCCAGTGATCGACTCGGGGCGCGACCACTGACCAATGCACGGTCCACACGCGTTGGCGAGCACGGTGGCCCCGATGGCTTCCAAATCTGCCAGTAGGCCATCGCGTTCGATTGTGGCGCGAATCTGCTCGGAACCCGGCGTAATCAGCAGCTCACATTTCGCCGTTAAACCCTTGGCGGCGGCCTGTCGGGCGATCGATGCCACCCGCGTAATGTCCTCGTAGGATGAGTTGGTGCACGAGCCAATCAGGCATGCGGAAGGCGCGAGGGGCCAGCTGTTCTCGCGCGCTGCAGCACCGACACCGGCTGCACCGATCTTGTGGGCGCGGTCCGGCGAGTGCGGGCCGTTGATCTGAGGGCGCAGGCTGTCGAGATCGATTTCGATGAGTTCGTCGTAGTGGGCGCCGTCATCCGCACGCAAATCGACAGCCACTTTGTTGGCCGCATCGGCGATCGCTCCACTTCCGGTCGCTTTAAGGTACGTCGCCATGTTCTGATCGTACGGGAAGAGTGATGTCGTGGCACCAATCTCGGCCCCCATGTTGCAGATCGTACCCTTGCCCGTTGCCGAGATAGAGTCGGCGCCGGGTCCGTGATACTCGACGATTGCTCCGGTACCGCCTTTGACTGTGAGCCGTCGAGCGACTTCGAGAATGACATCCTTCGGACTCGACCACCCGCTGATCGAACCGGTCAGCTTGACGCCGATCACCTTCGGCCATTTAACATTGAACGGGAAGCCTGTCATCACGTCGACGGCATCGGCCCCACCGACACCGATAGCGACCATACCGAGGCCGCCGGCATTGGGCGTGTGACTGTCGGTGCCGATCATCATGCCGCCAGGGAACGCATAGTTCTCGAGGACGACCTGGTGGATGATGCCGGATCCAGGGCCCCAGAAACCGAGTCCGTACTTCGCGGAGACCGACTTCAAGAAATCGTACACCTCGGCGTTGGTGTTGACGGCAACGCCCAGGTCGATCGCGGCTCCAACCTTGGCCTGGATCAAGTGATCGCAATGCACAGTAGAGGGCACGGCCGCCTCGTTCAGCCCCGCTGTCATGAACTGCAACAATGCCATTTGCGCCGTCGCATCCTGCATCGCAACGCGGTCCGGGTTGAAATCGGCGTAACTGGCGCCGCGCTCCATTTCTTGCCCTGCGGGGTCAACCAGGTGGTTGATGAGAATTTTCTCGGTCAGCGTGAGAGGTCGCCCGAGGCGTTCACGACCGAGCGAAACCCGCCCGGGGAGACTGGAGTAGACACGTTCAACGAGTTCGATTGGGGTGCTTGCGCTTACGGAGGCCATGCGGACAACTATAATATAAGTTCATGAAATCAGAACTATCAAGTGAAACGAATAATGGGGTACCCGAGTGGGTCGGGATAGATCACGTCCAATTGGCGATACCCATTGGCGGAGAAGACCTCGCCCGAGCCTTTTATATGGGAGTATTCGGGCTCTTCGAGCAACCCAAGCCGCCGGCCATGGCGGCGCGCGGCGGAGCGTGGTTCGAACGCGGCGCCGTCCGTGTTCACGTCGGTGTTGAGCATCCGTTCGTCCCCGCCCAGAAAGCACATCCAGCGCTCACGGTGCGGGGCCTGAGATTGTTCGTCAAAGGTGCCGGACTCGACGCAACTTGGAACACCGAAATCGAAGGTCTCGTGCGATGCCATGTGACGGACCCCTTTGGCAATCGCATCGAGCTCATCGATGCCGACACTCTGACGTGATAGGCGAATTGAAGTATTGAGACAATTCGGGAGTCCAATGCTGCATCTGACCCCGTATTTTTGCTACTCCAAGCTAGGCGAGGGGCTAGCGTCCCGAGCGGCTTGGCCACGGTGGAGTAAAGCAAAGACGGTCGGGATTAAGATCAGAGTGATGATCGTAGACCCCAGAAGCCCGCCCACAACCGCCCGAGCCAAAGGTGCTTGCGCGTCCGCTCCCTCGCCGATTCCCAACGCCAAGGGGATCAAGGCGAGGACCGTGGTCGAAGTGGTCATCAAGATAGGGCGCAAACGCTTGCGCCCGGCCTCCGAAACCGCGTCCGCAATGGGCTGACCGCTGGCAACCAAACGGGCCGCCTGGTCCACCAGCAGGATCGCATTGTTGACGACGACGCCCCCCAAGACCACGCACCCGATTGCGCTTTGAATATTGATCGTGGTTTCCGACAGATACAAAGTGACCAAGACTCCCACCGCTGCGAACGGTACCGAGAGCATGACCACCAGCGGATCCCGCAAGGATTCGTACTGGCAGGCCAGAACCATATAGACGAGCGAGATGGCCAATAGGAACGCGATGATCAACTCCCGCGTCGCGGCTTCCTGTTCCTCAAACGTACCTGCGACCTGCACGGCGTGTCCACGCGGGCGCGGTAGCTCGCTCAATCTCGCTTGCAGCTCCTTCGCAATAGATCCCTCGGGGCGGCCCGCGGTGTTCGCACTGACGGTCACCACGCGTTGTTGGTTCTTGCGGCTGATGATCAATGGGCCCCGACTCTTGGCGGGAACGACCACATTTCGAAGGGCGATCATTTCACCGTCCGGTGAACTCAAAGTCATATCGAGTACCTCGTCGATGGTGCGGTATTCGGCATCTTCGAGTTGAACTAAAATACGATAGGAGTTGCCCTCTGAACGATACTCTCCCGCTGGCGACCCCGCGAAACCCGTTTCTAAAACGCGGGTTACATCTCGAACGGACAAGCCGACGTCCGCGATTTTCTGTCGATCGATTCGAATCTCCTGTTGGGGAGCACCTGCCTTACGGTCCACTTCCACATCCGTAATACCTGGAATCTGTGCGGCGATTTCCGCGGCCCTTTCAGCCAAACCTTCGAGTACTTCGAAGTCGGGGCCGCGAACTTCGATCGTGATGCCCTCTTGGCTCCCCAAGACACGCTGCAGCAGGAATTGGCCCTGGGGTGCGCGAGTACGTATAAGCATGCCGGGGACTTTGCCCTGCAAGTGCTTGCGCAAGGCCGCCGCAATTTCTCCGTTTGACCGTGAGCGCGATTTCGAAGGAGTTAAGGAAAGCTGAATCTCCGCTCGGGCTGCATTTGCGCTATTCCAACCCGGCCCGACCGAAACCACGGATGAGGTGGCCTCTGGGACTTCCGGCAACACTAGCGCCTCTAGCTTTCGAGCCTGCTCATCCACCAAACCCAGGCGAGTTCCGATCTCCATCTCGCCCGTGACCCGCACTTCACCTTCATCGCTAGGGGGCAGAAATTCACTGCCGATCAAGGGATACAGGGACAGGCTCAACGCCAACACCATGATCGAACCGAACACGACGGTCCAAGGGCGCAGTAGGGCGCGGCGCAATAAAGCGCTGTAGCGGTCGTCTAGACGATCAAAGCTCGCGGCTGCCCGCTGGGCAAACCGCGCCCTCAGCCCCTTCGAAGCGCTATGATCGCTGGAAGCGCTAGAATGGTCCAAGAAGCGCGAAGCTAGAACTGGAACCAAGCTCAATGAGACCAGCAGTGAACAGATCAGGCTGAAGACCACCACGAGTGCCAGTTCGCCAAACAACACGCCGGCCACGCCTTCGACGAAAGCCAGTGGCAAGAAAATCACTAGCGTCGTGATCGTGCTGGCGACGATCGCGCTGGCCACTTCCGAAGCGCCCTGCTCAGCGGCAACCTTGGCTGACTCCCCGTGCTCATCCCGACGGCGGAAGATGTTCTCGAGCACGACAACCGAGCTATCGACCATCATCCCTACGCCTAATGCGAGCCCACCTAGCGTCATCAAGTTGAGCGTAAACCCTCCGAATTGCAGCAATGCAAAGGTCCCGATGATCGAGATCGGAATGGCCACGGCTATGACCAGGGTGCTGCGGATACTGCGCAAGAAGAAAAGCAAAACCAACACCGCGAATAGGCTGCCGAAGAGCACCGAATTCGCCACATTGGAAATGGAGCGCTCGATGAAGTTTCCTTGATTGGACGTCACCACCATTTGGACCTGGGGGAAGGCCGCATTCGTGCGCTCCACTTCCTCCAGGATCAGACGGGAGACCTCCACGGTGTTCGCATTCGATTGCTTGCGCACTGCGATGCGAAGTCCTAAATCCCCATTCACCCGAACATTGCGGGTGAGTTTCTTGAACGTGTCTTTGACCTTGGCAATTTGGCCTACGGTGACCACTCCGTCGGGGCGCTCCATCACGATGGTGTCGCGAATTTCGTCCAAGGTTTGAAATTCAGCAGGAGCTCGCAAGGTGACTTCGAAACGGCCTTCCTCTAGCTTGCCGGCGGGCCGGTCCAGATTTGCGTTTCGCAAAGCCGCGAGTACGCGATCCAAAGGAATCCCCAGAGCATTGACACGCCCCGGATCGATCTCCACGCGCACTTCCCGATCATAGCTTCCCCAAGGATCCACCTGCGCCACTCCCGGAATGCGGGCGAACCGGAACCTAATTTGGTCTTCCACCATACGGGTCAGTGCCACCGGATCGAGCTTGCTGGAAACCCCAATGATAACGATGGGAAAGCTCGCAATGTCGAACTTTGAAACCCGCGGGCGCCCGACCTCTTCGGGCAGTTCGTCGATTTCCTGATCAATCCGCGCCTGAAGGTCGATCGCGGCCGCATCCAAATCCACTCCAAAAGCAAAGCGCACCGTAATCCGACTATTACCCTCGGAGGAGTTGGAAGCGATCTCCTCAACGCCTGGAACCGTCGCTACAACCTCCTCAAGGATTTGGGTCACCAAGCGCTCCACAACCTCTGGGCTTGCGCCCTCCAATGCGGTTCGAATCGTACAGGTCGGTAGCTCAACCTCCGGTAGTAAGTCGATTCGCAAGCGGCTCAGGGAAACCAACCCCAAGGCAACCACCATAAGGGTCACCATGGTGGCGAAGATCGGACGGCGAATACTCGCGGCGGGCAGATTCATCGGTTCGATTTGTGCACGTTTTGTGGCTCGGGGACGATCACAGTGGATCCGTCGTCGCACATTTCCTGGCCTAGGGTGACCACCTGCCCGGCAATGTTGTTGTTTAGGATCTGGATCGAAGCTCCGTCACGGATTCCTGGTTGGATCGGAGCCCAACGGACAGTATTGGCGCCGGGATTTAAGACAAAGACCCCTTCGACCCCCGAGCGTTCGGTGACCGCGACAAACGGAACGATGGTCGCGTTGCTGGCCCGGGCCAGTTCCAACTCCGCGCGCACGAACATGCCCGGCTTAAGTCGCAGATCCTCATTGGCGAGTTCAATTTCAACTCGAACCTGACGAGTCGCTCGACTGAAGACCGGAGCGATGCGCGTGAGCACCCCCTGGAATTCCTCTGCGGGGTACGCGTCCGTGGTGATGGTGGCTTGCAACCCCGCCGCTAGGCGCGCGTAATCCCGCTCAGGAACGGTCACTACCGCCACGATCGGGCGCAGGGCCACTACCGAAACCAAGGGGGTTCCAGCACTTACCAAACGCCCTTCGTCCATGAAGCGCGCGGAGACAAAACGAACCGAAGGCGACGAAGGCAGGCCATCGCCTGCGGAGCTCGACAACTCTTCCCAATCCGCGATGACTTGGGTTTGGGCTAAACGCAAGCGCGCTCCTTCGAGAGCGGCTTCTGCTCGGCGCACCCTGGCTTGGGTCACAGCAACGGCTGCATCGGCCGCGGTAGCGCTAGCGCGCAGAGAATCCAATTCTGACGGGGATGTGATGCCTTTGGCCCCCAGGACCTCCCGGCGCTCGAGCGTCCGCCGAGCAAATCTGCCACCAGCCTCGGCTTCTTGCAGGTTGGCCTTGGCCACAGCAAGGTCTGCGATGGCCTGCAATTCAGCCAACTCCAATTCGTCGGAATCGAGCCAAGCGATGACTTGGCCACGCTCGACCACATCTCCCAGGTCCACCGTAAGCCGATCCAAGTGCCCTGAGATGCGCGACGCCAGATTCACTTCTCCCGAAGCTTCCAATGTCCCGCTAAAGGAGCGCCGCAGACTGATAGGACCCCTGGTTATAGGCCCCACTTCGACGGCTGCAGGAGCGGCCGTAGAAACCTTGCCAGCTTTGGTCGGCGCATCCCCGCCGCAAGCGAACAGTCCCAAAGATAGCATCCAAGCCCACGAGGGCGAACCAAGACGGCGAGAGCGGATTAATTTCAAGGGATGGGGTCGCAAGTGCAGAGGTAACTGAACCAGAGATATTCAGCTTGGTACGTCCCAGTAGGCAACCCCTGAATTATCTTCCGATCCATGTAAGGGTTGCACTATAGACGGCGCGTCACTTCGATTGGCGGAGAAATCCGTCCAAAACGCCTCCGCACTTAGATGTCTGCTCTAGGGCATGAAGAGCAAGTGGCAGTGGCCTGCATTTGCTCTCCAGTTGGACTAGGGTTCTAAGCAAAACGGCCCCCTCGATTTCTCGAGGGGGCCGTTTGTGTGGCTGCCGGTCGGACGCGCGGCGCCTGTGGAGCCCTTACTTGGCGTTGATCTTCTCAAGCAACTTTTTGCCCTTGGCCACGTAGCCATAGTCGCCTTGGGGGCTTGCCTTGGCGAGCTTCATAGAAGCTTCGACGCAGGTTTTGGCCTTGGCAGAGTCGCCCATGTGTAGGGCCATTTCGGCTTGGGCGTAGATTTGCCAGAAGGCTTCGGGGTTGAGTTCGACCGCTTTGTCCATCCACGTAGCGGCCATGGGAAGGTCCTTCTTCTTTTCGAAGTAGAACATGGCCGCATCGAAGTAAGTGCGACCGGAGATCTCGCCTTTGGCATTGATGATCTTCTCATCGATTTCCGCAAAGACCATGTCGTCGCTGTCGATGACCACCGGGACCGAGAGCTTGGTGTTGGCCCAGGCGATGCTGAGGTCGGCACCATTCGAGTGGAAGTTCTCGAATTCGATGGTTAGGGTTTCGTGAACATCTGCAAGCGCGATGATCGGAAGCTCGACGCGCATGAGGTCTTTCGCGGGATCGTATCCGCCAGCACCCCACAGGCCGGTGTCCTTGTTGAGGATGAATGTCCACTTGTCCTTCTGGGGGATGGTGAACACGGAGTACTTGCCCGCGGGTACTTCGGAACCAGCGACCATGGCGTTGGCGGCGAATTCGATCGTGGTGCAGGCGTTGGCTCCGGCGCGCCAAACGGCGCCGAAGGCTTCTAGCTCACCGAAGATGACACGTCCTTTGACACCGGGACGACTGTAGTCCAAGGTGACCTTGGACAAGCCGACCTGCTGAACCGTGGTGGCGTGGGGGCTGGCGGGAGCTTTGTTGATCTGGGCTTGCGCGGTGGCTTGCAGAGCAACCATCGAGACGGCCAGCACGGACAGGGACTTCGCTAGAGGCGAGAAGAGAAAAGAAGACAGGCTCATGGTGTTTTGTGGATTGGACCGAAGGGTCGATAGAGCCAACCGATCGATTGGCGCCGTGACCATACTGGCAATGGCACGCCTGCGGACTAGGCCTTACGGAAAATTAGCGCCGTTCCCAAACCGTGCTATCTAGGAACTCGTTATGGCCTCTAGAGGCCGGTCAGGCACTGGTATTTGGGCTTTGCTTCGGGGGGGAAGGGATCACAATTTGCAGGACATAGCCGAGTACGATCACGAGTAGACACCCGACCACATTGTACCAGAGAAACCCCATGGTCAACCAAGAGGGGGCCGTCTCCGCCGCGTTTTGGTAGTGAATCCAAATCACGATGGCCTCCGCTAACAAAGCAGCTATGAAGACCGCCGTTCCTTGGATGTACTTGAAGTAGAAGGCCACCAAGAAGATCCCCAGCACCGTTCCATAAAAGAGGGAACCCAGCAGGTTGACCGCTTGGATTAGATTTTCGAATAGCGAGGCGTAGGTCGCAAAGGCAATCGCGAGCAGGCCCCACATAAGGGTGAATACTTGCGAGGAGCGCAGGTAGTGGGTTTCGCTCGCATTCTTACGAATCGAACGCCTGTAAAGGTCGATGGTCGTGGTTGTAGCCAAGGCGTTTAACTCCGAGGCCGTGCTACTCATCGCCGCAGAAAACATCACGGCAAAGAGCAGGCCAATCAGGCCTATGGGCAGGTGCTCCATCACGAAACCCATGAAGACGTAGTCCTTGTCGTTGGTTTCCGCCCCCGGCACCGCCTCGCGAATGAGCTCTTTGGCTTGGTCTCGGAGAAGCTCAGATTCGGCGAGCAAATGCTGAGCCTGTGCTTGATGCCGGGCGTCGCCTTCGGCGTCCCCCGCGCGAACTGCTCCCACGAGCGCGTAGAGCTCGGCGCGTTTTTGGTCGTGTAGTGCGTAATAGCCCGCTTCAATGTCCGCGAATTCCTCCGCGCGATCGGACTGCTGCACCTGTTGCGCAACCACTTGGTTGAAGAAAATAGGAGGCCGGTCAAACTGATAAAAAACGAAGACCATGACCCCAATGAACAGAATGACGAACTGCATCGGCACCTTGAGCAACCCGTTCATGATCAACCCTAGGCGGCTTTCTGCTAGAGATTTTCCACTCAAATAGCGCTGCACCTGACTCTGATCGGTACCGAAGTACGACATGAACAGAAACAAGGCTGCGGTGATTCCCGACCAGAAGTTGTAGCGGTCGTTCAGTTGGAAGTCGAAGTTGACAACATTCAGCTTCCCCATGCGGCCCGCTACGTGCAAGGCATCGCCAAAACCGATATCTGCGGGCAGCATGCGAATCACCATGATGCCCGCCACCAGCATGCCCCCCATCATCACCGTCATCTGTTGCTTTTGGGTCTGCGTGACCGCCTTGGTACCGCCTGAAACGGTATAGACGATGACCAGCGCGCCAATAAAAATGTTCGTAGCCGTCAGGTTCCAGCCCAATAGCGACGAGAGAATGATAGCCGGGGCGTAGATCGTGATGCCCGCCGCTAGTCCGCGCTGCACCAAAAAGAGCAGTGCCGCTAACGTGCGTGTCTTCAGGTCGAAACGACTCTCCAGAAACTCGTAGGCTGTGTACACCTTCAAGCGGTAGTAGATCGGCAGGAAGGTCACCGAAAGAATCACCATCGCGATCGGCAAACCGAAGTAGAACTGCAGGAAACCCATACCATCGGTGTAGGCCTGCCCGGGAGTCGACAGGAACGTGATCGCGCTGGCCTGCGTGGCCATGATCGAGATTCCGATGCCCCACCATTGGGCGGTATTGCCACCCTTCAGGTATCCATCCAAGTCCTTGGCACCCCGGGTCTTCCAGGTCCCATAGCTCACGATGAATAGCAGGGTGCCTATCAACACCACCCAGTCGATGGCGCTCATGAGTAGTACCTCGTGAAGAGGGTAAAGAGCAAAACCAGTAGCGCTAAGACACCGATCAGTAAGGCATACCATCCATTCCAGCTGGAAAAGATGGGCGGGGGTTCATCATTCATGGCCCAGACTCAACAGGTTGACGAGTAGTCGATACGCGCCGGGTACACCGGCGGGAAGTTCCCGGAAGAACGAGATGCCCGAGTAGACGTAAAAGCCTTCGCCATATGCGGCCACAAGGAGGGATCCGTCTTTAGGCTCTTCCCCGCGATCGTTCCAACTCAGGATGGCCTGGTAGGCCTCGTCCCACGCGCTCGGAAAGTACAAGCCGCGCTCTTGCACCCAGCCATCAAAGTCGGCTGGAGTCAGTTTATTAGGTTGGTTGAGCACCGCGTGCTCGGGCGCAAGGAAGCGCACGGCAGCGTCCTCCTCGGTCACACGATCTCGCGAAAGAGTGATGGGATAAGGGGAAAAGGACTCCGTTTTGAGCGCATGACGCGTGTTGTACTGAAGCACCAGGGTGCCGCCGCTGCGACAATACTCCAAGAGTGCAGGCATGTAGT
>JBLIOI010000141.1:0-11492 GCA_047639675.1 Planctomycetota bacterium | reverse complement strand
CGGTTCTGTTCTTCACTTTGTCGGCCCGAAGCCTGTGACGATCCATGGCACGGGGGACGGTGCGAATTGATGGAAGGATCAGTGTGGACGGTAGCGATGCCGCCTCGGTATTTACTCTGAATTCGCCCACGGTTCCCGAGCCCGGTGCACTGGGACAGTGTGGTGGGGGTAGCGGAGGCGTGGGGAGTGTTCTAACTAGCGAAGTGACTCCACGCGGCGGCAGCGGTGAAGGTGCCTTTGGCTCTGCAGCCGGCGGCGGTGGCGGCCGCTTTGGTCATGACCAGTCGTTCACTCAATCGTCTGTCCTGTGTTTGGATCAGTCTATCTACGGCCTCGATGTAGAGAGCGGATTCCCCGGCCACGACAACGCATTCTCGTCTCAGGGCAATCACATTCCCTTCGGCGGACACGGAGGGGGTTCTCCCTTTGGAAAGACGCCCATCCTGCGCGATGATTTTTTCGGACGTGCCCTGCTCGATTTTCAGACTCCTGGCCTTCGTGTCCAAATATAAAGCCGTGGCGATTCGCCTGCGATGTCGTGCATTTCAAGCACCGTAGAATAGGACCATACTGGCCGAAACCTACCCCCTTCAAGTGCTTCTCATGACTCTCTCCGGCCTGGTCAATCGCTACCAGGCCGATGTCATCGCTTACCTCGTCGAGGATAACCGGGTGCTCAAAGAACAGATGCAGGGCAGGAAACTCAGGCTGACAGACTGCCAGCGGCGACGGCTGGCCGCTAAAGCCAAAGCGCTCGGTCGGAAGGCAGCTGTCTACTCAAGCACTACCGCCGGGCAGCTTGAAGACGAGATTCGCGGCGAGACTGTGGGGGAGGTCCGCCTCGGATTCCGGGGAATGCCCCATCGCCGAGATCCACGGCCAAAACTTCACGGCGAGATCCGTCGTATGTCTATCGTTCAGGCGAGTTTGGGCCGCGATCCTGTTATTGGACAGGGCGCGCTGAAGAGCGGGAGCTAGACTAGTAGTCCTCTGTGAGAAGACCGAGCCGGACTCAAGGTTTCCAGACGGTGATGGTGGAACCAGCGGTCAGGCCGGGATGGTGACTGACTGAACCGCCGGGCCAACGCACCACGAGCTCGATGACCTCGCCTTGCGCCAAGCCGAACAGAGCCTCAGCCGGTTCTTGGCTCAGCATGCTCGTCCCGGCCGTGATCACGCGCGTTTGCACGCTCCCGTCCGAATGGCGCAATTCCAACAAAGCTCCGATCGCGCGCCGATTGCCGCCGTTGAGGCGTGGCTTGATGGTCAAGTGCGTGCGGCCGTCATTGATTCCACTTCGATCGTTCTCGTAGAGCCTCGGCGCCCCGGGATTGAAGCCGAACTCGCAGAGGTCCGCGTCGCCGTCACGATCCACGTCGAAGGCAATGAGTCCTCCACCACGCGACATCGCCCCCACGCCGACGATCGCCGAGAGCTCGTCGAAGCCCTGATGACCGCCGCGGTTGTGGAAGAAATTCATCGAGTTCAGCGAACTGGACGTCTCGGCGAGATCGAGCCAGCCGTCGAGGTCCGCATCCAAGAAAGTTGCGCCCCAACCGATGTAGCCTTGCTCGATGTCCAAGCGCTTGGCTCCTTCGTCGAACCTGATCGGATTGGAGGGCGTTGGCTGACCGCTTCCCCGGCGCACGAGGAAGATGTTGTGCTCGCCTGGACCGAATTGATTGGTGACGTAGACGTCTTGGTCGCCGTCGTTGTTCCAGTCGCCCAACGCGACGCCCATGTCGTTCATCGCGTTGTCCGTTCCACTCGACTGGGCCGCATCGAGGAAGCTCCCGTTGCCGCTGTTCAACCACAAGAGGTTGGGCGTGAAGTCGACGGCTTGGAAAATGTCGAGCCAACCGTCACCGTTGAAGTCGTGCATCACGGGCTGCCAGAAAGGCCTGGAGAGGCCCACGCCACTCGATGCGCTCGCATCCAGGAACGCTCCTTGCCCGTCGTTCAAGAAGAGCCGCGCCGCTCCCTCCCAGAAACAGACGTACAAGTCCAACCAGCCGTCGTTGTTCACGTCGCCCGCGGAAAGGCCCCCGACATGGGTATCGGGGTTGGGCAACCAAAAGCCGCTCAAGCCGATGCTCGACGTGATGTCCTCGAAGGCACCGCCGGGGTTTTGGCGGTAGAAGTGCAGGCTATCGGCTTCCGTGCACGTCACCGTTTCGAAGCAATCGTTGGCCACAGCGAGGTCGAGATCGCCATCACCGTCATAGTCGAACCAGAGCGCCGCTCGATCGTTGCGGATCGAGTCGAGTCCTACCAGAGCGGCGACCTCCTCGAACTGCCCCTGGCCGAGATTGCGATACAACTGGTTTGGCGCGCCCAAGCCGTTCGGAACGAAGAGATCGACGTCACCGTCGTCGTCGTAGTCCGCGGCCGCGGCCCCCACGGTCAAGCCGCTGGCGGGAAAGACGGGCGTCAAGCCGCGCCCCACTCCAGACTCGACGAATTGAATCTGAGCCGCGCTCAGGCCCGCCGGGCCGAATAAAGTGAGGACAAGGGTGAGGATTCGCATGGGGAGCAGCCGAGGCGTCAGCTCTCGGATGAACTCCAATATAAGGCGCCGAGATCACCCCGTGGACTTCAAGTCAGGAATTCACTGCCAAAGCAATTCGTTCAGGCGTTGGTGCAGAATTACCCCCGTTTACGTGTCCAAGAAGGGCGGTTTTTTTTGTGCGCGCGATGAATCGGTCGAAAGCCCGCCGATGAAATCAAGAGTTCACCCGAAGTACAAGATCCGCTACCGTGTCACCAACTGGGCCGAGTACGAAAAAGCCTTCGTCCAGCGCGGCGACATCACCCTGTGGATCACGCCAAGAGCAATCAAAGCGTGGAATGCAAAGTCCACCGGACAGCGAGGAGCACCCCGCAAGTACTCTGACCTCGCCATTGAAACCGCGCTAACGATTCGGTTGCTCTTTAACTTGCCGCTTCGGCAAACGGAGGGTTTCCTGCTGTAGCTGATGGACCCCCCTGGGCATCCATTGAACCGCCGGGCCCCGATCTTGTGCTTTCCCTTCACGAAGTTCAGCCCTCGGCCCGTGACCACCCTGTGCGCGAAACGTCCATCCGCATGGATGTCCATCACCGAGGAGGCACGCAGCGAACAGTAGCGGCCCGCTACCCTTCGTCGGAGGTTCTGCGCGGAGTTCTTTTTGCTCACCTCGAGACCTTTCTCGCACGCGTCGCGGTGGACCCCTCGAGCCCCAGTCTGCCGTCTCACGTCGAACGCAAACTCCGCACGCATCTCACCTGCGGCATTCTGTCGATTTCACTGCTTCACTTGCGGCAGTGACTTCCTTATTCCCTTCTCGTGTAAGGGCCGAGGTTTCTGTCCCTCTTGCGGTGGGCGTCGCATGGCGGAGTCCGCCGCGCACCTCGTGGATCATGTATTCCCCGAGGTACTCACAGAAGAGACGTGAGCCGCGGTTAGGGCAGGACCACGAGCTCCACGCCGTTACTCGTGTTGAATCCCGCTCCGCCGTTTCGTGATATGCCGAACGACTGGAGCGCACAAGGACAAAGCAAGGCCGGGGCTTACGGGGCACCTCCGCACCGTCCAGCGTCGTGGCCGGGACTGGCGAGCCATGGCCGTCCGCCGACCTATGTTCACAGAAAACGCTGACGCAGGATTGGGTCTCGATAATCGCAGCGAGACCCCCGGTTGAGTTGCCCAAAACTCGTGAGTCTCCTTCCCCGGACCCCCACCTCCCGGGGGCTTTGCCCGCGGACCGCCGCGCTACGCCTCAGCCTGCTGGGGGCAGGCTTTGCGCGGCTCCCCCAGGAGGAAACCGGAACCCGTCGCCGGGTGCGATTCTCCATGAAGCAGCGGGTAACATTCTGAGATGAGGCAACACGAGCGGGGAGTTCTAATTGTCGCTGCGCAGCAGCTGAGCTCGCACCAGCAGATCAGGTGAACTTGCAGCATCCTGAGCTATTGCTTGGCTTTGCAGTGCAAATGATTCCGGACTATTCGGTCACTGTGGACTCGGCAATTGTGGTTGACCAAGGAGGCTAGCTCATCTTGGAGGTCATGTCGACTGGGCAATCGATGCCGTCCAATGGTGTTGTTGTCCTTCGACCGCGCTACACCTCCCCTTGGGGATTGCAGAACTTTGGAAGCAACAACCCGGTCAAGTTTGAGTTCCAAGTTGCACCCGCGCTTGCGAACGGTGAGCTTGATTCAGCGTCAATCCTGCCCTCGGTAAACACCTGGCTAACGGACCTTGGTGCTCTCGCGAGTCATCCATCGAACGGAGACTTCCGTTACCTACGTTTCCGTGTGACCTTCGATAATGGGTCCATGCAATGGCCATTTGGTATGTCTCTAGAGTTCCTCAAGCTACCTTTCCGCTTCTAGTGAATTCACCAGGGCCGCTGTAAAAAGCATGGCCGAAATACCTCCGGCGTCACTCCGCAAGCTTGTGGGTGGCGCCGGAGTTCCATAAATAGGAGTAGGGTGGTGAACGTAATGAACCATGAAAGCGGCAACGGAAGGTTTGCGAAGGTCGTTGTGGTCCTGATTGCCATCGGATTGCTCCTGGGCTTTTGGAGCCTCCTCGGTCAAGACGAGAGCTCGGCGATGGACTACGAGTCGATCGGGCCTGGGGGATTGATAGCGAGCGCGGCACCGGACGCGGAGGTCCTGACCACACTGTCAAAGGTGCCCGAGACCCGAGAGGGTGTGGACGGCCCGGAGGACCTGACTGAGGAGCCGGAAGATGAGATGTTGTTCGAGTTGCTGATCTCGGTTCGGGACGACTTGGACTTGCCAGTTCGTGGCGCCGATGTATATCTAGCGCCCGTTCGCCAACCGATGAACTTCGTGGGATCGACGGGCATGGATGGTTCGTTTCTGGCGAGCTTTCACGGCCGAGAACCCTCGATGGAAGTCGCGCTATTTGTTGAGTCGCCTGACCTGGAACGAGATCGTGCTTTCGGCAGGACCCTTGGCGAGGACTTCAATCTGCGCGGGGGTGTACTCTCCGGTCTGCGCATGCTTGAGCTCGTCGCCGGTGAGAGAATTCAAGTGGCCCTCGCACCACGCGAGAACTATGCGACGGTCGTGGGTTTGTTGGATGGCGCGGGGGAGGATCTCGAAGCCGATATGGCCGGCACAATTGCAGGCATGATCAAGCAATCGAACGGGAAGCAACTTGAGCGATTCAAGGGGACGTTGAAGTCCTTAGAAGAGCTTGGCTACGTTGATGGAAAAGAGGCTAAGCGTCTGATGAAGATCGTCGTGAGACGCGAAAAAACGGTCAATTGGGAATCAGGGGAAGATGTCACCCGCAACCCCGAGGCCGCAGGGATTGGATCCCATGTGCCCGATGTAGCCTTCACTGGGCGCGTTGACGAAGAGTCCGGGCTTCTGACCTTCACGGCTCCCTTTGGATCTCGGGGCGGCAAGCCGATTGACAGGCGGCGCAAGTCCGCGATCCGCCTCGATCGGGATGGGAGCGAAGAGGAGGATGCTCCTCAAGAGAACTCACCTACAGACACCAAGCTACTCATCACCATTACGAAAGCAAATGGATCTCCAGCCGCTGGCGCAGCGATCACCTTGGACCGTGGAAAGGGCTGGCGTGTCCCGATCTTTGCCGATGCACAGGGAGAGTACATCTTCGATGACTTGAAGCACGGCGAGGTCCGTATTCGCGCCGGTGGTGGAGACCTCGGGCTTAGCGAGGAAACTCTCAATATCATCGAACTCGCAAAGAACACCTGGGACGCAACCCTCGCTCGAGGCAAAGAATTCCGAGCCATGGTTGTCGATGAAAACGGGATGCCGCTGGCCAAGTGGCAAGCAGAAATGGAGTTCACAGGTGATGGCAACGCCCACGCAGACACGGCGATCACCGACAGCGACGGCATCTTCACCATCCCGAATCTACCCAGCGGCAGTTTCCGATTGCTGTTGCGTCCGGAAGGACCCTGGGGAAACCCTCCCGCGCTCGTTCGCGAGGGATTCCTCGCGGACGGAATTCTCCAAACGGTGCGCGTTCCAACGGAATTGCGCAGCAGCATGAGTGCTCGACTTCAAATCCTTCATGCCGGCGGCGAGAAACTCAATGACATCCTTGTACGAGTCTGGAACCCAGCGATTGGTCGTGGGTCTTGGATGATTGCCAAAGCTGAATTTACGCGCAAGTTTATGGACACCCTGGACTTGGCTGCGGGTGTTTACGAGTACGAAGTTGGAGGCATGCAATGCGGTTGGAGTCAGCGTCGCGGCTTCCCCTCAGGAACCTTGGGAAAGGTAGTCTTTGGGGAAGTGTCCTTGCCAGAGCCGGGGAGTTTACTTGTTCAGCGGCTAGTGTCGGACGATGCTCGTTCGCTGAAAGACCTGCGCCTCTTCAACACGACGTCGAGCGTAGATGTCCTCGTCTGCGATGGAATGGAGGGGATTGATTTCCCCGTGTCCTTGCCTAACGGAAAGTACCGAATCGAGCGCTCCGGAGGGGAGTCGACAGACTTTGTGTTAGAGCCTGGGAAGACGTTCACGATTGAGGCTTAGGGATTCTCAACTGCGCGCTCGGGGAGTAGGGAAAAGATGATTCGGGGCGTGGGTAGTCGCGGGGGTTCGGGGGTGGACGGCGAATCGATAGGTTGGGTTTGATCTCAGTTGCTCCTCAACTGCAATCAACCAAGATCAAACCACCCGCAACCAGCGCGCGCGCCGTTGCTTGAGCTCGGGTTCGAGGGTTGTTGATGAGCATGAATCGCGGGCGCGTTGAGGGTCGGTTGTGGGGGAGGCTTAGCCTGACTCCGGCGGATAGCGAAACTGCGCGGCTTCAGCGGTGACCTGCTCGTTGGAATGGAGGGGGGAGCCGGGCCGAGAGGCAAAAGACGGGTTGACAGAGTGGCTCTGGGGTCCGGGCGAGCCGTGAAATTGACGGCAGGGGCCCTTTGTGTCGCCTATCCTCAGCTTCGTCCGTATCTAGCGGGACCTACAAGGTTGACTCTAAACTGTGTGCAAGTGTCTTGTCGTGCTCGGCGCAGTAGGCCATTCGACATTGCTTTTTGTGCTACTTATGGACTCGTGAGCCTATGGGCGCGTCCCTTGGCACTGCATTGCCTAAAGTAAGATTCGAGAGCTGATCAAAACCCTGAGAGCATAGGGCACCAAGGCCACCTGGGGAGATTGGCCCCGGCCTGAGCCTGGGCTTCTCCAGCCACAGTCACATCACCATCAACTCGAAACACCTACTCGGCTGTCTACCGAACAAGGCACGCAGACGACCATGCTTAGGACCTTTCTGCGAAGAACAAACAGGAAGAGTGAGCAGAGTTTCTGGCCCCATTCCAATGCCAGACTGCGAATGAAGCGAGAAGCTACAGGGCTAGCTAGAGCTACCTACGTGAGGGGTGACCTAACGTCGTTTCAAGGTGCCTGGTAAGGGCAGCATGCAGTTGCTCCCGTCGAATCGGTTTGGTGACATAGTCGTCGCATCCGGCAGCCAGGCAGCGGCCGCGGTCGTCATCCATGGCACTGGCGGTAAGCGCAACGATCGGCGTCGGGTAGTGCTCGGTCCGCAAAATCTCAGCCGCCTCATAGCCGTCCATCACGGGCATGTGCATGTCGAGAAGGATCAGGTCGTAGGGATGCTTGGATTGTATGGATTGCCTAGCCATGTCCACGCATTTTTGGCCATCGCCTGCCTGCTCAACCTCTACTCCTAAGGACTCTAGCAGCTTGCATAGGACCTTGCGATTGATGGTGTTGTCCTCGACCAAGAGAACCCTGGCACAGAAGCCGGGAAGCTCTTGCTTAGCACTGGAAGCGCGCTTGGGCAGTGCCGCTGGTGGTGAGTTCTGCACGACAGGGCACGTAGCCTCCTTCATACTTGCTTGAACTTCTAAGACGAGTGTGAACTCGCTCCCTTTGCCCAACTCGCTCTCAACAAGGATGGACCCTCCCATCATGACCGCCAGTCGTTGTGAAATTGTCAGGCCCAGGCCCGTACCCCCAAAGTTGCGGGTGGTGGAGCTCTCTGCTTGAGTGAAGGCTGTAAAGAGAGTGTCGATAGCACTGGGCGCAATCCCAATCCCCGTGTCGGACACGCTCAGACGTAGGGAGGCTAGGCCCGTTGCTCCAGCGCTCGTTGCAGGAGGACAGCTCAGTTTGACGCTGACCTCTCCGTGCCGGGTGAACTTGATGGCGTTGCCCAGGAGGTTCGTGAGAATCTGGCGCAGGCGCAGCGGGTCAGTAGTGATTTCCGCGGCCAAGGGCTCCTCCAACTTGACCGTGAGTCCAATGCCCTGACTCTCCACCTGGGCCCTCAGAGAATCGGCAACTTCACAGATCAGGTCGGCCGGATTCATGGGCAGGCATTCGATCTCGACCATCTCTGCCTCAACCTTGGAGACATCCAAGACGTCACTGATCAACGCAAGCAGGTGGTTGGCGCTCCCGCGGATAGTTTCAATGCTCGAGATGTGTTCCTCTGGACTGCAGTCCTCCAGACTGAGTACGTCGACATAGCCCAGCACCGCCGTTAGGGGGGTGCGAAGTTCATGGCTCATATTTGCCAAAAAATTGGTCTTCGAGGCGCTGTAGGCCTCAGCCCGTTCCTTGGCCTCGATCAGTTCCAGCTCTTGTTGCTTTCGCTTGGATATGTCGTGGGTGATGGCGAGGTGGACCACCTCACCGTCGGCGTTGCGCAGGGGTACCGCATGGGTCTCCATCCAACGCTGCGTTCCCTTGAGACCCACTAGTTGAAAAATCAGGCGATGCGATTCACCACGCATGACGGCCCTGTGCATTTTTAGAAACGGTTCCTTCCAATCCGGATGTAGCAAGGCCGATACGTTGGCTCCGCGTATCTGCTCAAATGAGTCCGCTTCGATCATTCTCAGCCCAGCTGAATTCATCTCTAGTAGGTTACCCGCGACATCCAGCATCTTGACGCATTCGGGTTCTGCCTCGATGATCGCTCTTAGGTGGCGTCCCTGGTTGCAGAGTCCTGCTGCACTCTTGGTGATGCTAGCGACTAGGTCATCCACCAGTTCGCAGGGAACGTTTCCAGGTGCCGTCAGCTCTTCACCCGCCGTCAGGCGTTCCAAACATTCTAGAGTAGAGGTCAGCCCCACCACAGCCTGCAAGTACTTGGACCGCTGGTGAAGTGCAATGAGGCTCATTGCACATAGTGCTGGGAATAGGACGAGGGATTCTAGTAGCAAGCTGAAATTCGGGAAAGGGAGCCTTGGCAGGCATAAATATCGGCGGGCGACTTAAGGATTCGTTAGGGCATCTGCAAAATTCCTGGCCGTGGCCCGGTGGAATGCGTGGAACGACTTGGCGGTCTGCTCAAGCACTACCGCCGGGCAGCTTGAAGACGAAATTCGCGGCGAGACTGTGGGGGAGGTTCCGGGGAATGCCCCTCGCCGAGATCCGTCGTCTGTCCATCAGTCAGGCGGGTTTGGGCCGCGATCCTGTTATTAGACAGGGCGCCGTAGTCCCACGGATCAAGACGGCGTCAACCCGTGGCAGAGGGTTTTATCATCTAAATCGACGGCCCAATAACGGGGAGTAAGACGGAATCTGCTCGGCAGCTCAACCCTTGCTAAGCTGGAAGCCACAGCGGGGTTCGCTGGGCAATCACCTATGCTTGACTAGAGCTTTAGCGCTTCCGAATGTAGCCCACTTGCATGTCCACATCGGCAATGGGCATGGCCTCATCGTGACTGCGGACCACCACGTAGACGAAGAACAAGTGCTGTACCCCGTCGATCATGGCCAAGGTCGGCTCCCCCACGGCAATGATCTCACTTAGGCCTTCGCCCGTAACTCCCGCAAGCACGGTCTCGCGGTCACCCCAATTGGCGTTGTCCGCGAACGAGGCTTGATCGTGTGATCCCGTGTAATCGTTGAACACCACGGACGGGGGGGCCGTCTCGTTCGAGGCCGCGTAGAAGAGCTCGGTGCCCGTGAAGAAGGGTTGGGTCTCGGTCTCGGGTGCCGCTTCGTTGATCGCGCTGGGGAGTTCAAGTTTGGTCCAAGTCCCGGCGGGGAATACACCGGAATCCAACAAGTGGACCGACAGGTTGCCGTGGTCACCCCCCGTGTCATATTCGTCGTCGGTCCAGATCGAGGCTATGGTTCCGCCCTCTTCGTAAATGTGTGAATTCCCCTGGGTGCCGGCGTTGCCATGGATTCCGACATTGCCAAATTCGATCTTTTGGGTAATGAAATCGGTCCCCATGACGGGCGGAGTACCGGGATTCCCCGAGTACAGGTAAGAGCCTAGACGTGTGTCGAATCCCAAGATGATTTCGGATGAGTACAGATCAAAACCACTTTCCACATCCACATTGCCATCCCCGTCCAAGTCTATGGTCGGCCCATCACTCGGATCATTCATGGTCATCAGAGTGGTCGCCGTGCCATCCCCATTCAATCGAAAGCTCAGGCCATACGGATTGATGATGCCGTCGTTCTCATCATAAAATGCCATATAAAAGGGATCCGCATAGGACCCATCCTCCTGCCTCGCAAAACCGTAGAACATTGTCGACGGGGCATAGATGATCGTCTCCTCGATCCCGATTCCCCAGGAGACCGCGTTGTGAAGGTTGATTCCAGCGATGATCCGCCCGTCGAAGAAGCCGGGGCGCTCTGGAGCCGAGTACGGCCCAATGCTCGCGTCGAACCACTCATGGGTGCAACGATTTAAGGTACCCAACGGATACTCCAGTCGGTGCCCTTCGCATCCCCCGATTGCCCTGGGCAAATCGAAGGCGATCAACGAACTGAAATAGATCGGCCCATACTGCACGAATAAGTAACTCCCGTCGGCGGTAATGGTCGGCCCATCTTCGTACCCCGCTGTATTCACCATTCCCTCTACGCTCATGGGTTGCCCCCAGTCTGGGTGCACTGTTCCCAGCACAATCGGCGTGCGTGTGACAAGTTGGTCCGCGTAGCCAATGGTGACCGGATACTCCCCAGTCAGTGAGGGTGTCAAGGTCGCCGAATACTCGCCGCCTGAAAGTTCGATCACGCCGGAAGTAGACCCGCTATCAAACTGCACTGTGACCTCTGCGGATGCGCCAGAAACCGCTACGCCGTCACGACGAATACTGACGAGCACTTCAATGGGGGAAAGGCCGGGGGCGTCCGTTCGTGCAAAATCCACATCTAGGGAATAGACATGTTCAACAGGTGCGGAGCTACTGGAACCACAACCCAAGCAGAGGGACCAAAACAGGGCTGCGGGAAGCAGGTATTTTCTCATGTCTTAACCTAGCACATCGACCGCCCTGAATTGGTGGCTCCAGATTCCAAACCGCTCCTCGATCACCTCGAACTGCCAAAAAGCTATTTGTTCAGCTCGCGGGAATACCGCGGAATACCGAGTCACCTCTAAACGGGTGGCTGTCAAGGGCCATAAATCGACATTCTGTTCGGTCGTAGATCGCGGCGGGGATTCCGGCTTGAAGCCATTCACCTCTTCGGGCTTATTGTTCCATGTTGCTGG
>JBLIOI010000140.1:0-11496 GCA_047639675.1 Planctomycetota bacterium | reverse complement strand
AAGTCGCTCCAGCCGTCGAAGTAGTCGCCGGAGGAATAGCTGTCGGGACGGCCGCACTCTGATTCCTGCTTGTGCTTCAAGTGGTTGTTTAGAACGTAGCGCAACGCATTGCGCACCTGCTGAAACCGTTCGGCGAACACTTTCCCTGTGCGGCCCCAGACCTTGTTCAAAGCCTCGGCTATCCGGCAGCCGAGTCCGCGCATGCTGTTGGCTAAGAGCTCGCGATTGGGAGCCTCGACGATCATGTGGAGGTGATCGTTCTGAATCGAGAAGTGAATGACCCGCAGCCCAGCGAGCTTCGCCTTCCGTAGCGCATCAAAAATCGCACGAGCCGCCGAGCCGCCGAGCTGTTGCGCAGTGACGGCAACCCCTTCCGCAACTTCCAAGTGAGATGCATCACATCACTCTTCTTAACCCGCGGCCGCGTCACATGCGCGACTCCCGACTTCCGTTTCCGAGGACCACTTCCTTTTCTCCAACCACCCCAACCATTCGGAAACATCATTTGACTCTGCATACATACATAGACACATGAGCTCCGCGCATCCCCTACTAAAGTGCCAAACTATGCGCCCATCTGCCGAATAGAGACTCTTTGCGACAACCTACCCGCAACATGAACTCGGCACTCTTTCCGAATGCCGAAAGCCCCCAGAACCTAAGTTTTATCCGAGACCTCCGCCCAACTACCGAACCTAAAAACTCGCCGCGAGTTCTCACCCCCCGCAAACTCCAGACCCTCCCGTAGAAGACTTCTGCGAAGCCCCCGTGATTCTCAAATCCCAGTTGCCTTTCAACTGCAACCAACCAAGAGCAAGCAACCCGTAGTCCACGCCGCCCGCCCAAAAGCCCCTGAACCCAAAAGCGTAGGTTTGCGGAGCAAGCTCAGCCGCCCATCCGAGTCCCCCCATCGATTAACAAATAAAACCGCCGCCAGCCCTTCGCGAACGAAGAACCGGCGGCGGTTTTGAATCAGATAGAAGAGCTTGCCTTCTACTCGGCGGCCCGTGCCTGCTGCATCACATTCGAACTCTTGGGCGTCGCAACCAAGCCGACTGCGCGACCAACACGCTTGCGGCCATACGCCGGGTTCTCCATGTAGTAGAGCGCACGTTCCATGAAACGCTTAGCGCGCTGCGGGTAGCCGTAGTACCAACGCTCATAGCGGCGAACCATGTCCTTGCGCAGTTCCTCAAGCTCTAGGCCAGTGAAGTTCTCGTGGCGATAAGCGGAGCGGTTGGAGGACACGTAGTTCTCTCGCAAATCGTCCACGTCGATGTTCGCCAAGTAGCCGTCCCAAGACTCCGTACCCACCAGCGGGTTGAAGACCGAGATGCGTACCAGGTCCGGCCCGCCGAGCTTCAAGACCTTTTCGGACTCTTCGATGTCCTGCTTAGTCTCACCCGGGCTGCCGACGATCAGATAAACCTTGGCCCAAATACCTGCGCGACGAGTCATCTTGGCAGCCTCGATGATCTCTTCGGGTGTCAGGTCTTTCTTGAGCACGTCTAGCATGCTCTGGCTACCAGACTCCCACCCGTAGTAGATACGGCGGCAACCGGCGCGGTGCATGTGCTTGAGTAGCGGATAGTCCACGCAGTCTGCGCGGGTGTTCGCGATCCATTCAAACTTGATGCCACGACGAATGATCTCGTCGCACATCTCGTGGATGCGCTTCTTGCGCAAGGTCAAGATCTCGTCAACGAACAAGATGACCTTCGGATCGTAGGTCTTCACTACGTGCTCGACTTCGTCGACGATCAGCTCATTCGAGCGCACGCGGAATCCGCGTCCCGTGAGTTCCTTCTGGCAGAAGATACACTTGAAGGGACAGCCACGTGTTGTGAAGACGTAGACGAGCTTCTCGGGGTTGGCCTTGAAGTAGCTCTCCATCGGCAACAAGTGACGTGCCGGGGGCATCAGCTCGTCAAGCTTCTTGATCAGGGGCGGCGCGGGGTTGTCGATGAACACTTCACCGTCTTTGATAGCAGAGAGTCCGGGCACGCCAGCGATCTCATGCTCGCAGCCACCCTCCAATGCTTTGACGAATTGCGGCAAGGTTTCCTCAGCCTCGCCCTTCAACACGTAGTCGAAATGGCCGCTGTCCAAGAAGATCTTGGGATCGACTGAAGCGTGCGGACCACCCATCAAGGTGGTTTTGCCCTGCTCCTTGGCGTACTTGGCCCAAACCACCGCGCGGCGGATGTTCGGGGTCAGCGCGCCGAAGCCAATGATGTCATTGCGGTCGATGGCGGCCCGCATGTCAGAGTCCTTGAGGATCCGCTCATCCGCCAGTTCGACCGGCAGGTCTTGCTTCTCCATGGCAGCGCCTAGATAGCCGATGCCGAGGACCATTGAGAGTGGGTCCTCTTGGACGTGTGGTTTGACGTAGCTGATCAGAGTCTTGCGCATAGCGATTCTAAAAACGGGAGCCGCGGGGGGTGTTCCTGAGATCGACAGATCCGAACCCCGCAGGGGCGGTGTGATATGGACCTTCTCGGTTCTAATCTACCCCCAACGTTAGGTTTTGGCAATTCACACACTCTATAGATAAGGTGAACTTTTCCATCAGCCGCCTGGGAGCGCCCCTGAGGCTAAAACCCTAGGTCTGGGTCTGGAATGCCGCGGACTTGCGATTCGCGGCCAATAGCCTCCATAGCCCCCGTGATAGACTACTCCGATGCTCAAAAAGAACCTCGCGGCCTGGACCGCAAGCCTAGGAATCAGCCTCCTCGGCTCCTGCACAGATGGGGGCCGCGCAGGACCTGACGCACCTCTCAGCGTCGTTTTCATCTCGATCGACACCCTGCGGGCCGATCGCGTGGGCTGCTACGGGAACGACGTGGTCGGAACGCCGGCGATCGACCGCTTGGCGTCTGAGGGCACTCGTTTTGAAACTTGTGTGGCCTCCTGCCCCCTGACACTGCCCTCACACTCGACGATGATGACTGGCACCTACCCCTTTGTGCATGGGGCACGGGTCAACGGCAGTTTCGTCTTGGCAGAGGAGAATTTGACCCTGGCAGAAATTCTGAGTGAAGCTGGCTATGTGACTCACGCCGAAGTGAGTGCCGCGGTGCTTGAGGCGGAGTACGGATTTGATCAAGGCTTTGATAGCTACAACGACACCTTCGAAGATCCGCAGCCACAGAGTCCTGTGATCAGAATCGAGGAGGTACGCCACGGGACCCAGCGCGTTGCCGAGCCGACAACGGACGGCGCGTTGGCCTTCTTGGAATCACGCCGCGACTTGGAGCAGCCCTTCTTTCTCTTCGTTCACTACTTCGACCCCCATCAACCGTATCAAGCGCCCGCGCCTTTTTCGGAGAAGTACGGCGACGGCTACTTGGCCGAGATCGCCTACACCGACACGCAGATCGCACGGGTATTGGAAGTTCTCCGCAGCCCGCAATTTGCCGAGCGCACCTTGATCGTGCTCACCTCCGATCACGGCGATGGTTTGATGCAACACAAGGAGTCCACCCACGGGACGTTCCTGTATGACTCGACACTCATGGTGCCGCTTATTTTTCACAGTCCCGGTCGAGTCCCGGTGCAACAAGTGGTTCAAGGGAATGTCGGACATGCGGACCTCTTACCGACGATTCTCGAACTACTAGAGCTCGAACAACCCTCGGATCTTCAGGGGGTTAGCCTCCTCCCTCTAATTAAAAATCCGAAGGCCAGTCTCGATTTGAAGACCTACGCGGAGACGCTTGAACCGCGCACGACCTTCGGCTACTCAGAATTGCGAGCGCTTCGTCACGGACCTTGGAAGTACATTCACGGACCGCGGCCGGAGCTCTATCAAGTCGAGGACGATCCTAATGAGGCCCATGATTTAGCACTCGTCGAAGAGGAACAATTGGAAGTGATGCGTCGCGCCCTACGCGGGATCATTGAATCGGCACCGCCGCTCTTGGGACGTGGCGAACAACGGATCTTGGATAAGAGCGGTGTGCAAAATTTGGCGGCGCTCGGCTATGTCTCGACCGTAGGCGCCGCGGATGAAGACGACCCTCAGTTCTGGACCGATGAGTTGGCCCACTTCGTTGCAACGGGCGTCAACCCGATGGACAGGGCGAGCGAAATCCTTTCCTTGTACACAGGCTTTGGACAAATGCGCGACGGGAACTTCGAAGAGGCCATCCAATGGCTCTTGGTCTTCTCGACAAATAATCCCGACTACGCCCTGGCGCACAGCCGCCTGGCCATGTGCTACGCTTCGCTGAGGCGCCCAAAAGATGCGATTCCTGAACTGTACCGCGCCTTGGAACTCAATCCGGGAGACTGTGATGACCAGCAGATGCTCGGGGCAATGCTGGCCGAAAATGGGCAACTTAAAGAGGCCGGCGAGCAGTTTGAGATGGCCCTCAAATGTGATCCGAATCTGCAGCTAGCTGCCCTCAACTTGGCCAAGTTGCAGATCATGCGCGAGGATCATGCCGCCGCTCTCAAGACCCTGAATGAAAGCCTGAAGAGGGCGCCCGGGCACGTGGATATGTCGACTCTGCGGATTCGTCTTTTGGCCTGCAGTCCGAATGCTGAAGTACGCAACGGAAAACGTGCAGAGCGACTCTCCGCGAAACTGCTAGCCGCCGGATCCAATCAGCATCCCGGTGTACTTTCCGCCGCCTCCGCTGCCCTCGCAGAACAAGGCTCCTTTGGCAAAGCGATTGAACTGGCACAGGGTGCTCTGAATTTGGCGAAGAGCGCAGGTGCGACAGCGCTCGCGACGCGCATTGAGCAAGAGCTTGCAGAGTTCCGCGCGGGGCGAGCGATACGTTCGCTCTGAAGATTCCGATCTAGCGCAGAGCCGCGTCGTAGATCGCGCGCACGGCGCTGGCGTTGTCTGCCCAAACCGAGCGTGCTGCGTGTTCGCGGCCCGCCTGTCCCATGCGAGCACGCAGAGCAGAGTCCCCGAGCAATTGGCGCAAGCTGGTCTCGATCGCTGGAATTTTTTGGTCGACTAGCGTGCCGGTAACCCCGTCGACGATCGCGTCTTCGGCCCCGCAATCAAGAGAACCGATGGCAGGCGTGCCACTCGCGGAAGCTTCAAGATAGACGATGCCAAAGCCCTCAAACCCGCCGTCCTCCGCGGTCACAGGCGTGTGCAAAAAAACCTCTGCACGTTGCAATAGATCAATCTTCTCATCCTCGCTGATGTTGCCGAGGAAGTGCAAGCGATCGCCCGCTCCGGCGTCCTCGGCACTCTTGCGAATCGCGGCCTCGTAAGCGTCACCCATCTTGCGGCCAACGATGAAATGATGCAGGTCTCTTTGTTCTCTGGCTACTCGGCTCCAGGCAGCAACCGCAAGATGATGCCCCTTGCGCTCCTTCAACTCGCCGATACCAAGTGTGAAGCGCTTGCCGTGCCAGGGTTGCTGCCCCACTTCGCGTGGCTCGCGATAGTGGGCTGCATTCACCGCGTTCGGCACCACCGTGATCCTGTCGGGCGCTGGCGGCAAACCGTCGAGCGTCTCGAGCAAGCGGCGGCGGGTGTAGCGCGAAACAGAGATCATTGAAGCAAAGCGCGCGTAAGTCGCGCGCGCACGCCGGCGGTGGCGCTTGTCAAGAAGAGGTTGGATCGTATAGGTACCGTGGGCGGTCGCTACACAGGGTTTCCCGGCGATGCGTGCGGCACACAAGGCCAACCAATTGTGCGGGTAGTCCTTGATCGCATGCACGATGTCCGCACTCCGCGCCGCCTTCACCACTTTGGGAAGAGCTTGAAAGAAGCTCGCCCAATAACGCAGCGGTGTCATGTAGAAGAAGTAATCCGGCGGCAGGGCTACGCCAACCTCCCAATCCTTGGGTACCGCATCAGACGTCGGACGGTGTTTGCGCGAGAGTAGGAACTCGACCTCCAGATCGGGATCCGCCTCCTGCAGCGAGGAGACCAAGCGCATGGCATAACGCCCCACTCCGTCAAGATCGGAAAGGGAATCGGTGAGATAGAGAACGCGCATGAATCAACAGGTTGGAGAAGTTGGACGCACTCTAAGCAAATTGACGCTCTAGCCGTTAGCTTGTGCACCCCAAACAGATGAGCAATCCGAACGAACTCTCTCTCCCCGCGCCCTATCGCTGGGCCATGCTTTGCGCATTGATCGTAATGTCAGCGCTGGCCCTCAAGGGAATTTCAGCCTCACCGTACTTTGGCGGCGGTAAGTCCGAGGCGGCCGAACGACAAAAAGGCATCGTCGAAGAGTTGATGGAGGAATTCGGCTACGGCTTTGGTGAGGTGCTGCTCATCTTGGAAGGCGATGATCTCTTTCGCCCGGACGCGGTGGCTGCCAGTCGCCAGTTGGTGGCGGACCTCGAAGCCACGCCGGGTATCGGTGAAGTTTTCTCACTGTACAATTTGCCGCGCACAGCAAGCCTACTGGACTTTGCTCCCCTACTGCCCAGCGATAATTCCCTCCCAGAGGCCTTTCTGAAGGCACGCGCCACGGCCCTTTCACATGCGCTTGTCCCTGGCTTTCTCAGCGACGAAGCAGGCCAGACTTGGCTGATGCCGATCGGCATTGATCTGACAGAGTTCGTGGGCGAATCCAACTCGGATTTCACGAAGCGCGTCAGGGAAACGCTCGCAAGACAAGCGCTGCCCGCGGACATGAAGGTCAGCGCAACCGGCTCCTTGATGGTGACCTCAGCCTCTGCCGAGACCTTCGAGTATGAGCAGTGGCTCTTTCATTCCATCGCATACGTTTTGGTGTTCCTGCTCGCGGCCGTGCTATTCCGCAGCGTTTGGGCAGTGATCTTCTCCGGCGGCGGACCAGTTATCGGCGTGGTTTGGACGCTTGGAATCGCGGGCCTATTGGATTTGCACCTCAGCAGCCTCACGCTGATCTTACTGCCCGTGATGCTAATGATGATCGGCTTCACGGACAGCGTGCACTTGATGGTGCATGTCCGCAAGGAGCGTTCACGAGGCCTATCTCCCAAACAAGCGACGTACTCCGCGTTGCGCTTGCTCGCCTTGCCGTGTGTGTTGACCTCGGTCACGACCGGTCTGGGGTTCGCCTCGCTACTTTTCGCGCGTTCGGAACTCGTGCGTGACTTCGGAGCCGCTTGTGCATTAGGCGTTGTATGCACACTAATCGCCGTGCTGACCTTCTTACCCTTCTTCTCGAGCACAGTTCTCGGGAAGTCTCTATGTGAGCGCAATCACAGTTCACTGGTAAAGAGCGCCCTGCCCTTTGCGGAGTCCATCATCAATTGGACGCTCCGCCACTCACGTTCGATCACCATTGCTGGCTGCTCGCTCGCCGGTTTTGCCGCCTGGTATGGCGCTTCCATCGAGACCGAGAATCGTGTTCGCGCCGATATCCCTAAGTCAAGCGCAGCAGCTTATGCGTTACGAGTGATGGATGACGCCTTCGGAGGATCTACTCCGATTCATATCGAAGTTCGCTGGCAAGAGCCACTCGAAGAGCAATGGGACAAAATTTTGCCGGCCGTCGCCGCCGCGCAGGGGATGGTCTCGAGAAGTAGCGAACACTCGCGTCCTTTCTCACTCGTCAACGTGCTCGAGTTCCTCGCTCCAGAGGGTCCCAAGGCGCTAGCCATGGCCAAGCTCAGTTTGATTCCCAAAGGTATCCTCAGCCGTGTTTGGAACGGGCCAGCGCGAACCGCGAGCGTCGAATTTCAACTTCCCGATCGGGGCTTTAGATACTTCGAGGCGCAGTTTGCAACTTGGCGCAGGGAGTTGGAACAATTGGAATCAGCTCACCCCGGCTTAGAATTCGAGCTCGGAGGCCAAGCCATCGTGTCCGGTGAAATCTACCGCGAGTTCACAGCAGACTTGGTCCAATCTCTGGCCTTGGCGGCCTTCATCATTCTCGCCGTATTGACGCTCGCCTTTCGCTCGGTTCATCTGGGTTTGATCAGCATCGTGCCAAATGCCCTGCCGCTAGTTGCAACCACCGCGGCGCTGGTTGCTATCGATCTCCCGATGGCAGGTGCCACGGCTTTGGTGATGAGTCTAGGTATCGCAGTCGATGACACGATCCATTACCTAACGCGATTCCGCCACGAGTACAAACAAAGCGGTGACCTGGACGAGTCGATTCGCAAGAGCACCTTGGGTGTGGGGAAAGCGTTGCTCACGACGACCGTCGTCTTGATCGTGGGGTTCGCTGCCGTGATGACCAGCGACTTTCCCCGCAACCGTGTCTTCTCTGGGATGATTTGCTTTTCCTTGCTCGTCGCTTTGATCAGCGATCTGGTGCTACTACCGGCGATGCTCAAACTCTTTCCACCGCGTGCTACTTCACCGTCCAGATACCCGAAGAGTTCGCTTGTGCCCTAAGGCCCCAAAGGGCTCTTGAGTGAGAGTCATTCGGCTCCGAAAGTCCCCCTGCCTAGCGCCCCGCCTGAGTTGCCCGGAAAGCTTTGAGTGCGGCCCCGTAAACGTCCTTTCGGGGTAGAATCTCGCGGGGAAAATGCCCGGGCCAACTCGGCCCCAGACCCACCCAACAGCACAACCGACGGATATCCAATCAACATGCAACTTCTCCAAGCACTCAGCGTTGGCTTCACTTTTTGCCTCCTCAGCGGCTCCGCCCTTTCTCAAGACTACGTCGAAAGCTTTGACGGCAGCGTCAATGCGGGTGGCTGGACTTTCGGGAGCACCATCGAGGGGATCGATGCCGGTGGCGGCAATCCCGGAGCGCACTTGCACAACAGCAACATCGACACTTTCGCTCCCCAGTGCCGGACGACTGTCGCCACGAATCCCTTTCATGGGGACTGGCGCGCGATGGGCGTCAATTCCTTCGGCCTAGACCTGAAGACCTACAGCACCAACTTCGGCTTTGCTCGCGAGGCGTCCTTGATCCTCTCCAACGGCACGTGTTCCGTATCTTGGCTAGGAACAGAGCTAGTGCCGCAGGTCGCCGAAGGATGGAAGAGCTTCGACTTCAACATCGATTCCGCCAGCACGACGATGCCCTCAGGATGGAAGATCAACGGCGATTGCACGGGCGACGATGCAACCTGGAATGCGGTGATCACCAACGTTACCGAGGTACGCCTCTTCTACGGTAACCCCGAATTCTTCTTCATCTTTGATACTTGGAACGTCGGCATGGACAATGCGCGCATTGGAACTGCTGTTGACGTTGGCGCCGCCGTGTGTTCAGGCGATGGTAGCGGGACCAACTGTCCCTGCAGCAACAACTCAGTGGCTGGCGAGGGCTGCAAAAACTCGACTGGGCAAGGCGCCATTCTCGCTGGCTCGGGGAGCTCAAGCGCAGGGTCCGACAACCTAATCCTGAATGCGAGTCAACTTCCCCCCGGCAAACCGTGCCTACTATTCCTTGGTGACATTTTGGCGGGTGGCGGCGCAGGACTTCCCTTCGGTGACGGCTTGCGTTGCGCTGGTGGCAACGTCCAACGTATGGGCACGCTCACTGCAAGCCAGCAAGGAACTGGATCCTGGGGCCCTGGCCTCGCGGCACAGGCAGGTTTGGGCTCGGGCGACACGCGCTACTTCCAAGTTTGGTACCGGGACAATTCGATCGCACCCTGCAACCTAAACTTCAACTTGTCGAGCGCACTCGAAGTTCAATTCACGAACTAGATCGTGCGCGCTGCACGTGACTCAGTCTTCTGGGCTGAGTCATGTCAATCCCAAGGGAGCTATGCTGGAGCCGGCGACCTTCTTATTCGATGTAAACGGTCCGATCATGTGCGCTTGTTTGACGGGCTCCACGGACGGCATTCCCCGAATCAAGAGAAACGACAGGTAGAGGAAGTCCCCCATTGCGCTCATGTCCCAAGGACTGTCGTCGTGCACCCCGAGATTCGAGAATCAACACAACTTGGGTCCGCTACCTAATGGGCAAAACGTCTTCGCTGCGAGCGTTCTCCTGAAACTCAACGGTAAGAGTCTCGTGCGGGCTGTCAACGGCCAAACGCTAGCGGCCAGCCGACCGAATTGCCCATTTGCTGCGATTCCCGCCTCGTCACAGGGGGGCGGTAGTGTGGATGTCATCGACAACGCGTCCGACACCTTGCAAGACACCAACTCCTTCCAATCTTGTGTCCAGTCGATTCCGATGCCAGGCGTGACCGTGCTGGCGGATTACATCCGGCAGTAGAGAGCGGAGATCTACTTCACTCGCCCCGCACTCCAAATCGATGGGTTGCGGGGCGAGTTTTTTGCGGGTTGGGCAATGACACGCAGCTTCACACTCTGGGCCCTATGTAGCGTTTGCTAATTCCTGTTGCTCCCGAGCTCACTGAAGAGCGCCCCGAAAAAGGGCAGTCCGCCGGACTCCGTGATCGGCGTCTAGAGGTTGAAGAAACGCACGACCAGGTCGTTGAAGTCGCCATCACCGCTCACGTCGGACCCGTGAATCGTCTCGTCGAAGAGGTAGGCACCCGATGATCCGAGCCCATCAGGTTGATTCTCGACAGCCAAACGTGGAAGTGTATTGAGCACGCCCATGCTAGCCACGAAACCACTCGAAAGGTTCAAGCGCACCAATAGAATGTCAGTGGAGTTTCCATTGCTGTTGATATCAGCGCCCTCCTGAGACTCACTAACGCGGAAAAAGCCCCAACCGTTCGAGAGCGAGATCCCCGAATTCGTTGGATCGAGTGCCACGCCAAAACCAGGAAAGGCCATGCGCGGCCCAGCGGTCATGTCCGCAAAGACCGGAACGCTGTCATTTTGATCCGTGTCCGGATTGAGGAAGGCGCTGTTGGAACTCTCGGCGTATGCAATCCCAAGTCGAGTGCGTCCAGGCAGTTCGCCCATCCAAGTGGTGGCCGTGTAGGAGGGAGTGCTGGTGCCATGGTTGAAGACCCAAGCCGGACTTGGGTCCAAAGGGTCGAGCCAGCCAAGCAACTCGCGGTCGAGGCCAACGTTTCCGTCCCAATCGCGATTGTCCGCCTCCTCGTCCACTTGAATCACAAAGACCCCGTCGAGCTCGCCAACCGATTGCGCGGGACCAGCCAGGCTCATATCCAACGCCAAGAGCTGGTTTAGACTGCGAACCGGCCCGGCCAGAGAGCCAAAGGCTATGGAAGCATCGATGCGAATCCAACGCAGGATACTGTCGTCGGCATCCGCATCATTATTGAAGACACAACCACCTTCATCAGCCTCGGGGCAAATGGTCGCCACCGCGTCGCCCGCAATCAAAACGCGCGAGGTGCCCGCCAATCCCGTGTTCACGGGAGGGTTGTTAATAGCATCCATGTCCCAATCGGCGAAGCAGATGGCGTGCAGGATTTGATCCGTCATGTCGCCGTCATCCAGCCCGCACCCGCCGATCTGCCAGGTAATCGGAAGGATGACGTTGTCGAATTTATTGAGACTCGTTTCTTCGGAAGCCTCGTCGACCAAGAATCCCACCAGCCAATCATGAGATCCTTGGGATACCGCGCGCAAGGGAACGTCGGCGTCCACGACGCCGAGTTCGGTGCTGCGAATGTTCAGGGTGTAGCCACCTGCATCCACGACGCCTTCGCCGTCGAGCAGAG
>JBLIOI010000139.1:0-11604 GCA_047639675.1 Planctomycetota bacterium | reverse complement strand
CGCAAGTGGATGTCTCGCAACCGTGCAACTACGGCCGCGATGGTATCCATCGCCGTCTTGATGCTGACTTCCTTCTCGCTGTTCATCTTTCTGCAGCAGACTCATAACGCGACGCTCCAGGGCAAGAACTCTGAAGTGCAGGCGACCAACCAGAAACTGGTTCAAGCGGAAATCGACGCTGAGGAGAAGGCTGCGGAAGCTATCGCTAGCCAGAAAGAGATGCGCAGTGAGCGTGACCGTGCCGAGCGTGAGAAGGATATCGCTGAGGAACAGAAGGCGCGAGCGGACGAGAATTCAATCCAAGCCAATCTGAATCAGGCGCTCGCCGATCGTCGCAAGCAGGAAGCGGAGCAGATCGCCTATAGCTCTAGCGTTGCGGCTGCGGCTTTCAGTTTGCGTCTCAACGAAGCAGAAGCTGTATCCAACAGCCTCAGTGGCTGCCCGGAACCTATGCGGGGTTGGGAGTGGCAACACCTGAACTTGGCCGTGGATCCCAGTTTGGGTGATCTGATCGTTTTGGGGGATAGCGTCACTGACCTTGCAGTTTCGCCAGATGGCGAGGTGGTGATGTCCTACGGACTGGGACTCTTGCCGCGCCTGTGGGATGTGGATGAACGGCGAGACATGGGGGCCGGGTTCAAGTTTCCTGGATTCGTCGTCCTGAGTTCTGTTTCTAACAAGAACAAATTGCGACAACTGCGTTGTGCTCTTTCACCAGACGGCTTCACTGCGGCAGTGACGAGCCCGACCGATGCTTCACTGCGCTTGATGAATACGCGTACCGGCGAATTCATGGCGAGCTTCAGCGAGGCCAGCACGCCGATCTTGGCGGTCGATTTCAATGCTGATGGTGGACTCGCTGGTGTCTCCTGCGAGGACGGACACTGTTGGGTTTTTCGCGTGTCCGGTCAGCGCGTTGTTTCAAAGTTCGAGGGTCACGAAGGACCGACAACCGGCTTGGTCTTCAGCCCGGATGGTAAGCGTGTCGCCACTTGCGGGGCGGACAGAACCGCGCGAATCTGGGATGCACTTACGGGTGACGAGCTAGTTCGATTGAAAGGCCATCACACCGATGCCTTGAGTTCCCTAGCTTGGTCACCGGATTCCAGTCGGATCGTGACGGCTTCCTATGACGGAAGTTTAGCAGTCTGGGATACGCAAAGCGGAGTGATGATCAGCCTGATGAACGGCCACTTGGGCGGTGTGTTCGATGTGGTTTTCAGTAGCGACAATAAGTTCGTTTTCTCGGGCGGTGAGGACCGCACGGTACGCATGTGGTCTGCAGCTACCGGACGCCAGGAACGTGTCTTCAATGGACACGAATCCGAAGTGCGCTCTGTTGTGCGCTTGGGGGATGAGGGCGGCATTGCTTCCGTTGACCTCGCCGGAGCGGTTCGTTGTTGGGATCAACGCTGGGATCCATCCATCACGAATCTCGCAGCTACCGATGGCAAGTCCTTTGTTAAGGTGCTCTTTGGGCTTAGCGATCGTGTGGTGTTCGCGGCCTCAAGTCTCGATTCGCTAGAAGCCTTCGATTCGAATCGTGGAACGGAAATGGACACTGAGCTCGGGGAGCTCCCCAAGGACTCTTCTGATAAGGGCTACTATCGCAACTTTGCGATGGCGCAGGGAAGCGGACGAATTGTGCTGGCTACAAGTGATCGCCGTGTGATTGTTCACGAGAACAGAGAGTCAGGCCCTTCGAAAGTCTTCGATGGTTTCGAGTCCATCTCGCGCATCGCCATCTCTGACGACGGGGGTGCCTTTGTCGTGGGAGGCAAGCTACGAAACGTGGTCGTGGTTGATGTGGAAACAGGCGTACGCATCTCGATTGCTCTGAAACATCTACTGGCCTCACTCGCGATTAGTCCGGATGGCAAGTGGGTGATCACCGCTGAGAGCGATGAAACTCTGGGTGTCTGGGACGCGCAAACGGGCAAGCGCAAGGCGAGTTTTCCTAACGTTCACTCAAATCGGATCAGCAGCCTATGCCTGTCGGCCGACGGGAGTCTGCTTGTTTCTGCATCGAACGACGGAACCGCGCGAATCTACACCATGCCCGACCTCGAGTTGCGAGGATCCGAGTTCGACCACGATCAAGTCAGCGTTTCCGCCATCGCTCTCTCCCCTGTAGACGATCGTCTGGCCTCGGGGACTGCCGACGGGCGAATCAGGATCTGGAGCTTGAATACGGGGAAGATGCTTTACAGCTTCATGGGCCTTGATGGCGCAATCTTGTCTCTAGATTTTAGCTCGGATGGCAAACGGCTCTTGGGCTTGGGACGCGGTACAGGGGCGAAAATTTGGGAGACTGCGAACGGGGATGAGCGCTTCCAGGCCCGATACGGTTCCGAATCCGGAGCGAATGGCCGTTGATGGGAAACACAAGTGGGCCTGGAGTTACCCGCTGGCCCCGCATGGCATAGAATAGTGGCTGACTATTAGCGCTTGTCATTCTGCCGAGACGCTCCCGTTTCCCGCCGGAGCGCAAATACCATTCCCGTTCCAATTTCACTCGTAAATCGGGTGTCTCCTTCGACTCCTGCACTGGGGTAAGAACCATGCTCTTCATCGCCTTCGCTGGTCCCGCGGAACTGTGGATCGTTCTCGGAATCGTAGTCATCATGTTCGGAGCGAAGAAGCTTCCCGGACTAGCACGGGCCATGGGGTCCAGTATCAATCAGTTCAAGCAGGGCTTGGCTGACGAGAACGAGAAGAGCGCGGAGATTGGCAAAGGATCCAACGACACCCCGAAGGAGGGCGAGTAGGCCCGAGCAGTCCAGTGTTCACGGTTAGCGGAGTCATTGTTTGCGGCGGAAAGAGTCGCCGTATGGGCACGGATAAGCCCTCCTTGGAATTCCAAGGTAGCAGCTTGTTGCAAGCTGCTGCGCGAGTTATGGAGACTGTCTGTTCTTCGACGATACTCGCGTGTGGACCAACCGAACGTTACTCCGAGTTAGGGCTGGCCCTAGCCCTGGACGAACGCGCGGACTGCGGGGCAATCGCTGGAGTTGTCGCAGGACTAGCGGCGATTAAGACCTCACACGCATTGGTGATTGCCAGCGACATGCCTTTTCTCACCACCGAAGTGCTTAGCAGTCTTGTGAACCATGCCCGCGAAAATCAGCTCGATGCTTGCTTCCTTTCCAGCGGAGAAGGATATGAGCCTCTGTGCGCTATCTACAGCCGTAGGTGTTTGCCTGTGATGCGCGCCGTTCTCGAGACTGGCAGAAAGCAAGTTACCGCATTCATTGACCACGCTCAGGAAACAGGAATCACGCTACGAGTCGACCAGTTGGTGGTTGATGGCGCTTGTCTGGCGAATCTGAACACCCAAGATGAACTTGCACGCGCTCGCGATGTAGTTCTGGCGAAGAGTAATTGCAACCGATCTGCGGGGCCACGATGAGTTCCATGGAAGCCCGCTTGGCTCAGTTGATTGCGCCGATCCAAGAGGGATTGGTCGCGATGCGCGAGGAGATCGACCGTTTCTCCTCCGAGAGTAGTCCTGCTGTCAGCGAAATGACATCGCACATCGCCAGCTTCCGAGGCAAACAACTGCGCGGGTCCTTAGTCTTACTCGTGGGGCAAGCCACGGGCAATTACTCTGACGAACACCCGCGGGTTGCAGCCATCGTCGAGCTGATTCATCTCGCCACACTGGTGCACGACGATGTGCTCGATGGGGCAGCGGTTCGTCGGCGGGTGGCTTGCGTCAACGAGCGCTGGGACAATCAAGTCGCTGTGCTGCTTGGTGATTTTCTTTACTCGCGTGCCTTTGGTCTCTCGACGCAGCTCTCCTCGCGTTTTTGCAGCCAATTGCTCTCGACCACGACGGCACGTCTCTGTATCGGCGAGATCGAGCAGAGCCAAATGCGCTACGACTTTGAGATGAGTCAAGAGAACTACGAACGCATTGCTGCAGCCAAGACCGGTGCGCTGTATTCAGCAGCTTGCGAACTGGGCGCGCGATATCCTTCCGGCGACGAAGCCCGAGGGCGAGAAATGGCGGCCTTTGGTGAGGAAATCGGCCTCGCTTTCCAAATCATCGACGACTGCCTGGACGTGATGGGTGAAGAGGAGATCGTTGGTAAGAGCGTTGGTAATGACATAACCGACGGCAAGGTCACCTTGCCTATCTTGCGCACGTATTCACAGGCAAGCGAAGCGACTCGGGTTAAAATTAGGGAAGCCTACAGTGCGCCGGACATTGAGGATCGCCGCGGCGCCTTGCGTGAAATCTGCGACTTGACGCCAGGGACGGAATACGCATCTGCGCGTGCCGACGCGCTTGTGCAGTCAGCACTGAATCGTTTGAAAACACTGCCGGATAGCCCAGCGCGTCTTGCGCTCGAGGCTCTCGGCGACTTCGTACTACAGCGCGGCTGGTAGGCGCGCGCGTCGCGACCTGCCGAACCGCGAAGTCTTCGCAACAAGAGAATCTAGATGACCAAGACTGCCAAGATCCTGGACGGCAAGGCGACTGCAATCGCCGTTCGAGAAGGCGTGGCAATGCGCGTGCAAAGCCTTGTGGCCCATGGTGTTAAACCTAGTCTGCGTGTTGTGCTTGTTGGCGATGACCCTGCCAGCGAAGTTTACGTGCGCAATAAGGACCGGGCTGCGAACAAGGCTGGCATTGACGTAGCGACGATTAAGTTACCTGCGACTATCAATCAGGAAGACCTGCTCGCCGAGGTGCACAAGCTCAACGCAGACGACTCGGTACACGCCATACTTGTGCAGCTTCCCTTGCCCAAAGGCTTGGACGAGTTCGAAGTTGTCTCGGCACTGAATCCAGACAAGGACGTGGACGGCTTGCATCCCGACAACGTGGCGGCCCTGGCGCAAGGGCGTCCGGGCTTGGTGCCGTGTACGCCGGCGGGATGTATCGAATTGCTCGACCGGGCTTCCGTCGAGCTAGAAGGCGCTCACGTTGTCATCGTTGGTCGTTCACAGCTAGTTGGTAAACCCCTGGCCCAACTTGCCTTGGCACGCCACGCGACGGTCACCATCTGCCACAGCCGTACACGCGATCTGGACAGCGTCGTGCGCAGTGGAAATATTGTGGTCGCCGCCGTGGGGCGCCCGCGCTTGATCAAAGGCGATTGGATTCGCTCCGGTGCCGTCGTCCTGGATGTGGGCATAAACCGCGCTGAGGACGGAAAACTGGTGGGTGACGTCGATTTCGAGGCCGCCAGCGAAAAGGCTGCGGCGATCACTCCGGTTCCGGGTGGTGTTGGGCCGATGACGATAGCGATGCTGCTATCGAATACGGTCTTGGCGGCGGCACGTCAGGCGGGGCTGGAATCAGTGCTCGACGATCTGGCGGCCAAGACCGAGTCCGCAACAGCTCCCTAACCCCACTTGCAGAACAGATATCCCGAAGACAGCGGGCCGCAATTTCCTGATGGCGGCCAAGGTGCTGGGGGAGGTGTGCGCTTCGCACTCCCGCCGCTGACGCCGATCACCAAGAAGTTGATGATCATCAATGTGGCGATCTTCTTCGCCGCCTGGCTTCTGAATCTGATCAGTCCGGAAGCTAAGGAGGCTGTCTACAGCCCGCTCTCGCTCAATCCAGCACAGTGGAAGAGTTGGTTTCCGTTCCTTCCTGTCTGGCAGCTTGTGACCAGCGGATTCCTGCACAGCACGTATCAGTTGACACACGTCTTCTGGAACATGCTTCAGCTGTACTTCTTCGGAACGATGCTGGAAGCCGCCGTTGGCAGTCGGCGCTTCTTGACGACCTACATAGGCGCGCTCCTCGCAGGTAGCTTTCTGCATCTATTCGTGTCCTTCGCGAGCGCGACCCCGGTCCCGTCTTTAGGGGCCTCTGGAGCTGTCTTGGGGGTCGTGGTCGCCATGGCGACTCTGCGTCCCCACACCAAGGTCATCCTATTCGTCATTCCGGTGAAGCTGATGTATCTGGCGGGCTTCATCGTTCTCTACGACTTGATGACCGCGGTGAGCAACCTCCGTACTGGGGGGAGTGACGGAGTGGCTCATTGGGTTCATCTTGGTGGCGCTTTATTCGGCTTCCTCACGGTTCGCCTGGGCTGGATCCGGATCGATTGGCTCGAGCGCTTTCGAGCGCGCCGGCTGGTCGCTAATGAACAGGAGCGGCGCGAGAATCACCTCAAGATGGATGTGCTTCTGGAGAAGATCCATCGAGAGGGCATGAGTGCTCTTACGAAGGCCGAGCGAGCCTTTCTAAAACGCGCCTCCTCGCGCAAGTAAGCGGCAGAAACCGGGTTGGATAGCCGTCTTCCGGCTATCAGGGTCTTGGAGCCCTCGCCTGCGAGGTTATGATCTGTTCACCGACTGGTTCGAGGACGCGTACTTCTAGCGCGTGACGGGCCGCCAATTACCCCCTCGGTGGGCCTCATGAAAGCGATCCTGAATCCGTTCACGTTCCTGACGATCTTCTTCCTCTCGACCTTCGCAGTACCTCTTCAGGCCGAGCCAAGGTCAGCGTCAAGTTCGACGTCGACGGCGACGTCGCAAAAGAACACTTCCGAGTGGCGCGCGGCCTTCAAGAAGGCCATGGCAATCAGCGCGACCAGCGAGATGGAACGCCTAGTCAAGAAGAACGAGTTCGAGGCGACGCTTTGGCTGCTCGATGTGGCCAAAGGTATTTCCACCAAGCCAACCGAGGTGAATCACAACCAGATGACTGCGTTGCGGGCTGCTTGGAAGAAGGCCCTGGGCACCAAGTTCGCTGACAATATCTATGAGTACTATTCGCTCATCGATCCCCTCTATCGTGTCGAGCGCGGCAAGCTCAATATGAGATACGACAAGGCTTGGAAGCGCTACGGCAAGAACCTGGAGACCAAGGATCAGACGACCTTCGGCGTGCTCTATGGAGAGTTCGAGGGCTTGGCCGGAGCGTTCGCAGACTTGGGCGACAACTACTACTCCTCTCAGTCTTGGTTGATGGCCTACAGCTGCGTCAATGAGGATGCCCGTGGCAAAAAAGCGGATCTCTACAAGTGTTGTGCTGCACTGAAGGGTTGCCTTGAACAACGCAAAATAGTCGACTTGAAGGACCGTTCGTTCTCCTCAGCTTCAACAAGCTACGATACGCTAAAAGCCAAGGGCTATGATCGCGACGAACAGAACGATGATGATCCGGGAGGGGGGGATGCACCGCCGGTGAATCCGACGACAGAGGGTAAGGGCTCTCAAATTGTTCTTTCCTTCGATTTGATCGATGATGTCGACACCTTCAGCCGCCCCTCGTATTACGACGATGAGGTGTACAACCTTTGGGCGCGCTTGTTCTTCAAAGGCACGGGCAGCACGGCCAAGATCAGTAGCATGGGCAAGGTCTCGCCGTCCGTGATCCGCACAGCTTCGGCTTCGGCCATGGTTGACACCGATGGCGACGGGACTGGAGACCTAGCTATTCCGATGCGGGGCAAAATCGATCCAATAGAGTTCGAGATTGGCGAAGGCTCCGAGAGGCGCAAGTGGGGAGCCTTGGTCACAGTTGGTACTCAAGCGGACATCTATCAGAACATCAACGTCTCGATGCAACCGACTGACGATCAGATGACCGTCTACCTGGCTCCAGCGGCCAGCATGTTGGGGACGATCAACGAAATTGCTGTGCGCATCATCGACGAGAATATGGACGGGATTTACGGTTCAGTTCCGCTGATGTGGGGCCACGATGGAATGACCAAGGGCATCATGCATCCCGAATTCGACACCTTCGTCATTGGCGACGCCAAACGTGCGCTGCCTTGGAGCGAGTACCAGAAAATCGGCGATAGCTGGTACCGATTGGAAGTCTTGAATGGCGGCGGCGCTCTGAAGTTCTTTCCCACCGAGCTGGAGACCGGCAAGGTCAAGTTCAGCTTCAAAGGTCCGAAGCCCACCTGGATGATTTTCAAAGGCTCAGACGAGTATGAGAACTCATACTTTGATGTGCTGGACAAGACTGTTGAGTTGCCCACCGGCAACTACACCTTCTTTTGCGGCGAGGTGCGTAAGGGCAAGAAATTACAGACGATAAAATCCTTGATCGTACCTGGCGAAGGCATGCGCGGTTGGCGCATCGAAGCGGGCAAGACCACTGAGATCGAGATGGGCGGGCCCTTCAAGTTTGACTTCCTCTTTGATGAGGATCCCGAAACGATCTCAGTCGCTGGAAAGTCGATTGCGATCACTGGCATTGCTGGGGAGCGCTACGAGCGCACTTGGAACTGTGTGCCTAAGCCCACGGCTTCCTATCGCAAGCCTGGAGCGAAGAAGGGCTCGAAGCCCGAAAAGTTCGGTATTGTCATGACCCAAGAAGAGATGTCAGAGGGCGGCTGGTCATCAGCTTGGTTCCCGAAGGATCTCGATCTCAAAAAGAAGGGCAAGCTCGATAAGTCTGAGCTTGCATTGGCTGAAAAGAAAAACAAGCTGTTCGGAAAGATTGGCTCCGACTGGAAGGAATAGACCGTGCTCGATATTAAGTTGATTCGTCAGAACCCCGAACTCGTTAAAGCAGGGGCAGTAAAAAAGCACATTGAGTGCGACATTGACCGCATCCTGGCCCTGGATTCCGAATGGCGCGAGTTAGGAACTAGCGTCGATGCGGCCCGCTCTGAGCAAAAGCAGGCGGGCAAATTGATCGGCCAGGCAGCTCCCGAGGAGCGCGCCGGTTTGGCCGCCGCTCAGAAGGACCTCAAGGAAAAGTTGAAGGGTCACGAGGCGCGTTACAGCGAGCTCGAGGCTGAGATCCATGCCTTGATGCTGCGTGTCCCTAACTTGCCCGCGGAAGAAGTTCCCGGTGGTGTGGACGACAACGAGAACGTTGAGATTCGCACCTGGGGCGAGCCGCGCAAGTTCGACTTTGAGTTGCGCGATCACATTCAGTTGGGCGAAGCCCATGACTGGCTGGATGTTGTTCGCGGAGCGCGTATCGCTGGTTCACGCAACTACTTCTTGAAGGGCGATCTATCGTTGCTCGAGGGCGCAGTGATGCGTTATGCCCTCGACTCGATGGTGGCGCGTGGCTTTGTGCCGCTCAGCGTGCCCACTTTGGTGCGTACGGAGACCATGATCGGTACGGGTTATTTCCCCGGAGGAGAGGACCAGGCCTATCGCACCGACGACCGCGATGACCTGTGCCTTGTAGGAACTGCCGAAGTTCCAATCACTGCCTTGCATCAGGATGAAATCCTCGACGTCGCCACTTTGCCGCGCAAGTTCGTCGCTCTCTCGAGTTGTTATCGACGCGAGGCGGGGACTTACGGCAAAGACACGAAGGGCCTTTACCGAGTGCATCAGTTCCAGAAGGTGGAGCAAGTGATTCTGGATGTGGCGGACGATGCGCATAGCATCGAGAACCACATGGCGATTCTCGACAACTCGGAACAGTTGATGCAGTCGCTCAACTTGCCGTACCGAGTGGTCAACGTCTGTGGTGGAGACTTGGGACAACCGCAGGTCCAGAAGTTCGACATCGAAACTTGGATGCCGGGTCGCGACTCCTTTGGAGAAACGCATTCCGCCTCACGCTTCCACGATTTTCAAGCTCGTCGCCTGGGTCTGCGCTACCGCGACGCGGAAGGCAAGGTGCACTTCTGCCACACCTTGAATAACACGGTGGCTGCCAGCACGCGCATGCTGATAGCCATCCTCGAGAACCACCAGAACGAAGACGGGACCGTGACTGTCCCCGAACCTCTGCGACCCTACATGATGGGCCGCGAGGTGATCGGGAATCCGATCACCTAGGCTCGTTCTCCCAGGGGCTGCTAGAGCAGGCCCTGGGCAGTGTGTGCGTTGATCATGCTTTGCGATAAGACAGCCGCAGAGCCTTTGCTGAGGATCTGCTGCTTGACGAGAACGGCCGTCTCCATCGCAACATCCACATCGCGCATTCGGCTTTCGCTTGCACTTAGCTGTATCGAGGATTGGCGTAAGACCGCGTGATGAGTCTGGAGGGTGCTGACACTCGCTCCCAGATTGCCTTGGACCTCGCCGACGAAGGCGATCGCATCATCGATGGCGCTCAAGGCTGCTTGGGCACCGTCAGCTGAGCTGAGATCTTCTCCATCGACGCCCACCGCTGCTGCGGACAGTTCTGTCATCTCTATTTCGATCGTCTCTGAACCCTCTGCGCCGGACTGAATCGTGACACTTGGAGACGATCCATCAAGCAGCGCTTGACCGTTGAATTCCGCTTTGGTGCCGAGGTCGTCGAGACCCTTGGCGAGTCCTTGATACTCCTCATCGATGATCGCGCGATCCGCATCGGATAGTGTTCCGTTAGAGGATTGCATCGCGAGCTCGCGCATACGCCCGAGAAGGTTGGAAGCATCACCCATGGCGCTGCTAGCAGCTTGCGCCATATGCACGCCGTCCAAGGTGTTGCTTGAAGCTTGATCCAAGGATCGAATCAGGGAGCGCATACGCTCGGAGATTCCGATTCCGGCGGCATCATCTGAAGCCCGAGTTGTGCCAAGATCGAGGGACAGCTTGCGCATGGCGTCTTCGCCCTTGTTCTTTGCAGTCGACAGGTCGCTCTGATCGATCGTGCGGATCGAGTTGATCCTGATTCCCTTGTCCAAATTAGACTCCCTTTCATAGTGCGCGAGCTTCCCAGGGCTCGTGCCTTCCCAATGTGCAGGTAGATCGAAGTGTTCGAAGCGACCTGACTTCCTTCGTCCCTGTCGGCGAGGGGGACGGAGGCTCTTGAATCATTCCGCACAAAAAACAACAGGAGCCGCGGTTTCCGCGGCTCCTGTCTACGGCGCACTCACATTTTCTACGAGTGCGACCATTCTGATTGGGTTGGACTGAAAATCACTCAGCAGCGACCCTCGGAATCTGGTTAGCGTGATCTTCGCGCGCTTCATCGTAGACGTAGGACCATTGAGAGTCCTTCACACGTTGCATGAAGCGTTTGCGACGAGAGCGGATCTCGATCAGGTCACCGATCAATTCCGGGTGCTTGATCATCGCTACGAAGCGATCGAGCTTGCGACCGATCTTATTCTTCAGGTTGTGAGTCTTCGAGTGCACGCGAAGCAGACGCTCACGAGCTTCCTGCAATTGGCCGTGGGTGAAGAAGGGGTGCTTGAAGCTTTCGGTCGCGTGCCAATAGTTGAAATCCATCTCCGCCACATCGCGGGTCAACATCGGTTTCAGCTGCTCATACACCTCGGTTCCGGGGATCGGCTGCAAGACACCCACAGAGATTGCATTGGGTTTGGTCTGCTGAACGAGAACCTCGGTGGCGATGTGATCCTCGGGGCGATCTTCAGGGAAGCCGTAGAGGATGTAGAACTTGTAGAACATCCCGACTTCACGGTTGAGCTTGGACCCTTCGCGCACCTTATCCAAGGTGACGCCCTTCTTCATGGTGTTCAAGAGGCGCGTCGAACCGGACTCAAGACCGTAGTAGATCTTGACGCAACCGGCTTTGCGTAGCCAACGCAGCATCTCGAAGTCCATTGTGTCGACGCGCGACTCACAGGCCCATTCGAAGAACAACCCGCGTTCGACGATCTCTTGACAGATCTCGATCACGCGCTTGCGTTGAATCGTGAAAAGGTCATCAAATAGCACAATCTGCGGGGGATTGTACGTCTTGAGCAGGTGCTCCAT
>JBLIOI010000138.1:0-11987 GCA_047639675.1 Planctomycetota bacterium | reverse complement strand
CAATTCGTCAATGTCCGTTTGAACATCTGGCTTGATGGCCTCAACTACGAGCGCTTGCACACCTTGATTGGGTCGCGGTTCGGCGGTGATGTGACGATGGCAAACACGATCTTCTGTATGTTCGAACCCGATGCGGAAGGAATGACAGCAGATTCCTTTCCCATTGAGGATTCCGTCTTCTATGGGACACGAACGGGCAGTCTCTATCCTATCTGTGTTTCGAAACCGCTAACCAACCAGCGGAAAAAGGTGGCACAGATCAGGAAGCGACGCCTGGAGGACCTCGGCGAGAAGGAGGTGGATCCCGAGTTGATCAAACGCATCTTGTGGGAATCTGAATATGGCCGTGATGGCCCGGGCGTTGCAAAGATCATGAATGACTTGGCGAAGCGCTATCCGGAGAAAGCCGGATCCAAAGAGGGATTGCCGCTACTACCCGTGATGCCTGACCTGGTTCAAGCGATCAACTTTAGCGCAGTGGATTCGCGTGGAGTGATTGCGATCATCGGGTCCAAGGAAACGAAAAGTTCGATAGACACCATCATGGGGCATCTACTCTTTGAAGAGGGGATCGCAGGCCGTGTGCATTGCGCCAGAATGACTGAGGCAGAGTGGGCGGATGCCAAGGCCAAGGATCTGGTCAAGGGCAGTCTGCTCAATGCGGGTATCGTCTTTTTGCGCCCTGACACCTTCGGTCGCGACGCGGAAGTTCAGGTGGAAATCCCTGCCAGCGCGAGCGAGGAACAGGTCCGTGCTCATCTGACCGGAGCCATAGATCTATTTGGCAAGACTTGGCGCAAGCTGGATCGAAAGTCTCATCTGAAGCTGGGTGTGGCCAAGGATATGACGTGGCAGGAATACGACCCTCTGCTGAAGGAAGTCGTCGACATGTCCACCCAGACTAAGCGCAGGAAGAATCAAGAGAAGAAGGTCAAGCTAGAGGCTGAAGAGAAGGCGAAGGCCGACTCCAAGGAAAAGTAAGCTGAAGATGGGCCAAAGATGCGCAGCGAAGTCACTGCGAGGAAGGCGGTCAGTTGCGACTAGCGAATGCTCTTGCTTGTGCTGCTCAGGACGTGTGGCGTAGTTGCTCTTTGGTGTCCGGGCGGGCAAGGGCTCTCTTACACCCACCAGGTCGATTGCAGCGCAGCTCTAAAGGGATGTCGTAACCCTGAGGATGGCTGAAATGCACGAGGAGGTGGTCTCGAGAAACAGAGCCCCTACCTGATCCTTCGACGAAAGTGAGCGCATCACTCGCGTTGTTGATTCGCCCATTCAGCAGGCTCCCGTGGTCGACCCTCTCCGCATGAGGGGGAGGCTTTCTTGTTGATCTGTTTTGGGTTTCGTCCACTGCTTGTGATCTAGACTCAACTCATCAGTCAACTGGATTGTCGTACTCCTTGATTCTGAAGGACGGAAGACCTGAACCGGCTGACAGTGACTATCTGTTCACAATCCTTAGTTCTGATGGCTTGGATCGAATCGATGGCTCGTTCGTATTACCCTTGGCAGATTGTTCAATTCTTTCATGGATCTTTCGAAGGGTGCTAGAAGCCTCAATTCGTTCGCAAACCGCGCACAGCAGTGCCGTGCCGAACGCTCTTCCGGGCGATCTCGCACACAGAACAATGAGATATGCATCTCAAATAGGGATTTGAACACTAATTCTGTCACCTAAGGGAGAGTTCCAAGTAGCAAGGGAACACGCTGGTGCGCGTATTGACTGTCCAGGAACCTTTGCAGAATCCCTGCATCCAATTCAGGTGCTAGGATTCAATACGAGTATGTGCCATCGCGCCTCTTGCCCCCCCAGTCAGAAGCCCAACACGGGCAACTCTCAGATCCCTATGAAAGACCGCCAATTGCGATTCAATCTTGCCACGATGCTGTGTGGCACGCTGCTAAGTCCAGGTCTATTGGCCCAGGACGTAGCCTCTCCCAAGGAAGCCCTCGATGAGTTTCGAGCAGAGCATCCGCGTGCCCGAATCTACGGTTCACAGTTCCAAGAGCATGCGGGAGACTCTGATGAGATGGGCACCTCAAGCATGATCTACGGCACTACTCTCGCCGTTGGATCTACGCCCGTAGATAGCGCCTGGAACCACATTGAGGAAGTGCGTGGAATGCTAGGGGCTGAGATTGGCGACCTGCAGCCCGAGCTTCGCGCTGACGGCAGCGTCATGCTCGATGTGATGTTCGATCGAACGACACAGAGCTACAAATTCAGTACCTTCCGCTTCCAGCAAGTGAAGGATGGCGTTCCGGTCTTCCGCTCGGGAGTAGGCTTCATGGTTCGCAATGAGCCCGGTAACCCCTTGGTGATGTCCACGCTCGACGTCAAGGACTTGACGGGCCTCGACAGCACTGTGGCTAACTTCGCTGGATCCCAACAGATTTCCAACGGCATGTACCTAAGTACTCGCCGAATGTTGCAAGGCGAGCTTTCCTCTCGCGGTCTGGACTTGCCGGCCGAGCTTCCCCCGATCGAGGCCAGCGAGAATGAACTGGTCGTTTGGGCAGGAACCAACAACGAGGTGGCAGCTCCTGTCATGGCGATGAAGTTCATCGCTACTCGAGGTTCAGAAATTACAGACGCTAGGTTCTTCCAGCGTCACCTGATTGTTGCCTCCGTCGAGACGGGCGAGATTCTGCTATCCGAAAACATGGTGCAGAACTTCACCGATGTCACTGGCACTGTCAGTGGCCGGGCAACGAGTGGTTTCAACTCCTTGGAGTGTGATCCCGAGGTTGCAGTTCCGTTGCCCTACGTCGAGGCCTCAATCGTCGGCGGCAACTCGACCTTCACTGATGTGAACGGTCAGTTCGTCATTTCGCATGGCGGCAGCTCCCAGGTAACAGTGAACTCTCGTTTGCGCGGAGAGTTCTTTGAAGTCTTCGATGATACGGCCGGTGGTGCGATCCCGCAGATCAGCACGACCACTACGCCCCCCGGTCCGGTTAACCTGCTGCACAACCCCACGGCAAACCAAGAGTTCAAGACGGCCGGCGTCAATGCCTACCTAGAAGCCAACGTAGTCCGCGACTACGTACTCGGTTACGTCCCTAATTACCCCACGATTGGCACTCAAAACAACTTTGACATCGTCGTCAATGAAGACAATTTTTCAGGCATCACATCCTGCAACGCTGTCTACACCGGTAGCTCGATGGTGTTCTGGAGGAACACTGGCTGCAACAACACGGCCTTCTCTGATGTTGTCTACCACGAGTACGGGCATCATCTAATCAACGTCACAGGCAACGGCCAAGGCCAGATGGGTGAAGGATCTGGTGATTGCATGGGGGTCCTCATCCAAGATGACCCGATCCTTGGTCAAGGCTTCTCGACCTGTGGTCAGGGAATCCGAAACGCGAACAACAACAAGCAGTATCCCTGCGTCGGAGGAATCCACGATTGTGGCACGCTCATTTCTGGCTGCATCTGGGACTTGCGCGAAGAGCTCATTGTTACCGAGCCGCTCGATTACCGGGACCTAGGAGCGGAGCTATTCCTCAACATGCTGGTCGTTCGCGGTCAGATGCTTCCTGGAAACGGCACCATCGATCCGCAAATTACGATCATTTACCTGACCCTGGATGATGACGACGGAGACATTGGCAACGGTACCCCTCACTACGTTGAGATCGCAGATGCTTTCGGCAGCCACAACATGGATGCGCCCCCGCTTCAATTGCTCGAATTCACCTTCCCGAATGGTCGTCCCGATAACGTCCAAGCTGCAGGTGGCCAAGTTGAGTTTACGGTTGATGTCACGAGTTTGCTTGGGACACCCATGAGCGGAACGGGAACCTTGCACGTCAATCGCGGGAATGGGTTCGAGACCTACGCTATGACCGAGACCTCTCCCAACCTCTATGGGGCAATCTTCCCCGCTAGCGACTGTGCATCTGTGATGACGTATTACGTCAGCGCTCAGACCAGCACGGGTTTGATCCAAACAAGTCCGACGACCGCACCCGAGACGACTTACAGCGCTGTTGCAGCGTCGACCCTGTCGAGCACCTTCTCCGACAACTTCGAGTCGAACTTAGGCTGGACAGTAAGTGGCAACGCCACTGACGGAGAATGGGACCGAGGAACCCCTGCAGGAGGCGGCGATCGTGGAGATCCTCCGGTTGATGCAGATGGGTCAGGGCAGTGCTATCTAACTGACAATGTCGACGGTAATTCGGACGTTGATGGTGGCAGTACGACTGTTACATCTCCCACGATGATGGCAGATGATGGTGGAAATGGCGTAGCCCTCCTGACCTATCATCGTTGGTTTTCCAACACCTTTGGTGGCGATCCTGAGAACGACATTTTCCTCGTTGAAATCTCAAATGACAACGGCGCAACTTGGAGCATCCTTGAAACTGTCGGCCCCGGTGGTCCCCAGGTCAACGGTGGCTGGAGAGAACAATCCTTCGTGATCTCGGACTTCCTGGCACCTACCAATTCCATGCGTGTCCGCTTTACAGCTTCGGACACGGGAACTGGCTCCGTGGTGGAAGCAGGAGTTGATGGTGTGCGCATCGATATTGTTAGTTGCGAAACAGACTGCAACGACAATGGCGTCGATGACGCCATTGATATCTCAGCTGGGATTTCTAACGACACCGACGGAAACTCAGTTCCCGATGAATGTGGTGGATTGGTCACGAGCTACTGCCAGACAGCTGGCAACTCGATTGATCCGGGCGGAGCACTCATGTCCTCCTTGGGTTCAATCGTCATTAGCGACAACGCGATGACCCTAAACGCAACGCCGGTACCTAACACTTTCGGCTTGTTCTTCTTCGGGCCGCAGCAAACCAACAATCCGTTTGGGCAAGGCTTCCTCTGTGTTTCGAATCCGATTGTTCGACTTGCGCCTGGAGCGAGCAGTGGATTCCTAGCCTCTCGAACTCTTGACTTCACTGGCAGCGGTGGCGAGAACCAAATCTCCGCGGGTGACACCATGAACTTCCAATTCTGGTACCGAGATCCCGCTACGGGATCGCCCCTCGGCGAGTTCAACTTGTCCGACGGATTGGAAGTCACCTTCCCCCTGGAATAGACATTCGGAAAGTTAGAGTGAATGGCCGGTAGGGTCGTCCATTCTTCCGAGACAAAAGTCAGGGCAGTCCCTCTTTGGAGCTGCCCTGACTTTCTATTCCTGCAGGGTTCGAGTACGAGGCCAATCTCGTTTCTTGTTCCAGAAGTGCGCGTAGGAGTGAGCCTTGCGCAAGCGATTGCTCACCCAATGATCCTGGGAACTTGATTTGTTCGTTCCTTCGAAGTGTTTGGAAGAGAGTCGGGTGGCAAATGGGAAAGCGGAGTGCGTCGCGTACACGAAGCCCTTGTAGATGTCAGCCTAATGGACCCAGAGTCGAAGAGATCCCTCGCCGATGTTTATGTTTCACGCTACTTGGGCGAGGCTCCCGACATCGCGGACTAGGCGAATTGCATCAGGCTTCTGTTCGGCTGAGAAGACGCTTCGTATTCGTTTCGGCAGGTGAACATCCTTGCGCATGTGCGCTGGTTGTGTGTCCACCTTCTGCGGGGAAGGTCAGTCAGATTGTCGGTTTCTGAATAGGCACCGGAACTGCAATAGGGACAGCGGGTTGATCATTACGACACCGTTGATCCCAACCATTCGGCCCAATGCACAAACAGTTCTCTACCAAGTCGGGGAAGCTCCTATTCGAGCTACCCTTCGCCCTATTAACAGCACTGGGGCTAGGCTACGCCACGTTGCGTTCCGTCGCTGGTGATGGAGGGATCATCCAAATCATGGCCTTTCAAGTGGCCGTTGTTACGAACTACATGGATGGTTCTCAAACTGTGGTCACAACACCTGGCTATCGCACCTTTATTCCCTATGTCCACGAAGTCCACCTCTTGGATCGCAGCCCCGTAACCTACGTGATGGGCAAGGGTCTGGTGGATCCAACCGCGGGCAAGGCGCCCCAACTAATCGTGCGCGCTTCCGATGGCTCGAGTTTCTGGTTCAAGGATGTAGGCATCCTCTACACCGTCGACACAGCGCAATTGGCAACGGTACTTGAAGACTCGGGGCCTGCTGAAGGTTTCAAGACGATGCTTGTTGACGCCTACGCTCGGTCGATCTTGCGCGATGAGTTCGGTCGCCTGGATCCAGAGCAGGCGGCCCAGCCAGACAGTCGTCATCAAGCCCTTGAGGCTTCAAAAAGTAGGCTCAAAAGCGCGTTAGCCCCCCACGGATTGGTGATCTTGGAGGTGACGACATCCAAGCCCCAATTTGCTTCAAATTACGAGCACACCATTGAGCGACGCAAAGTAGCGGAACAGGAAGGCGAGCGCTTGAAACGCGAAAAGACGCGAGCGTCCTCCAAGCGTGAACAGCGCATGGAAATCGTCCAGCGCTTGAAAGAAGCCGAGGTCGACAAGGCAAAAGATAGTCAGCAGCGAAAGTTGGCGAAGCAAGGCCTTGGTTTGGAACGTGCGAGGCGCGAGGTCGATTTGTTCTACGCAAAGCGCCTGGTTGAAGGTCAAACCGAGCGGGATGTTCAATTGGCTGAAGCGTCAGCGCGGTCGGAAGAGATCCGCCGCGAGGCTGCCAGCTTGGAAGCACTCACTCTGGCCCTTGAATCAAAAGGGAAGATCGCGGTCCGCGAAGCCTTGGTCGACGGCCTGAAGGGCATCGAGATTGTTATCAAGCCGCGGCAACAAGGTTTTGGAACTGAAGCCATGCATGCCTCGCTCTACGGAACCAGCAACAACTAAGTCAGCATGAACTTCAAAGAGAATCTGAAAGCGGGGTTCGCCGCACTGCGTCAATGCTTCAAGTATTGCGCGGCCCTAGTTTTTTCCGCTTGCAAGAGAACAAAGATCTCCCTTATCGCTCTTTGGAACGATCTAAGGATTCGACGGTGGTTTCAGCGGGCGAACGAGCGCTATTGGGGTCGACTCAAGTCCCTGGTGAGTGCGCTTGCGGTGGGATGCCTCGTTTACCTCGTCGCACTCGGCGTGCTCTTCTTGGGCTTTCATCGAGTCTCACCGGGGACCATCGCCGTACGGCAGGTGAACTGGGGAAGCGCTGCGGGCATCCAACCGCAAGACTACAAGAGCGGTTTGCATTTTGGTTGGTCAGGTCTAAATGCTTGGCATGAGCTTCCCGCCGGGACCGAGGTCGTCTCCTTTGGAACGCCGGAATCCGGAGCCAAGTACCCGACTCTGGAAGTTCTCACAAGCGAGGGGAATACATCCAACGTTGCCGTCAACGTGCCTTATCGAATCAAACCCGGCGAAGGCCATCGAATCATCTCAACTGGACTGCATGGCACCTACAGGACACAGGTCAAGTCAGCCGTTGAGAAGGTCCTCCTAGCAGAAATTGCCAATCTAACCTCAGCAGATTTTGCATCAACGGACCGCCGGCTTGAGGCTTGTGCGAGCGCCTTATCCAGCTTGCGGCCGCTCTTGGATCCGTTGCACGTAGAAGCGGAGAGTGTTCTGATCAGTAGTTCCTTCTTCCCCCCGGCCTATGAGGCGAAGATGCAAGAACGGCAACTCGAGAGCCAGGAGATCAAGACCGAAGCGAAGCTCTATGAACTCTCAAGCGCGCGTGCCGAGCGTGACGCGATTGAGCGCGAAATCAGTCAAGAGGAGAACCGCTTGCGCGACAGCTACGATGCGCAATTGGCGGCCTTGAGCCTTGCCAATGACGAGGCCATCTCCAAAGCCTCGAGTGAAAGTGCGGCCTATGTGAAGCTGCGCCAGGGGCTGGCCCAAGCTGAGCACGACAAACTTTTAGCCGAAGGCAAAGAGGGTCTAGACCGTTCGCTTGCGCTGCGTGAGGAACTGCACGGCAAGCTGATGGAAAGTGTCGGAGGTCGTTTGTACTTGGCGCGCCAAGCAGCAATAAACTTGCGCTTCAAGAGCATCACGCTGGATCCAAGTGACCCGATGGCGCCATCAATTTTCGACTTGGACCAGTTGGTGAATCGCTTGACAGGGGAGTGAAGGCCACATCTTGTCCATGCAGAAGACATCATTAGAAGGGGCGATTGAACTCTAAGAGGAAAAGGAAGCGATCCTCTGCAACCCAGTTACGGCTGTGTGCTAGCGTCGAGGTCTAGTCACACCTAGTCGAGGGAGTCAGTCGATGCGTTGCAAAGTGAAATCAGAGTCATTCCGGAAGGCGAACAGCCTAGCGTGCATGCTCCGCTTGTTCGGCAGAATACTGCTCACCGGAATTGGCCTGGGTTCCATTGCGCTTGGGATCCAACAGCCAGTCGAAGAGTCCGCTCCGCAAGGGGAGTGGACAATGTCGCTAGCGACTCGCTGGGAAGCTGACTTGGCAAGCGATGCGCTAGTCTTGGCGGATCCCCAAGCCGATCGTATGCAGGTGCTGGTTGCGATGATCGTTTCCTTTGGAGACGACTGTTACCAGTCCGCCATTGAGCTGAGCCTTGTGGGGATCGATGCAGAGGGCGGAACTCAAGTGAGTCGCCAAGCCTCCTTGCAGGTGGAGGGAATTGCGGACGGTTTGCGTCTGCGAGAAACCCTCGACTGCGACCTTGATGGGCTGAGAGATTTCATTGTCTTGCCGCGTGCTAAGAATTCATCGAAGTGCGCTCCCCGGAGCTGTTGGGTTGTCTCTTCGAAGAGCTTGGAGGTACTGGCCACAGTCGACCTTGAGCCGTACAACTTCGGCGTTTCGGCGGCTATGCTCTTTACGGATTCCGGCCAGCCTGTCTTGGCTCTTGGTTCACCGATGTATCCCTTAGGTGGAGAGGTGGCACTGCGTGCTTTTCCAAAGGGCATCCTCGCTGGGGAACTCGGTGTCTTGAAGGCTTCAATTACGCCGGTCGTTCCGTTCTCTAGGGAGAACAACTGTTTGATTGGTGGGGGTCTTTGCTTGTCAAAGCGCGTGGGTTCGGAGGTCAGCGAATTCAATCTTGTCATCGGGGCGCCGCCCTTCACGATGGGCGGGCTGAGGGGTGGAGCAGTCATTGCAGTCAAGCAGCTAACCAACGAGCGAGCTTGGAAACGTGCGGCATCCGGCGACGACATGTTCGGCGCGCCCATAGCGAGTGTTTGCGATCTGAATGGGAATGGCTGGACAGACATCGCAATGGGGAATTTCCCCAAAGACTTTGGGGTTGTTGAAATTGTTGAGGGTGCCAGCGGCCAATCTATCGCGCGCCTGGGAGGGCGGATCGACTCGAAGTGGTTCGGGAGATTGCTAGCCACGACTCCCGAAGGAGAGTGGCTCGCGGTTGCGGGGGATTGGGACTCAGGCGACAGCTATGTTGAAATCTATCGCCGCTGGGAAGGGCAGTCGGAGTTTGACTTGTTCGTCGTGTTGGAGCTGGACTCGAAGATTAACACCCTGAATATTGGGATCTCGCCAACCAAGCAGTTAGTTGTTGCAGTCACGGTTGCTTCCCCACACAAGGACTTGGTCAGGAAAGTCGGACTCAGTCATAGGATGTCGCGCAAGACTGAGGTCATGGTCTACCACATGGATATCGAATGAGGGAATCATCCACGGACCGGATGGATGCTTCACTGCCTTGAGTGGAGCCGTCTTTCCCGCGGTTCTCCTTTCGGGGGTGGGACGTGCAATGGAGAGCCCAAAGGGCCTCCGAATCAGTGCTTCCTGTGACAGGCCAAATCAATCACAACTGCTGAAGCCAACAACAGTACGGGGTCTTCTTCCTCGCCGATGTCGATGCCGTACGTATCTGTCCAGGAAAACCAACGCTTGGAGACACTCGCGACCGTACGGCCGTTGCGCGTAAATGCATACTCGTGGTGCAAGAAGTCCCCCTCGGCTTCAAGGTCGTTGGGACCGGGAACATCGACATCGAATCGGCACTTGAAGATCGTGAAGAGTTTCTTCTTCACTACGGCGAGTCGTTGCCCGCCACTGTGGATTTCGTAGGTCGGCCCCCAGTTGAATATTTTCTGTTCGATGTACGCGAGTTCTCGCTCATCCAAGTCACAGAACGAGAGCTTGTCTCCAATCGAGAAGACCTTGCCCTTAACATAATACGCGTCCTCTCCGCTCTCTTCACGAATGTCGTAGCGCCCACCCATCGACCAGAGTCTCTCCCTCATGATGAATTTCATGGACGAATTCTACTCGCTGGTTTGGATTCACATTCGTTCAGATTGGATCTGCAGCAGTTGGTTTCTGGAATCTGACGGTAGCCGTCTTGAGGAGACCCTTGATGTCATCCTGGCTGGATTGTCTCCCCGAATATGGTCTCCTCAGGCTCGCCTTCAAAATGTCGAGCGAGTTTGAATCGGGGAATCGCATTCAGCCGATTAGTGCTCCATCGGAACTAACAACACCGGCGAGGATGCGTAAGAACTCGGAATACTGAAGATCGCAGGATTCCACAGGCGATTTCAGTCATGTCCGCGTCCGACGATCCAAATTCCACAGACCACCGAAATGAACGTACACAGATCAATCCTCCTCGCTGCCAGCCTGAGCTTCGCGTCCTGCGCCAGCTCTTCTATTCAGCATGGAACCGGCCAAGCATCGATGAGCAGCTCCAGCTTGACCGTGCATGTGGTCGAGGCTTCAGGCGGGGCCTGAGGCGCATCAAAAATGGCCCGTGCGGCCATGGAAAGTCTTGAAGGCGTTGAGCGAATGATGATGAGTGGAACCCGTGCCACGCTCGTCCTAGAGGACGGCGCCGTGATCACGGAAGCCGAAGTGAAGGAAGCTCTTGAAGGCAAGGGGCTTGTTTTTGAGAGCTTCGAGAAGCACAAAATCGAGCGCGCCGCGTCAGCCTACGTTGCCAAGACGCCGAAGTTCACATGAGCGGGCACTGCCCAAAAGGTCCGTGCGGCCTTGATGAGTGAGATGGATGGTGTTCAGGATGTCTTTTGCGGAACTGAAACGATTGTGCACATGAAGAGCGGTAGCGCTGAATTGGACATCGTCGCGATCGAAGCGGCTTTTGAAGAATTCGAGATCGTGTGCGAAGGAGTCGAGCGTGATGATTCGGCCATGCTGTAGACCCGACCTAAACGTACTGGAAATGCCTTTACTCGCGTGGGGTAGCCTGAGCCTCTAAAGAATGTCTTGAAAGCGGCCGGATCGCTCGATCCAGTGAATCTTCAAGGCTTTGAGAAGGACAGGGACGCCACAAAAGAGTGAATAGCCACTGGCTACGGGCTGCGAAGCTGGAAACAGACTTGGCAGCCCTGCCTGCTTTGTCCTTGTGCGCCTCTCTACGAGTCGCTATCAGAAGGGTTGGGGAACGCGTAGCCAATCCGTATCGCATCTGCGAAAGAACCTAGCCTCCAATCAAGCACCATGGGAACCATCACTGTTAGTACTCAAGTTTCGGCTCCAATCGAACAAGTGTTCGCGGTCTACACGGACATTGGAAAGGCCGTTGATCGCATCCCCGCCATCACTGCACTTGAAATCCTAAGCGAGGGACCTTTCGGCAATGGAACTCGTTGGCGCGAGACCCGTCTCATGTTCAAGAAAGAGGCGATTGAAGAGATGTGGGTTAGCGATTTCAACCCACCGTCAAGCTACAGGGTAGATGCTGAGTCCCACGGGTCTCGCTATTCGACACTCTTCTCGTTCACGCCCGAGGGAGACGGTACGAAGGTGACCTGGGCCTTTACCGGTACGCCCCTGACCCTTGGAGCAAAGATCATGACTCCGATCTTTACCCTGCTCATGAAAGGTATGATGACGAAGTGCATGCTTGGTGATCTCGAGGCTCTTCGTGATGTTTGCGAGAGCGGCGAGGAGTAGCTTCCAATAGCTACTCAGTGTCTTGGTCTCCGGACAGGACAGGCTGACTTGCTACTCAGAATCTCCGGGTCCTTCGGTTCTCTCGATCGGAGCTAGAGTTCAGATGGACCCGAACGCTCAATCCTCGGTGATGTCGGAGTAGCCCGTGTACCCAAGCTTTTTAAGCTCTGCTTGAGTTGAAGTGTCGCCTACCTGTTTACCCGTGCGCACCTTTCCTAAGGGACCTCGAAA
>JBLIOI010000137.1:0-12007 GCA_047639675.1 Planctomycetota bacterium | reverse complement strand
CAGCTCTCGAGGCTTATCGCGAGAAATTGCTGCCCCTGGGAGGAATCTGGACGCCCAATCTGCCGGAACTGGCGGAGTTGGTGGCTTGTGATCCTTCCGAATTGGCTCTCGAGCCTGGATTGCGGGTGACCGCTGCCAACAAACTGATCGAGGCGGGAGCCGAAGCTGTGCTGGTCAAGGGTGGTCATGGCCATGAAAATCCGGTGCTCGACCTGCTTGTGGTTGCTTCCGGCGAAGCCTCCTGGATAGAGCGCCGCCGAATCGCCGGGCGAGGAATTCGCGGTAGCGGGTGCCGCTACGCCAGCTTCTTAGGGGGACGCTTGGCAGCCGGGGAGGCCCTGGAACCCGCTGCGCGGGCTGCGGGGGAGTGGGTGGCGGACTGCATTCGCAAGAAGTCACAAACAACCGAATAAGAGATGGGGCGCAGGCTTGCCTTTCCGAAATCCCGGGCTATCCTTCTGCCTCAAACGCGGCTGTAGCTCAGTGGTAGAGCGCAACCTTGCCAAGGTTGATGTCGACGGTTCAAATCCGTTCAGCCGCTCCAATCAACACCCGTCTGCGAGTCTCACGACTTCGGGCGGGTGTTTTTTTGCCTGCGTTTAATCAGGGAGTACAGTATGCGGCGCGCCCCGGCCCCCGTTACGCGAACTTATGCTGCCCCTCCTGCTTTTACTTCTGCCCCAAGACTTCGAATTCGAAGAAACGGTGATCACGGCGCCACGCGCGGCGCGGACCGTGACCAGTACCACGGCCAAGTCGGTCGTCGTTACCGGTGATGAGTTGCGCGCCACCGGTGAACGCTCCCTACCCCGAGCCCTCAGCGAAGCCGCCGGCGTTTGGGTACAAGAGACGAACTTCGGCGGAGGCGCCCCGGTGATCCGTGGGCTGCTCGGAAGCCACATTCTGATCATGGTCGACGGGGTGCGCATCAACGACTCGACCACGCGACTTGGCCCGAACCAAAGCCTGAACACCATCGATCCGGCAATCGTCGATCGCGTGGAGATCCTGCGCGGTTCTGGCTCGGTGCTCTATGGCTCTGACGCAATCGGCGGCGTCATATCCATCTGGACCAAACGCCGACGCCCCGAGACACAAGACTCAGAGGAGTACCTGCGGCCCTACCAAGGATCGGCGGACGGCTTGTACAACTCAGCCTTTGAAGGCACGCGGGTTTCGATGGAGATGTCCTGGGCCGAGGACGAATTCGGTGGGTTGGGGGTAGCGAGCGGCTATGACTTCGAGGACTTCAAAGCCGGCGACAACGAAACTGTTCGGAACACTGGGTACAACGGGCATGGCTTATTCGGTTCCTTCGAGTATGCGCTTGGAAAGCGTCGAACCTTGCGCTTCACCGCGCGAGTCAATCGCGACTTCAACGTGCCGCGTACGGACAAGTTGAACACGGGCTTTGGACAAACGGAGCCCTCGCATTCGGACTACCGCTATTCCTTGCAAGACCGGCGCGGATGGTTGCTTTCGTACACGAATGAAGTGCCCGGACCAATTGCTGACCGCTTGCAGTTGCGGTTCAACCTGGGCACCTACGAAGAACAGCGCGACAAGATGAAGACCGGGTCTATGGACTCGACCTACGAGCGCGATGCTGTAACGACGATTGGATTTGGTGCGGATTGGCAGAAGGCGATTGGGGAAGAACACCTGCTGACTTGGGGCCTTGATGTGTCCCACGACGATGTCGATTCCCTACGGAAGGTGACGACGCCAACCGCGACCACAACGGTTCCCGGCGCCTTCGCGCCCGACTCGGAATACGCACGATTCGGGGCATTCTTGCAGGACGAGATTTTTAGTTTCGATCCTTGGTACTTCACGGTTGGCGCACGCTTCTCCCTGTTTGACTATTCCTTCGGAGACACCGGTAGCTACGTGAGTTCCTCGGGAAATTTCAGTGCCGTGACTGCGAGTCTCGAAGCCGCGCGCGACGTGGGGGATGACGTAATCTTGACCATGGGCTTGGCCCAAGGATTTCGCGCCCCGAACCTCGATGACTTGGCCAACGACGGAACCTTCGCTAGCGGAACCGAACTCGCCAACCCGAACTTGGATCCGGAATCGAGCTTGACCTTAGAGGCTGGCTTGGAGCTCACTAAGAAGGTCTGGCGCGGCGCGTTCTCCGTTTTCGGCACACAGATCGATGACTACATCGGTCGCGTGCTGCTCAGCGAGGGTGATCCCGGACAAACTGGCGACGAAATCTATCGCCGGGAGAATAGCGGCGAACTTCTCCTCTTCGGCAGTGAACTCTCGTCCTGGCATCGCGTTGGTGGTGAGGATTCCGCCTACAGTTTGGACGGGACGCTAGCCTACGTGCACGGAACCCAAGATGATCCGTCCACTGGCCGCGTGCCCGCCCGTCGCATCCCTCCGCTGCACGGCCAGCTGGGCCTTTCCTATGAGCCGGAAGAACGAGAATGGTTCTATATCCCCAACGGACGGATTTTCATCAACTGGGCTACCAGTCAGGATCGTCTGAATCCTCAGGACAAGAGCGATCCGCGGATCGACCCGCAAGGCACATCCGGCTGGTTGACCTACAACTTGGCCGTCTGGGGTGATTTTAACCGAGACGCAACCTGGCGAATTGGCCTTGAGAACCTCACGGACGAGTCCTACCGAGTTCACGGCTCCGGAGTGGATGCGGCGGGCACTCGGGTCGTGTTCTCTGTCCATCTTGAGTTCTAATAGGAGGAGCGTCAGCACCGACGCAACTCCAAATGGTCGACCTTCAAGCTAAGAATCTCAAGCCCGCCAAGGGCCGCGCCCCGCGCGGCCGGCTTCTCAGCCGTGGCGTTGTGCTTTCACTCTTGGCGCATGCCGCGGTTGGCACAGGATTACTTGCGATCGCGGAGTACGCGGACCTTTTGCCCTCCGGCGCGGAGGAACGCTCCAGCGTGAACCTGGCTATGTTCGAAGCGTCGAGAGCAGAGTTCGTGCCAGAGGCCGCAGAGCCTGAGGTCGCGCTTGAGGAATTTGATGTTCACGAGGAGCCCGAACTCATCGAACAGCCCTTTGTACCCGAGCTTCTGCAACCCGCAGACCCGCCGCCGCCCGCGCCCCTCGATTGGAATCCGCCGAAGGACACTGTGAATCGAGTGGGTTCCTGGGAACCGCGTTTCGAACCGGCGCCCGAAGAGCTTGCAACAGAAGAGCGCGTAGCAGAAGAACCCACTGTTCCTAAAGAGCCAGAGGACGAGCCAGACGCACCGCAAGTTCTAGAAGGCGATGAGTTGCCCGACGTGCTCGAAGCCCCCCTGCCCAAATATCCGCGACAAGCGCGTCGCATGAGTTGGGAGGGTACTGTCGTCTTGGTCATCCAAGTGGATGCAGCGGGCAATGTGACGGACCTCGTCGTTGAGAAGTCAAGTGGACACAAGTCGCTCGACGAGTCCGCCTGCAAAGCCTTCCGCCGCTGGGTTTTCCAGCCGCGCAAAAATGGCGAACCGGTAGTCCGACACCTGCGCAAGCCCTTCACCTTTCGATTGCGCTAGCTGGAAGTCCGTGAGGGCTGGCTTTCTGGTTGATTTCGAACGGACTGCACGAGCTCACCCCGTGATGGGTTTGCTCAGGATTGGTTCTCCAACCACCCAAATCCCAAAAAGAAGCTAGGGTCAGATGGATCGGAATCGTGGGGGAGCGCTCGCCAGCTAAGCCCCAGAACAATTCGCATTCGCAAGAGGAGTAATCACATGGCTCGTTCGAACTTCAGTTTTGCCAACCTTTCGGGAGGCCTGTTCGCCGCACTCCTCTTCACCACGACCGTGAACGCTCAAGGGCACCTTGAGTCGTGGGGCGGCCCCGGGGCTTTGCAGGAGTTCTTCGACTCCGCGAACTTACCCCCCGGTTCGGACTATGTGCAGATCGTCCACACGGGTTACACAGGACTCGCCTTGCACACAGGCGGTTCCATCGAGGGTTGGTTCGACGACCCGTTTGGCGTGCTGTCTTCCCTCCCGCAAGGTGCCGGATTCACGGAACTCTTCGCAACGAGTTCAGTCGCCGCGGCGTTGGAAAGTGACGGTAGCCTGCGGCTCTGGGGTACGGACAATGGGGGTGTGATTTCGACGGCGCCCTCGGGCCCAGGCTTCTTGGCCTTGGCATTGAGCGGGAGCTCGGCCGTCGCCATCCGTGCAGATGGCTCCTTGGAGGGTTGGGGCGTCATCGATCCCCTGGTCGATTCCGGCCAGCTCGACAACATCCCCACGGGAACCGGCTTCGTGCAAATCGAGTATGGGAGTATTCATCTGATCGCACTGCACTCAGATGGTTCCTTGCACTCATGGGGCAGCGACGTCGAGCTTGGAAACACGGGGCACACGGGCCAGGTCTCCGACACCCCAAGCGGCAACGACTTTGTTCAAATCGGTGCGGGTCGTTCGTTTTCCGTGGCCCTACGAACCGATGGAAGTCTGGTCGCGTGGGGTTGGGATGAGTGGAGCCAAGTCTCTGACTTGCCTACGGGAAACGACTTCGTTGATTTCTCTGTCCGCTGGGCCGGGGGCTCTGCGATGAAGAGTGACGGCTCGCTTGTACGTTGGGGGCAGGGAAGCAGTGCGGAGCCAGCGCCGTACGGTGTTGGCTATACCTCCTTGTACGGTGAGGGAAATGGCGGCTTCGCGATTCGCCCGGACGCCCCCGGACAGGCCCTCTGCTTTGGCGACGCGACTGGAAGCGCATGCCCTTGCAGCGCAACCGGTGCTGCCGGAGAAGGCTGCGGAAACAGCACAGGCGCGGGCGCAGTGCTCGCAGGTGATGGCCACGCCTCGCTCACCTACGACAGCCTCGGCTTCCAAGTCTCCGGACTCCCTTCGAGTTCGGTTGGCCTGCTACTACGCGGGACAACGACCGCCAACGGCGGTCTAGGTAATCAGGTCGGAGACGGATTGTTGTGCGTCTCCGGAGCCACGCTCCGTTCGCAGATCGTCTCAGTTCAAGGCGGGCTGGCCGAGTTCATGGACTTCAAAGGAAACCCCTTCGCCGATTCGGCAGGTGCCGCGGGAGAGGCGATCCACTACCAGTTCTGGTACCGAGACTCAGCCAACACGTGCACCGGATCGGGATTCAACCTAACGAATGCTTGGGAGTCGACCTGGGAGCAGTAGGTGCACGTTGATCATAGGGCTAGTTCCGCGCCCGTCGGCGTAGCTCTGGCTTGCTTGTCGGAGCTGAGCGTGTTCTAACCTGTTTTAGATTCGCAGGGCGTTCTAGCGACGGTGGGATCGTCTCGCCTTCAATTGGATTTTCAGCTCGTTCGCAAGACTCACATGCACAGCGGTTATCCCTATGATCTTGATCCTTCTCGCAGTCATTGCTCCGGCGTTTAGCGCTGGGCCCATCTCGTCCAATCACTGCAGTCTCGCGAAGGCTCACTCAGAGGATTCGAAGGCTGAATCTTTCGAGGAGGCGGAGTATGAAAATGTCCCAACCACCGGCGTCAGTATCCGGATCCCCGATGGCTTCTCCGCGAGTGCTAAGACACCTGGGTTCTTCGATCCTCGAACAGGTTCGGCGGTCAACGTTCGGACCATGTCCGATTCATGTGAGCGCATCGTGGCAGGCCTGACAGACCCAAAATTCCTTGAGCGAGGGAGTCTTAAGTTAGTCAGCCGCGAAACTCTCACCCAGGGCGAGGTGAAGGGTGAATTGTTGCAGGTCGAAAGGCCCGGCGCGGAGAAAGGGCAAGAGCTGCGGCAGTGGATGTGGATCTTCGGAGACGAACACGAGACGGCCATTGTCACGGGTACCTGCCTGGTCGGCCGTACCGAAGAAGACCAAGAGTTGATCCGGCTAGCCACCCTATCCGCGATTTGGACCAAGGATCTACCTGGCCCGACTCTCGAAGAACTGCCCTTTGAGTTGTCAGACACGGCGGATCTCAAGTTCGCCGGAACGAATCTATATCAGGCAATCTACTCTTCGGATGGGAACCGGGAGGATTCGGAATCTGTGTTCCGCTGCGGCCCGATGTCTGTGCTTTGCTCCGTCGACCGCGAGAGCTTCGTTGAGGGCCAGATGAAGAGCTTGCGTGGATACAAGTCGGTCCGTCCAGGATCATTACGTCCGACCACCATTGATGGTCTTCCGGGCTTTGTCTGCAAGGTGCAAGCACATCACACCAAGAGCGGACAGGAACACATCGTGTATCGAGTGGTCCTCTTCGAAGGGGTCCTTCCCTATTCCATCGTTGGCGCGGGTCCCATCGAGAAACGTGGGGCATTGATGAACAAGTTCAAGGCAATGAGCCAGAGCTTCAAGAGACACGTTGACGTCTTGAAATCAGAATCCGAAGGAATCCAACTTGAGGTTCCGGCCACATGGAATATTCGCGATGGTCTGAACGCTGAGGCCGTGTTGCAGGCGGCACATTCCAAGGGCGGCTCCAGTCTCATTGTGATGAGCGAAGCAAAGAGTGATTTCGACCCAGGCTATAGTCTTGAGTCGTTCTCAGCCGACACCAGGAGCGGGCTCGAGGAAGGCTCCTTGGAGAAGTCCGAGCCGCAGCAAACTCTGTGCGGCTCTCTTCAAGCGATTCGATGTCAGTACACCCTTGACTTGGCCGGAACCCCGGCAGTCTTTGTCCACGTGGCCGTTGAGGGCAAGAACTCGTACTACCAACTTATCTTCTGGACTGATCCGACGCTCTTCGAAGGGCTGAAGGCCGACTTCGAACGCGCTCAAGCGAGCTTTGAAGAGCTGAAGAAGTAACGCTCTGAGTAGTCCGGCAGGATTCTCGCTTAGCCCGGATTCTTCAACCAAAGGTGTCCCCCGCACATGACTTGGGCCTTCCAACGAGGAGGGACCAACGTCGTACCGGAGAACTCTTCGACAAGCGCTGGGCCTTCGAACTGCACGCCGGGTGAGAGCTTTTCGCGCAGGAGGATCGGAGTTATTTGCGCGCCCTTCCAGTCGACCCTGCGTTCTCCGCCGAAGGCGTCCTTTGAGAGTTTGCGCTTGCGCGGTTTAGGCAGAGCATCGAAATTGCGATGGACTGCGGCGCGTGCGCGGATGTTGACCAATTCGATTTCGCCAGCATCGAGTTGCCAGCCGTAGAGCTCCGAGTGGCGACTTGCGAAGGCTTCGGCGACTTTTTCATCAAAGGACTCGGGCACTACAATCTCAAAAGACTGGCCTTGGTAGCGCAGGTCTAAGCCGTACTCGAACTCGATCAACTTTCTTTTGTGGCCAGCGGCGAGTAGTTCTCCGCGACCTAGTTCCGCCAATTCTTTGGCGATGCGCTTGCGCTCGCGAACTTTCCACGCCGAAAGCGGCGCAAGCAGGGTGCGCGAATGATCGGAGATCGCATCAGCTGTCGCCATGCCATAAGCGGAAAGGCAGCCAGGCATCGCCGGAATCAAGGCGCCGGGCATTCCGAGGCCGGCGGCGAGCGCGGCGCCTTGTAAGCCTCCCGCTCCGCCGAAAGCGACTACGGGCAGGTTCTTGGGATCTGCGCCGCGTTGCATGGTCATCACACCTACGGCGCGACGCATAGCGGCGCGCGCGACTTCTAAAACCGCGTGGGCAGCCTTGGTGGGGGTGCTGGAGAGGCGTTTGGCGAGGGCTTCAAAAGCGCGTGCAACAGCATCCGTGTCGAGCTGCATGCGTCCGCCGAGGAAGTTGCCGGCCGCAATGTGTCCGAGGAAAACGTGAGCATCCGTGACGGTCAATCGATCGCCGTGCCCGTGGCAGATGGGGCCGGGATCAGCGCCAGCGCTCTGCGGTCCAACGTGCAAGATGCCGCCCGCGTCGAGATGAACAATCGATCCCCCGCCGCAACCGATGGTGTGAATGTCAAAGGCCGGCAAGCCGACCGGGATGCCGCCGACTTCAGCAGTGCTGGCGCTGTCTTCCAAGCGCGAGTGCGCGTTGTGGAAGGCGACGTCTGTGCTCGTTCCGCCCATGTCGAGGGTCACGATGCGATCGAGGTCCGAGTCGCGCGCAGCACGCGCCGCGCCGGCCACGCCGCCAGCTGGGCCGGATAGCAAAACGCGAGCGGGCTCTAGCGCAGCGCGCGCAGCAGGCAAGGTGCCGCCGGAGGATTGCAGTAAGGACAGGCGCACTTCCTTCAAGGACTTCGACAAGCGCTCCACATATCCAGCGATGACAGGCGCCAAAACCGCGTTGGCGCAAGCGGTGGAAAAGCGTTCGAACTCGCGGTACTCGCGCAGGATCTCTGCGGAACAAGTGATCGGCAAACCAAGCGGTTCGAGAGCGCGGGCCACGCGCTTCTCCATCTCCGGATCGGCGTACGAGTGCAGTAAACAGACGGCAATGCTCTCTGCCTTCGAGTTGCGAATCTGCTTCACCAAACTCGCGAGTTCTTTCTTTGTTGGCTCGCGCACAGATTCCAATCCGCCGTCTTCCGCCGGCCAAGCGCGCTGCTCAATCTCGAAGCGCAGCTCGCGCGGAACCAATGAATCACTCTTGACCGGATGCAAGGCATACAGCTCCGGACGCGCTTGCCTTCCGATCTCGATCAGGTCGAGAAAACCTGCGTTGACCACCAGGGCCGCCGGTGCGTAGTTGCCCGTCAAAAGGGCGTTGAGTCCGACAGTCGTGCCGTGAACAACTTCGCCGCGCTTACCGGCTCCGCCCAAGAGCTCAATGCCTTCGAGAACCGCGCTGGAGGGATCTCCGGGGGTCGAGGGCAGTTTTTCTGCGCGCACTTCATCGCCCTCGATTGAGACGAGGTCTGTGAATGTGCCGCCGGTGTCCACTCCAATGGTCTTCAAGGTCCGGAAAGTCTACGGCCCCGGCGGGTGGAAAGGGTAGCCTCGCCCTCTCATGGAGTTCCTAGCCACCAGCTTTTCCGACGGTCTCGCCTGGCGAGTGCTCGCTGCCTACCTTTTGGGCGGCGTTCCGTTCGGGTTCATGCTGTGTCGTTTGATCAAGGGCGTGGACCTGCGCACGGTGGGCAGCGGCAACATCGGCGCGACCAATGCGATGCGCGTGCTCGGCAAACCCTTGGGCCTCCTGGCTTTCTTTCTCGACACTTTCAAAGGCTACGCACCGGTCGCGTTCATGGCGGGCAGCGATCCGTCCTGGCAAGTCGCCTGCGGCGCCGCGGCAGTTTGCGGTCATGTTTGGCCGGTCTACCTGAAATTCAAAGGCGGCAAGGCGGTCGCTACGGGTATCGGTGCGATTCTGGCTTTCGATCCCTTGGTGGTCGCGATTTCTGGCCTCGTTTGGATCTTGACGATGGCCTTGATGGGTTACGTCAGCCTGTCCTCAATCGCCATGGGGCTTGCTTTTCCACTCGCGGCTTGGTCTCGAGGTCAGCCGCCAGTAGTGATTTTTGGAACCGCGCTTCTTACTCTCTTGATCCTCGTGCGTCACCGGTCGAACATGCGGCGCCTAATCGCGGGCGAAGAGAGTCGGACACAGCTGTGGAGTAAAATCCGCGGACGAACAACTCCGGCGAACAAGGAATAAAAGATGACGAACAATAACGTAGGCAAAGTCCTGGTTTTGGGCGACGGAAGTTGGGGCACGACCCTGGCGCTCACTCTCTGTCGCAACGGAGTGGACACGACTCTTTGGAGTGCGTTTGCTGAGCAGTCAGACAAGATGTGCACTGATCGTGAGAACGCACAGTTTCTACCGGGCGTCGAGTTGCCCGCAGAGATGAACTTCTCAGCCGATCCGCACTCGGCTTCCAAGGACGTGGACCTCGTCATTAGCGTTGTGCCGACGCAATATTTGCGTAGCGTCGCCGTGCGCTTCGAGGATGCTTTGCATGGCAATACGCCGGTGATTTCTGCAACCAAAGGCCTAGAGATCGAAACCTTCTCGTCGCCCACGACGATCTTGAAGGATGTGCTCGGCAATCGTCCGATCGGAGTGCTTACGGGCCCGAGCCATGCGGAGGAAGTCGCACGCGGTTTGCCCGCTTCGGTCGTCATTGCCAGCGAGGACCAAAGCCTCGCGGAACTAGGCCAAAGAGCCTTCAGCTCCGAATCCTTTCGAATCTACACATCAGCCGATCCGATCGGTGCGGAGTTAGCCGGCGCGCTCAAAAACGTCATCGCTTTGGCCGCTGGAATCTCTGACGGCTTAGAACTTGGCGACAACGCCAAGTCCGCGCTACTCACTCGCGGCATGGTTGAAATGGCCCGCTTTGGAGTACAGCGCGGCGGCAAGTCGAGCACCTTCTTCGGCTTAGCCGGCTTCGGCGATCTTGTTACCACCTGTTGTTCCCAGCACTCGCGCAACCGCGCTGTCGGCGAAGCGATTGGCAAGGGCGAAACGCTTGAGCAAATCCTTGAACGCATGAGCATGGTGGCTGAAGGCGTATGGACGACCAAAGCGCTCTACGGTCCCGAGTCCGACCTGCGCGGCCTGGAGCTCCCGATTGCAGAGCAAGTGCACTCCATTCTCTTTGAGAAAAAAGATCCCCGCGAAGCCGTGCTCGACCTGATGCGCCGCGACCTGGTGGGGGAGATGGACGGCGTTTCTAAGGTGAAAAAGTGATCCCGCCCCTCGTAGGCTTCTTTGGGGCTTTGGTGCTGACCCTCGTCTGTCTCGGCGGCGCGGTGCTCACCGGTCTGAAAGCCCGCCGCCGCCCGCACCTCATGTGGGTGGCCGGATCGGTAGCTTTGCTCGTGACCTCGATCTACTACGCGATCAAGCTCGGCGAGCATTACGACCTGGAGTCCGCCGGTTGGATCACGCCCGTGCACATGCTTATGGCGCGCGTCAATACCGCCGCTTATCTCCTGCCCGTCATCACCGGCCTGCGCACCATGAAAAATCCAGCTGGCCGTAAATTACATGGCAAGGTCGCTTTCACCGTGATCCTCTTCACCCTCGGCACCGCAGCCACTGGCGCTGCCATGCTCTACCTGAGCACGCCGATTCCTCAGTAGGTCGCTTCTTCTGTCGGCTCCAAGAGATCCGGCACGACATACTCAAGGCTGAGCAAACTCACGTTGGCAAAGATCGGCGCCACCGTGATTAGGATCCAGGCCGCCTTGGCCCGCAGGGTGAAAATCCCGAATCCAAGCCCAAATAGAGCCACCACCGAGGCCACCCCAAAGCTCAGTCCCGGAGCCGGTGCCCACCCAGGCGCCCAGCGAGCCAGGCACAAGCTGACCCAAATCACGGCCCAGCCGACCGTCGCCAAGGTCATGGATGTCATCCAGGTCCGGTGGCGCCTACGCACCACCCGCCTGATCCCTTCAAATCGTCTTCCCGGCCTAGCCATGCAAAGATTCTCGCCGGAACACGCACGAACCACAAGTTCCACCTACGTCAGACATTGACGCGCCCAATCCCAACCCCTATAACCTTCGTCCCCTGGGTCGGGGCGTGGCGCAGCCTGGCTAGCGCGCTGCAATGGGGTTGCAGAGGTCGGAGGTTCGAATCCTCTCGCCCCGACCATTTTTCATACGCGCGGATTACCGCGAGATGTAATTGAATATATAGGGCTCAACGGCTGACGCCGTTGATGCGAGGGTCCACCTGCTTGTCTAGCAGCAGGTTACGGCTGCGCGGTGCAATGGGCATCCGTTGCCCTGGATGAGCATTCACGAATTGCTCACGAGTTGCTGCGGCATGCTCTTTGCGTGAGACCCTCTTTGTCGTCCTTCCCAGCGCCTTCGAGGGGCGGCACAACGCGCAGCGCATCGCGCAAGTTCTGGATCGTCACGCGGGTGTAGATGTTCGCCGTCATTTCGACCGACTGGTGTCCCATCAAACTCTGGGCACCTGGATGGGCACGCCTGCAAGAACGAGCCTCGTGCAGAACGTGACCCTGAGCGCGTGGATGCCGAGCTTGGTGCTGTCTTCGCCTCGCACGGCGATGCCCGCTCATGCGCAGATCTCGTGGAACATTCGAAGTGCGTTCCTGTTCTGGCCAACCCATGGGCAGCCCTTGGGTGTGAGGGAGATGGGGTCGCTCACTTCGGGATGCGACCCCATCTTCCTCACGCTTGAGGGTTCATTCGGCCTTCCTTGTTACCGCTGATCTTCGATCGCGGTGCGGTATCTT
>JBLIOI010000136.1:0-12307 GCA_047639675.1 Planctomycetota bacterium | reverse complement strand
ACATGCGCTCATGAACAATCACAGCCGCCGTTCTATTCCTCGGTTCTTCCTGTTCGGGTCCCTTCTCTCAATCGCCTTCGCCTCTACGGCAGCGTCTTAGGATGGAACTCTTGCCTACGCCACGCGAAGCGTAGTTAGCGGTGTACCCATTCTGGCGACGGCAGCCGTCGACGAGGAGTACCTGAGCAGTGCTGCACTCGTTTACGAGGAGATGACTAGTCGTGCGGAGCCCTATGACATGCGGGCTCTTCACCGCGAAAGCGGTTTCCGGATCCTGCTAATCACCCCCGATGAGCGCTTCACGGACTTAGCGGAGTATCCGGGTGAAGATAAGGAATTGAACCAAGCCGGAGGTCTTGGTGGCTGCATCGGTGATGCTTTATATCGCGGTGCGGGTTGGGTCGCCTCACGCCTTTGTACATGAGCTTGGATACGGAAACGGGCTTCCAACACCCTGGTTGGAAACGGGACAGCGAACGTGCTCGCAGGGCATGGCGGCGATGACGTCCTTATCGGCCAAGCCGGCGAGGATGTCGCTGTCTTTGCGGGAACTCGGGCCGAGTATCAAATTGAGACGACGAACGGCTCGGTAAGGGTCACGGACACAGTCCCTGATCGCGACGGGATTGACACGCTGACGGGAATCGAACTGCTCAGGTTCACCGATGGTGATCTAGCGAGCATGGAGAAATAAGTCGCCCGGCATCGGTTGGGACCTGCGCAACGATTTGCCCATCAGGGCCGGCGCCCAGATGAAACTTGCGCCAACTGCGCTTTCCACGACTGCCGTGCTTAGCTGCGCCCAATTTCCCTTCTCCCACAAAGGAAAGTTCTAAGCTGTCGATGATCAAGTACATCGAGCGCCTGGGTTGAATGGATTCGAGCTTTACGCGCAACTTCAACCTCCGCCCTGACGAGGTCGTGTGATTCGCCGCTTCGAGTGGTCGGTGCATCAGCGCGGGCAGCTATCAAAGGAGCCCTTTCGTCTGGCGAGGTGGCAACCGCACGACTGCTCGCAGAGTCAGCGCCGTATCGATGGCTAGGCCCTTGTACTTTCGAGGGCGCTTCGTCTACGCCGAGGCTTCGCCGCTAAAGGCTCTGTGGCTTGCGGCGAAACCCAAAGCGTGATGTTGCCGCCTTGTACCCAACACTGGTCGTACTCGACCCAATTGATAACTCGAGAGCACGTCTGCATTTCGGGTGGACTCTTGAGTTCAGGCTCAAAACATCGGCCGAGAGAAAAGCTATTCAGGAAAGTAAAGCCACGCGTGAAGGATTCGCATTTCAACGAAACCCACAACCGTGCGAGCGATCCAAGACATGAGGTGTGTACCAGACGAACTCGCCCACACTTTCGCGGGAGACGGCCGCTGGTCCCTATCGTCAATCCACAGGCCACCATTCTGTGGAGCAGGGTTACCGGCGAGGCCAACACTATTTGAGAGCTTTCAAATGAAGATGAACTCCGATGCCAAGGGGCTCCCCAAAAAAGACCCCGACTCGCAAGGGGGCGCGATAAATCGCCGTTCTTTCCTCCGAGCCTCGGGTGGTGTAGCTGCTACATTTGCCCTCTCCACCCAACTCGCGAGCAAAGCCTTTGCGCGACCGGTAACCCTGGGTACGCGCACGAACTTGAACTTCCTGATGCAGCGCGCCACCCGCGGCTACAACCGCAAGGCCATGGATCTGCTCCAAGGTACTCCGTTGTGGAAGTATCGTAAAGAGATGCTGGACGACCTTCCGAATGAAGTCGACACCGTTCTCGACACCTTCCTTTTGAACTTCGCGGACCCCCTAGCGTCCAAGGCATCGCAATGGATAGAGCCCTCTACGGGATCGATAGCTGACCCCAACGCGACTCTCTACTGGACATTTAATTCAACGGGCAACGCCAACGCGCGCACGTATCTCAACATCAACTTTGTTGCGCGCGCCATCGTTGGAAAGAGTCATCTCGAGGATCGTGTAGCCGATTTCTTCAGGCAGCACTTCAACATTTGGAAATTCAAGGCGGGCGGTTTGTTGATTGAAGACGATCGCGAGGTAATCCGTAAGAACGCCTTGGGGTCGTTCCCGGACATGCTGAAAGCCAGTGCAAAAAGCGCCGCGATGCTCCAATACTTGGACAACGAGAGAAACGGCATGCTCGATGCGAACGACAATCCCAAGATCAACGAGAACTACGCGCGAGAGCTGCTCGAACTGCACACTATCCGCCCCTACGACGTCGGAGACATTAATTCGACTCCACACTACACGCAAGATGATGTGGAAGCCGTGGCAGCCATACTAACAGGCTGGCGCTATCGCAATTTCGGGCTCTACGACGAGGACAAGAGCAGTAGCACCGACCCAATCATATCGGGCGAGTTTTACTTCGATCCAAGCCGCCACATCTTCGGTGAGCAATTCTTCAATGGTCAATCCTTTGGGAAGCCGCCCCATCCCCATGTTGGCCAACCGGGGCAACAGACCTTCAGTGGCCAGGACGCGGGCGATGACCTGCTCGACTACTTAGTCGACCCCGGAGCTCCTAGCAACACCCCCGGCGATTGGACGGCCTTCTCGGTGGCCGAAGGCCTCTGCAAGTTCTTCCTTAGCTACAACCCCGACACGGACTCGATCCGCGACGCCCGTAACAAGTACCGCCAGAAGAACGGCAACATTACGGACATTGTTCGCAACGTACTGAGCGATGACAATCTCACAATTCACAACACGACAGAACACCTCAAGCTGAAGACGCCTGTTGAATTTATTTGTTCACTCTTCCTGGCAACGGAAGCTACGTTGCTACCGACAGAACCCAACATCGAACAAGAGCTGACTGCTATGGGGCAAGGTCCAAACGATTGGCACCACCCCAATGGTTATCCCGACGAACCCGGCGCTTGGACAAATTTGATTACGCGTTGGAGCTTCGCTGCGCGCTTCTTCCTGAGAGTTGACAACATGGGAATTGAGGAGCCGGGTATCCCCGGAATCGTCCTTACCGACGACGTTCTGTTCGACATGCTTCAGTACACCGATCTAGCCTCGGTGAACCTCAGCACCCTTTCAGACAACATCGAGGAGATGCTGGTCGGCGCTTGTGTCTTCGGGGGATCGGACAAGGATGAGCTTGATGACTTTGTTAGCAACCTCAACCCCGGCCTCCTTTCAACGACGCAGATTGTGCGTGAATCGTGTGCGTTCGCATCCATGCTCCCCAGCTTTCAATACTTCTAGGAGACAACTATGGCACCTCTAAAATCTACAGCCGGATCGAATCCGAAGACTCTGATTGTCGTCTATCTCAGAGGAGGAGCGGACGGCCTATCGCTGGTGGCCCCAACCAACGACCCGATCTACATCAGTAGCCGGGGTCCTGCGGCGATTCCACCGAGCAGCGTGACAACCCCCAACGAAACAACCTACCTTACGGATTACTTTGACTTGGCCCCTGCCGCTAAAGATCTCGCTTCGATCTATACGTCTGGGCGCCTGGCATTCAGCCACGTGACAGGGCTTCCCAACCAAGTTCTGTCACACTTCGACGCGCAGGACTACATGGAAACGGGCACCGACTTGGAAGCAGATCCCATTATCCAACCAACAGATGGGTGGCTCGGTCGGTTCCTCAGTCTGCCGGGCATCAACCAGACCACCAACTTAACGCTCAGTGGCATCCACATCGGGACCGCTGCGTCCAAAACGATATTTGGATCCAGTCAGAGTGTGCCAATCGCAGATCCTAGATTTTATGCTCTGCCGCTCGCCGACGCTCTTGTAACAGTTGGAGGGTCGCCGGAGCCGGCGAGGGAATACTTCCTCGAAAACTCTTATGCAGATGGGCTCCTGCCCCAATCCACTCCCCAGACCATTCCCCAACTCGTGGCGGAAGTCGGGACCGCCGCCTTGGGTGCCATTGACATCATGGCCCAAGTCGACTTTGACGAGACTACCTATGACACCTATTGGGACACCATCCATAGCGACATCCGGCCAATTGTCTCGATCACAACACAGCATCCATTTGCAAGGCAATTGTGGAGCGCTGCTCAACTCGTCAAGGCGAACTGTGATGTGACTCCACAGATTGATGGTCTCGGGTTACAAGCGATTACAATCGATTTCAGTGGTTGGGATGACCATGTCAACCTCGATCCGTTGGCACGGAACCTCCTGGAGAATGGCTTCTACTCGCGTCAACGCTTCTTGTGCCAGGCGCTTGCAGCCTTTGAGGATGAGCTTAACACCGCAGGATGTGGGGACGACTACGTCCTGGTAGTCATGAGCGAGTTTGGACGTCGTATCACAATTAATGGCAGCTTAGGATTTGATCACGGTCGCGGAAATTGCTGGATTGTGATGGGATGTGGGGTTCAAGGACAGCAGGTCTTCTCGGACGGCTGGGAAGCCTCCGCAGACATCACTACAGTGACCGAAGACTCGAACCTCACAATCAGAATTGACATGCAGGATCTTCTCGCTGAAATCTTGATCGATAACTGCGGGCTCGACGTCAATGACATCGACAAAGTATTCCCTGGGAAGACGCCGGTGAATTACGACCCCCCCGGAATCATCGCTTAGCAGATAGCAACTATTTGGCGCGTTTCCTTGCCTTCAGGCATAGGGGTGCGCCACTTTCGTTGGATTCATGTCTCAGCAGTCATCGCGGCGCTTGCTTCATTCGCTGCGACTACGCCCGCCCGGTACAGATTCTCCGCCGCGCCCCGAGACCTACCTGCAAGGTCGGATGCCGATGGCCTCTGTACGGCGCGGCGGTGCACGCGCCGATCGTTTTAACCTCGCTCATAGCCTGCGGAATCAACTTCGTGTGCAGGCGGCCTGAACCTCGAGAGTTGCGAACGATCTGTCACTGGCGATAACGCAAGCACTCGCGTGCCAGCAGATTCTCACGACCCCGACTTGGGGTCTCCCTGGCGAATTGGCGCCCCAATCGGCGTCTGCTTCCATGGAATCGACCCTACTTGATTGGATTTCGTGATCTAATCAGTCGGTCGTTCCCCCTAAACTTCGATCGCTATGAAAAACACTTCGCTCTGGTTCCGACTTCGATTTTTACTGCTCTTGCTTGTGGGGCTCAGCTTGGGACAAACTGCGAGTGCGCAGGTCGATTACCAGCCGAGTGGGTGGCCTTGGACCGCTCAGACAAATTCGGGTCCGGACGCGCAGGTTCCCGGGTGGTTCTACAACTTGGGAATCACCGGCCTTCGTATTGAGCTAGTGGCCAATGCACCCAAAGAAATGGTCGTGCGCTACGTCATCCCCGGTTCCCCGGCGGACGGTGTCATTCAAGTTGGAGCCCACGTGACCGGCACCGGTGGAGCGAACTTCTTAGAGCCCCATCAAGACGGATACGGTACCGATGTATTCGGCGCCCAAGGACCCGTTGGAGAGTTCGCCGCCGCCCTGGAGGCCGCACAATCTGCGACGGGCAATGGCAAGCTTCGGATTCGCGTCACGAATGGCTCGACCGCTAGCGTCGTGCTGCTCAACGTCGGTCAAACCTACGGTGCTTTTTCCCCCAGCTACCCGGAGAGCTGCCCGAAGTCCCGACTCATCTTGTCGGAGCTGCTGGAGTACCTGGTCATTAATCAGGGGGCTAATGGCTCCTGGGGAAATCCGGTGAATAACCTCTACGCGAGCTTGGCCTTGCTGACCAGCAACAAGCCTGCCCATCAGGCTGCCGCGAAGAGCTGCGCTCAAAACCTAGCCAACACAACGGCGCCCACCAGCAACGCCTCCTTGGTCAACTGGCGATTCATGACAGCCGGCATTGTTTTGTCGGAGTACTACCTCAAGACCGGCGAAGCTTGGGTCCTTCCGGAGCTGACGGAAGTCCGCGACTTCCTGCTTGATTCGCAATACACAAGTCACAGTCAAGTCGATCCCAACGCGCAGATCAGCCACCCACACACCTATCCCAACGACCCGCTCGATTCCTTCGGGGGATGGGGACACAACCCCGGGTTCGAAGGCTATGGGCCAATCAGTATGTTGACCGGAGAAGGCGCACTCGTCTTCGCCTTGATGGAACGCTGCGGTATCTCGGTCGATCAAGAGCGTCACGAATGGGCCTACGAGTTCTTGGCGCGTGGCACGGGAAACAACGGCTATCTCTGGTACAAAGACGAAGTCGCCTCGAACACCAATTGGGCAGACCACGGACGCACGGGAGCATCTGGCGTCGCCAACTGGCTCAGCCCCTATTCTGACTCGCACTACCACCGCGATGCCATCGGTCACATCGTAATGATCGGGGAGAACTCCCAAAGCTTCCCCGATACACACGGTTCCCCGATCCTAGGCATGGGCTTCGCCGCGATGGCGACGAGCTTTATGCCGGAGCAATTCCGCTCCTTGATGGATGAAAACCTTTGGTGGTTCGCCTTGGCTCAATGCCCCGACGGAAGCTACTACTACCAACCGAACCGCGACAACGCAGGATACGGAGCTGACTCGCGCATCAGTGCTAGCGCAGTCACTGCTTTCATGTTCAGCATCCCGCTCCGCAAGCTGGTGGTCACGGGCAAGCCCTAGCGGCGCCGGCGAGCGATTGCCCGCGCTCCGTATCGCGCTAGCGGTGGTTTTCCGATGTAGGCGGTCGCTTGGCCGCGGAGGCTTGCAGCTCCAAGGCTTCGGGGTGCTTGCGATAGTGCTCACGCACGACCTGCGCGAGCTGCTGCTTGGCACGCTCGTTGACAAGTCCCGGCTGCTCCTCCCCGAAGACGGCCACGAGGGCTGTCAGCAGTTCGTCTTGGGGAGCGGCGAGCTTCGTTCGCCAAGAGGCTAAGAGGTCCCTGTCGATGGCTCCCGGCAAGGATCCCATGATCCCCAAGTCATTCTGATCGTGAACCAACAATCCGGTGGTCGTGCCGCGATCGAGGGTCAAGACTTGGAAGAGGTAGAGCGTGTGGTAGGCCAGCTGCTGCGCTTGATCTTGAGCTGTGGGCCAAGGATGCGCCGCTAGGCTCTCGTTGACCAACTGTCCGTAGATATCGATAGCCGCCTGCGCTACGTCGCTGGCGAGCATGGCGTCCGCCGACAAGTCTTCCGTTTGGTAGCCCTCGAGATAGTAATGCGACACCCCACGGTAGCGGCCGAGGGCCGGGATGAAGAAGTAGCGGTCGCCTTCCTCGCAGGCGCGCTCGAATAGATCAGGGGCAACGGCGCGTAGCGCAGCTTCAAAGCGAGCCGTAGCTTTCGCCTCCGGAATCGAAGGGTTGAGGTCCGCCATGATCCTCCAATACCCAACTCCGCTCTTGTACTCCGTCCAACTGACGTGCAGGTGAATCGAGGGCGCGAAGGGATTCGAGGGGTGCACGATGGCGGATAGCGCCGTGGCGGATCCGAGCTTCTTCTCTTCCAAGTCGTCGTAGTGGACCTGGGAGACATTGACGGAAGCTCGGTTGAAGACCGGAGTCGAGGCGCTGCTGAAGCGCGTGCCCCCGCCGTGGGAGCCGCCGTCCCTTTGCCAGTCGGTTGGAGTAAAGGCTGCTGGAGAGCCAGCTTCGCGGCTGATGCCTTCTAGCAGCTCTACAAAGCGCTGCTGCAAGGCCGTGACAAGCACAAGCGCTTCCGCTGCCTTGGTGGATTGGGCAAATGTAATCGGCATGGGGGACATGATTCTAGCCAACTTCTTCGCCTGGCGCGCACACCCGTCCGGCCAGCACGGGGCTTCCTCGAGTCGCAGCTCGCCGAAATTCAGAGGGCGTGCCATCTAGCCGCCACCAGCCTTGCTGGATATGCTCTTCGCCGCCATGGCCGAACGAATTGTCTACCAGGTCCAAGACCTGCACAAATTTTATGAACAGCGAGAGGTGCTTGCGGGCATCACGTTGGCCTTTCACGAAACCTCAAAAATCGGCCTGATCGGCGCGAATGGAGCGGGTAAGAGCACCCTGCTGCGCATCCTGGCCGGAGAGGACAAGGAATTCGAGGGCATCGCCCGCACAAACGGCGACATCAGCGTCGGCTACCTAGCTCAAGAGCCCAAGCTCGACTCCACAAAGGACGTCAAGGGCAACATCGATGACGCTGTCAATCATCTGCGCAGCACCGAAGCGCGCTATTACGAGGTGATGACTCTGATGGGCACCGCCGAGGGTCAAGAGCTCGATAAGCTCACACACGAATTCGACCACCTGCAGCACGAGATGGACGCCAAGGACATCTGGAATCTGAAGCAGCACCTGGAGCAGGCCATGCACGCTCTACAGGTGCCCCCCGGCGAGCGGGATGTGGAGACTCTTTCTGGCGGCGAGAAACGCCGCGTCGGCCTGTGCAAGTTGCTGCTCGAGCACCCGGACATGCTCCTGCTCGACGAGCCCACCAACCACCTCGACGCGGATTCAATCCTGTGGCTCGAACGCTTCCTTCTGGAGTACAAAGGTCTCGTGATCCTGATCACCCACGACCGCTACTTCCTCGACAATGTGGTCGGCTGCATGCTTGAGATCGAGCGCGGACTGGCAGTTGCTTTCGAAGGCAACTACACGGCCTATCTGGAGGCCAAGCGCACAAAGCTGGAGATCAAGAACAAGCACGACTCGATTCGTGACAAGCATCTGGGCCAGGAGCTTGAGTGGATTCGTCGCACGCCGCGAGCCAGAACCACTCAATCGAACTCACGCTTGAAGCGCTATCAGGAAATGGCCGCGGAGCGCGATGCAGACCAGCAGCCGAGCGCAGTGGAATTGCGCATTCCCCCGGGGCCGCGCTTGGGCGACAAGGTCTTGAAAATCGAAGGGTTAAAGAAGGGCTACGGCGATCGGGTGCTCTTCGAAGACCTAACCCTAGACCTCCCGCCCCAAGCGAAGCTCGGGGTCATCGGCGGTAATGGTCGCGGAAAGACGACCCTACTGCGGTTGATTCTTGGCGAGGAGCAGCCCGACCAAGGCAGCATCGAAATCGGTTCAAGCGTGGTGATCCGCGTGATCGAACAGTCGCGCGAATCCCTCGACGACAATGCCTCGATCTTCCAGAACATCACAGACGGCAACCTGATCCTGCCCTTCGGAAAAACGACGATGGACTCGCGGGCCTATGTCGCCCGCTTCAACTTCAGCGGCGAAGACCAGCAACGCTTACTGGGCGAGTGCTCGGGCGGAATGCGCAATCGCGTACTGCTGGCCAAGATGCTGCGGCATCCGGCAAATCTCTTGATCATGGACGAGCCGACCAACGATCTAGACCTGGATACATTGCGCGTCTTGGAAGACGCGATCACGCACTATTGCGGCTGCATGATCATCGTCACCCACGACCGGTACTTCTTGGATCGAGTCGCGACACACATCCTGGCCTTTGAAGGCGACGGTAGGGTGCACTTACACCACGGCGACTATCAGTCGTACAAGGAGAAGAAGGCCGAGGAAGAGGGCCGAGCGAGCACCAAGCATCGCCAGTTTGCGCGTAGGTAAGAGGGCGGATGGTGTTGACCTCGCCCTTGGCCGCAAAAGATTAGAGTGAGCGCAAGCCTAGGGGAAACCATGGCTCGCGCTCATTCTGTATCAAGCGATGCCGGAAGCACCCAGCGTCGAATTTCGCACCCACGTCTCACCCAATAGTTGAGGCCGGGACTTTCCGGGTGAATGGCCGCAACCGGGTGTCATGAGTGCGCTGGATCTAGGACTAAATCGCCCTCACTCGTGAACAACCCACCAACCGCTGGCGGGTTCGGGCATGATAAATACAGCCTCGGCGTCCGCCAGCTCGGTGAAGGTCTTTCCGATGGAATGGAGAGTCGTTCGAATTGTGAAGTGGGGTTCTTGCTCTCCAGCTTTGAACCTCGATTCCTCCAGAAAGAACGGTCGCCAGACTCCGTCTCTCAGCTGCCGATACTTTCCATATTCACGTCGGCGCAGGAGTTCGCCCGCCGTCGAGAACACTTCGATCCGCGTCGGCATTCCACCCCCAATCGCGGAATTGATGGTGTACACCACGGTGCCGGCCCATGCGGGAAAGTCAGGCTCCGGATAGGACTCGGTAATCCGAGTTACACCGTCCGCAAGAGACTCTACCTCGTAGTCCGTCTTCTCTAAGCGGCAAATATCGAAGGGATTGCTGAGCCACATCCGCAGTGGTGACAAGAACCTAGCCTGATTCAGGAGAACACCATCAATACCTTTAAAGGTCGAAGCATACACCTGATACGTCTCTGCGCCGACCGTTCCAGAGATGAGCGTTGCCCCGTCGTACGCAAGATCCTGAACGACTTGCCTATTAGGATTGCCTTCGTACTCAACCCACTTGGGGAGCATCAAATTGAATCGGCCGTCCGCGAGGTACGTTCCATTAACGGCGTAGCTATTCACGATCGCGTCAGCTCCCCCGCCCATGACGTACTCGAGTTCGATGTTTGCGGTTAGCCCGAGAAGGATACGGCGTCCGATACGGCGTCAGTCACTTTCCTCCACGTTAGAAACCTGAACGACGAGCGCCGGGTGCATTGCCAGGAGTGTGGAGGAAAGTGACTGACGCCGTACGTGACGCCGTACGTCCCTACACTCCCGGTCACCTGCCTTAGTAGCTAGTAGTCAGTCGCTTATCCAATCATCGGGCCAGGCCCCCCCAATGGGTTGATCGTAGCTGCAGCGGGAACTTTGGAAGTCGAACCTCCAAGCGCCCGGTCCGCAAGCTTGTGCTTTTCGGCACCATTGGGATCAAAGGTGAAGATGAGCAGCAACGGCAGGACCGGAACAACTCCAGCCAAGAGATAGGCGTCGGCGAAGGTGAGGTCGTAGCCAGCAAGTGGGAGCCAGCTGTTGAGCTGCACACCAAAGGCGTAACCAATGTTGCTCAATGCCATGTACATGGTGAATTGCGTGGCAGCAACAGCGGTCCATGACACTTTCATGTACAGGGAGAACATGGCGACCGTGGCGAATGCCGAGAAGCCCCGGAAGGCTGGCAGCAGTAGCACATGCATGTAGCCAGGTTGGCTCCAGCTGTCAGACGTTAAGCTGAAGGTGAGCAGGGTGATCAAAGCACCCACCATGCCAATCACGGCGATAAGCCGCTGCCCGAAGCGGTCGCACAGGTACCCGCCGAGAAGCGCACCGGCCAGCTCCCCCATCAGCCCCAGCGTCCCCTGACTTTGTGCCAATCGCTCTGCCGGCCAGCCGAGTTCCTGAACGAAGAACTCCGTTGTGACTGGATCGTAGATGCCCTCGGAGATCCCTCTGGTGCTGGCTACAGCGACGAGCATCAGGGTCGTTCTGAGCGAGAGTGCGCGCTTTAGTTCTCGCAGGGTGAATACGATCCCTGGGGATGGAGCCTTCACGGAAGCGTGCGCAGTTCCCGGGCTCCAGGGGAACAATCGATCGCCAGGATGTTCTCGCCAACAGATCACTAGTGCGAACACTGATAGCAAGAGTCCCACCTGGACCAAGATGGCGGTGGGCAAGCCATACCAAGCGGCGATTGTTGCCATTCCCGCTCCCCCCACTGCAACGCCGAACAGACTCGAACTCCACATCAGCCCATTGACTCGACCACGTTCCTCATCCTCAAGCAAATCGACTGCCAGCGCATCTGTTGCAACGTCCTGCAGGGAGGCAAAACAATTGTGAACGAAGAAGACCCAGGCGAGGTGCGTCAAAGTCGCCGAGCTCTCGAGCCCGCCATTGGTCCAGGCTGCGAGCAGTGTGATGGCCATGCACAGTTGTGCGAACGCAATCCACGGCCTCCGCAAACCGAGCGTAGGGGCGCGCAACGAGTCGATGAGAGGTGCCCAGATGAACTTGAAGGTCCAAGGTAGAACTGCGAGCGCGACGACCGTTGCGGTCTCAGTTCGCGAATGCCCTGCCTCACTCAGCGTTGCGAGCAGTGCGATCGTTGCGAATCCCCAGGGGACGCCCTGGCAGAAGTAGAGCAGGCACAAGAGCGTGGTTCGCTTCGACTTGCTCTCTGAGAGCGTGTTGGACAACAGGGTGTTCATTCGTTCGTGGGCTTGAGCGATTCACACGGGAGCCCCTCCTGCTGCGCCACCTAGCGGCGGATCGAGAGAAGCCCTCGTGGGGACGGAGTAGCGCCTCCGATCGATCAGGGCGCACTCTTGGTGGCGCAGGCGAATGAAGACCTGCACCATGGATTTGAGACTTCTTCGGCGTGGTGCAAGGGGCTCCATGGGCTCCCCTGCCCTCATCGCCTCGTGCACCCTCACCCGGTAACACGCAGCCCGGTTTCCACTCACGAACTGCTGCTAGGTGGCCCGGTATGCCACCTGGGATCTACTCGATACGGCGTCAGTCACTTTCCTCCACGTTAGAAACCTGAACGACGAGCGCCGGGTGTG
>JBLIOI010000135.1:0-12511 GCA_047639675.1 Planctomycetota bacterium | reverse complement strand
CGACCTTCCTCTTCAGCAAGGAAGAAGTCGGACCGCACTCCCATGAAGTCGTTGTATCGAATCGCGTAGTGCAACTCCCCCGCCTCGACGGCTGCGCGGCTGAGCTCTGCGTCATACTCAACAACCGTCGGCGCGAAGGTCGCCCACTCTTCTGCACCCATCGCCAAAAGCCTTGCAACCACAGGCTTGTATCGTGCGGAAGTTGTCGCAGGTGCAAAGTCATCCATGCGCGCGTTGACAAACCACGGCAGACAGCGGCCGAGCTTGGCGATGAAAAGGTTTTCATCGTCCCCAAAGTCCAAGGCACTCTCCTCGGTGAAAGTCGTCTGCTTAGAAAGTTGCTCCACATCGACTTGGCCCGAGTCGATCGACATCTGCCAGGAATCCGTCCCGGGGAAGGGGAAGAAGTAGGAACTGCGGAAACGTCCGACCTGTGATTCCGCCAGGATATCCACCGTTTCCAGCCGCTCCGCCCGCGTCTCTGTCGGCAAGCCGATCATTACGAACGCAGAAGTATGCAAGCCAAACTCTTCCGCAGACTCGACCGTCTCGATGATGTCCGATTTGGTCATGTGGCGCTTCAAGACTTTGGAGCGCACCCGCTGCGAACCGCACTCAATCCCCATTTTGAGGATCTTGGCGCCAGCTGTGGCCAAAGCTTCTGCAACCCGCGGATCGAGCCTCTTCACGTGCGCGTTGACCACGAAGGGGATGTTTACATCCGATGCCTCATAGGCAGCGCACATCTCCAACGCGTGTTCCACATTCTGCGTGAACAAGTCATCATCGAAGATGAAAGTATTGATGCCCTTGAAACGCTCGAGAACCGAGTAGATCTCTTTCATCATCAAGTCCGCAGGGCGGAAGCGAAAGGCGTTCAACTTGCCGACGCTACGCCCCAAGTCCTCGCGGTAGAGATCAATAATCTTGTGGTTCAAGCAGTAGCTGCAGCGGTAGGGGCAGCCACGACTCGACATCAAGCTGAACCAACCACCCTTGCTGGCAGTGATGCGATCCGTTTCAAAGAGATCATAGTCGGGTTCCGGCAGGGTCTTCAACTCCGGGAACTCACCCACCTTATTGTGCACCCAATGCTCCGAGGCCACTGGTGACTTGGCTGCGGCCGTGGGACGCACGCCATCCTTCCAACACAAGAAGTTCGGGTAGTCGTCGCGCTTTTCACCACGCTCCAGCGCCTCGGCCAATTCGAGCAGGGCCAGCTCACACTCCCCCATGCCGACGAAGTCCCAAACTCCGTCCGCCATCACATCTGCGGGGACCAGAGTTGGATGAATTCCACCTACGACAAGGGGCGGCAGATCCAAACCCTGAGTCTCTTTGCACTCGTGTAAGAATGCGGCCAGCTCTCTCGCAACTTGGTATTGCTGTGTGATGCAAGAGAAAGCCACCATGCCCGGCTGCCACTCACGGATCCTGTCGGCAAGATCTTGGAAGGAGGGGATCGGTGGCAACTTCTCGTTGAGATTCACCATACTCGTCTCGTGCCCGCCCTGTTTCAGGACAGCAGAGATCGACGCCAATCCATGATTGAAACCCATCTGCGTTTGCAGGTTCGGATAAACAAAGAGTACTCGCATTTCAGTCTTGTGCCTCGTCATCTTGACCGCGACCGGTCTTTACTCGTTCAAGAACATTAGTCGTGGAACGACCAGCGACAAGTGGAGCCAGGACGACTTGACCGCCGTGCTTCAGAACCCACTCGCGACCGACCACGCCTTTTTTCGCCCAATCCTCACCCTTGACCAGAACGTCAGGGGTAACCCGTTCGATGATCGCCGCAGGCGTGTCATCTCCGAATGAAATTACCGCGTCGACCATCTCCATGGCCGCCAAGACTTCCATTCGATCGCCGACTGTATTGATCGGCCGTTCCGGACCCTTCAGTCGCGACACACTCGCGTCGCGGTTGACGCCAACGATCAGCACATCTCCTTGCGATCTGGAGAAACGCAGATACTTGACGTGACCCGTGTGAATGATGTCAAAGCAACCGTTGGTGAACACGATGCGCTTGCCCTCACTGCGCCAGGCGGCCAGCAAGTCCTCAAGATCGGCGTCCTGCAGTACCTTGCCAATTTCCGGAGCGCTCTCGCGCAACTTTGCGCGCAACTCACGGCGGGTGACGCCAATCGTGCCAAGTCGCGCAACTGCGACGCCTGCCGCGAGATTGGCCAAGGCAACGGCGGCTCCGATATCGAAGCCCCCCGCCAAAAACAACGCTAAGTGGGAGATGACCGTATCACCAGCACCTGTCACATCAAAGACAGCGCGCGCCTTCGTCGCTTCGCGACCTTCCAGGCCGTCCTTCGTTTGGTAATAGATGCCTTCCGCGCCCAGCGTGATGACCGCTGTTTCCAATTCAGCGACGGCCAGCAATTCGCGGGCGCCCTTCGCCACACTTTCAAGATCGGGGAGCTTACGACCGAGAGCTAATTCCGCTTCCTTCCGGTTGGGAGTGATCAAGGTCGCGCCGTGATAGCGTGAAAAGTCGCTGCCCTTGGGGTCGACGAGCACTGGGATGCCAGCTGCGCGTGCATCCTCGATGACGGTCTTCAGCACAAGATCTGTCAAAACGCCCTTGCCGTAGTCCGACAAGACCACAGCCTGGACCCCTTTCATTAGCTCACGCGCGCGATCCAAGATCTCCCCGAGCGCGGAACCTGAAACGCTGCTCGAGTCTTCCCAGTCAACGCGCAACATCTGCTGAACGCCACTCACCATGCGCGTCTTCAGGCACGTCGGGCGAGCTTCATCTATGACTAAGCCAGCGGTCGAGATCCCCGAAGATTCGAGCACTTGACGCAGCTGACGCCCCCAACCATCGTCACCGATCACGCCGATCATCTCGACTTCGACATCCATGCTGCGCAGGTTGAATGCCACATTGCCAGCGCCACCCAACTTCTCTTCAGAGCGTGCGGCCGCCAAGACTGGGATCGGCGCTTCCGGAGAGATGCGCGACACCTCGCCTGTGATGTAACGATCCAACATCAGGTCGCCGATGATCAGCACCTTAGGCGTCTCTAACGCGTCGATTATTCCTTCCAGCTGCTCGCGATTCATATTCGTCACTTAGGAGGCGCTGTCCGCTGCCTTCCAACCCTTTTGCTCCAGTTGCGTCAATACCGCCATGCGCAACAGCGGTAACAGGATCTCGTGCTGGCCGAGAATTGAAATTCCACGACCTGGAGGTCTGCTGACCACATTGGTCTCCGCACGGTACTGGCGCAACATGTCCAAGTTTGCCGTGGTGATCTCCCCTAAATCTGCACCCAAGTTGATCGCCACGCTGACGGCCTTCAAGAAAGTCTCAGGCAAGACGACTGCGCAGCCCACGTTGATCCAGACTCCGCCATTCATCTCGTGGACAAAACGGCAAACGTGCCGAAAGTCGATCAAGCTCGCTTCCCCGATCTTGGCCCCATCCGTAGCTGGGTGCATGTGAACGATATCTGCCCCGAGCGAAACGTGCACCGTGCACGGAATGTCGAGGCGTGCCGCTTCCGCGCTCACTGAAAGATGGTTGTAGGGTGCGTCCATTTCAAGCAACAAGGCTCCAAGCCCGCTGCCGAATCCGGGGCGCTCATCTGTATTCGGTGTGCACCCGCGCTCCACCGCACGGGCCAGCCCCTGAGCCGTCTCATCAACAAAGCCGAATTCACCGCGTGGCAATTGCTCACCTACGTCTTCTGAAGTGCAACCCGCTGTGGCAATTTCAAAGTCATGAATCGCGCCCGCACCATTCATCGCGATGTGGTCGATGATCCCGCGCCTCATCCAATCGATAAGCAACGGTGCTAAACCGACTTTGAGTACGTGAGCTCCCAAAGCAACCGCCACGGGTTTCCCGTTCGTTTTAGCGGCCACAATGCGCGCGACCAAGTCTTTCAGATGTGTCCCGGCATAAATGTCGGGCAACGAATCGAAGAAGGTCCCGAAGCCCACGATCGGATCCGGTACATCACAGAAATTGCGATGGGTCACCAGGCTCTTGCGCGATGATATCGGATAGGTACGCACCTTCGCCATTTCGGGGAAGGGGTCCAAGCTGGGATCGAGGGGGCTCATAGGGTCGTATTCTAGTGAAGGATGAAGCCCTGACGCGAAATGAGTTTCGCCGCAGTCCCCTAAACGGGCGCAATCGGCTACCTAACCGGCCTCGGAGTGGAGTCTACGCTAGCCTCCCGCGGCGGTGCATCGCGATAGCGATCGTGGAGCCATAAATATTGTTCCGGGTGCTTCAGAATCAGGCTCTCCAGCTCGCGGTTCATCAGCTCCACGAATTCCTGGAGCGAGAGCTTACTCAGGTGATCTGCGGAGTAGTAGCTAGGGAATTCGAGTTGGTAATGAAACGGCCGATCCGTCGTGTAACACGCTCCAAACACCACGGGAACCCCCAAACGCTTGATCAAAACGGCAGCACCTCGCTCGCAGGCCACCCTGCGGCCGAAAAAGGATGCGACGATGTTTTTCCCGCGCGGTCGCTGATCTAGCAGCATCGCGATCCAACCGCCAGCCCCTAAGATGCCTACCGTACTTCGCATCCCGCCACGACGCGGAACGAGATTGAGCTGCTTCTTCTCACGGATTCCGTTCAGGAACTTCGACAGATAACGATTCTTCACGGGCCTGGAGACGGCATAGGCAGGCTTCATTCCGATGTGCGGCATGATAGCAGACCCAGCTTCCCAATCGCCGATGTGCGCCGTAACCATAATGCCGCCTTCATCACCCTCGAAGGCAGCACGAACCTCATCCGACGCGATGATGTTGTAGTGATCGAGTAAAGTTTCTTGGGGCACCTTTCGGTTGAACGCTCCGGAGTCGAGCGACACTCGGTACAGATGAAGGTACGCGTCCAAAACGTGCCGGTCATCTTTGAGGGCATCACCCCCAAGTGCCTGACGAATGTAGTCACGAGCAGCGTTCGCATGGCGTTTGTCGACACGAATAGCAATGCGGGAGAGCCCCTTCCCTATCAGAGTCTGCAAACCATAGGGCAAGCGCGAGAGCACGCCCATTGCACTTCGTGTGGACGCGTACTCAAGCCAAGCCACCACGCCCGTGCGATAACCCAGCGCGTCTTCCTTTGAGATTTGGATGGGTTCAGGCATGCGCAGTCTCAGCCAACAGTAGCATGGAGTCGAGCAACGCCGTTAGCACAGGCAAGCCGCGGGTGATTTGGAATTCCACCTCGAGCACCAAGTGTGGCACATCAAGCGCTTCCAACTTGACCGCGTCCTTCGCTGTGACCAAGAGTTCACCATTCGCCAGCAAGCCGTTCAGTTCCTCGCGCTTAAAGTCGTGATGGTCGGGGAATGGGTGTACCGCAATGACCTCTGCACCGAGTGCGCGGGCTGTGCGCTCGAAAGCTTGCGGGTTGCCTATTCCAGACACGAGTTGAACTGCGCGGCCCCGTAGGCAACTGGCCTCCACTCGCTCCGAACCGTCACGTAGCGCCAAGGGCCGATGCTCCGCCAAGAGTCGCGCGACGCCGGGAACCGCCGATTGAAGCCGTTCCTCCAGCTTCGCTAACTCTACCTCGCTTACCGCGTCGGAACGCGTAATGACAATCGCCGAAGCCCGTGCCAGAGACGGCAAGCCCTCACGCAACAAGCCGCGCGGTAGCACTGCGCAAACGGGTTCTTCTAAACTATTAGTCCGTGGCAACCCCCAAGGGCGCGTCGCATCGATCAAGACCAAGTCTACGTCACGCAAGAGGCGCCGATGCTGAAAGCCATCGTCGAGGATCACAACGTTGACGCCCGCTCGCTCAAGCGTGAGCGCACCCTTCACGCGGTTGGGATTTTGCACTTGCGCGACACCCGGCATCAGCTGCTCAAATAAACGACCTTCATCATTAAGTCCGGGCCCGCCATCGTTTTGCTGGCTTGCACGGTATCCGCGCGACAGCACCCCCGGACGTAACCCACGGTCGAGAAGGTTACGAGTGAGCCAAACGACCATCGGCGTCTTACCAGTTCCGCCCACGCTTAAGTTCCCGACACTAACCACTGGCAACGCCGAACGGTGACTCGCAAGCCATCCATGGTCGTACATCCAGTTGCGTGTTCGAGTAATTGCCCCCATCAGGAGGGCGGGTAGGCGCAAAAATTCCACAGCCCCGCCTCGGCGAGCCAAGACCTCATCGGGTCTTGAATTCTTGGCACCCACGGTCAGTGAGCTCGACGCTGCGAGTCTCAGATACCCGTCGGGTTGTCCTCGTCGGGGATCAGCTCAATCAAGCCACGCTCCATCTCGAGGAAGGCGATCTTGATCGGGTTCTTCTCGCGCGTCTCAATCATCGGAGCAGCACCACGGATCAATTCACGAACGCGCTTCTGTAGAAGCGCTGTCTTGTGAAAAGAGCCGCAGACGGACTTCTGGAGACGTTGGGGGAGGGTCTGATTTTCCATGCGCGATTTCCTGTGGGATCTAACCTATCGACGCCACTTTAGCGTCGGATCCGGACCGGGAATTTTAGTGCTCGGGGTCTCTCCCCCGCAACCCCAGGCCGGCCTAATCAGGCCAATTTCTCCGGTCCGAGGGGATTCCGTGCGTCGAGGACCAAATCTGCCCCCGCGCTGGGCGGGCAAGCCGCATCAAAGCGGATCTGGGCCGGGAGGTAGCGATCTCGAGTTCGGACGAATTCGCTGGATGCGCCGATGGGTAAACAGCGGGCCGCCACCCGATTGAGCAACTGCTTGTCGGGGACCTCTAGGTATATCGTCTTGTCAAGGAACACATGCAGGCTCGGATGCAGCAAGTAGAGACCTTCTAAAACAAGGGTTTCGTTGGCGCCAACTTTGATCTGCTTCCTCTCGCCGGCCTCACATTCCAATTCAAAGGCAACATCATTGCCTTGTGCGTGGGGCTTCAACAGCTGCTCCACCAAGAGTTCGATACGCCAAACCCTCCCAGGGATGTCGAGGGCTGACCCCGCGCTATCAAGCTCCTCGCCGCTGATCGCAGGCCGGTCGGCGCGCATGAAGTCATCTAGGGAAACGAGTACAGCTGGACTCGCGCTGGCGTTCAAGTTGCGCACGACGTCGCGAGCGTAGAGCGACTTTCCTGCACCGGAACGCCCTGTAATGCCCAAGCTCCTTGCCTGACTGAGGTCCAGATCAGCAAGAGTCGATTCTATCCATCGCTGCCGCCCCCGAAGGCGCGGCAAGAGTTCGAGGAAGTCATCAATCTGCGCTTCGCAGATCACCTCCTCGCCGCCCGGCGCAAAACCGTTGCGTAGGTGCACATGTGGCAAGCCATTTGCATGCGCCGCGTTTCGGTCCCCGGCGCGATCCCCCACCATTACGGCGCTGCGCGTCCGAAAGGTCAGCAAGAGATCCTCGATCATCTCCGCCTTATCGCTAATCCCCGGCGAGTCGAGGCAACGCCCTTCGCTAATGTATTCGCGCAGTTCGACCTTCTGCATGGCTGAGTCCAGGTAGGCTTGCGAACAATTGCTAGCGATGCCCATGGGAACGTTAAGCGCCTTGAGCTCAATCAAGACATCGACAACTCCAGGTAAAAGCGCCGCCGCGCCAGACTCCAAAGCAAAGTGCTCTTCTTCAACACAGCGCTCCAAGATCAGCTCGCGCTGCTCTCTCGTAAGCTCGGCGAAGAGCATGTCGAAACCCTCTGCTAGTGGGAGCCCGACTAAGGACATCCACTCCTCTGCGCTGGGGATCTCGCGATCGAGACCCAATTCCTCAAAAGCCCGTCGAGCGCCAACCCGGGCTGCGGGAACCCAAAAGCGATCCGTTGCGAGCAAGGTGCCGTCCAAGTCAAACAGGACAGCGTCGAACGGTATCGGACGCGTCATGCGCTTGCCCAGCCACCTTCGACGAGCGCCCCTTTCAGGACTTCAATAGCTTGCTCGTAATCCTTCAACGGAAGGTGCTCGTTAGGCGTGTGGTCCAAAGTGCTGTCGCCGGGCCCGTAGGCCAGAATAGGGCACATCCACTCAGGACCAACCACGTTCATGTCCGAGGTGCCCGTTTTCTTCTTGAGCGCGCCCTTCCCCCCGGCTCTTAGAATCGAACGGCGCATGGCACGAGCCAAAGGCGTTGAACCTTTGGAACTCCAAGCGTTTTCATGGCCGTAGAATTTATGCGGCACGCCAGGGGCGTGCTGTTCAATGAGGGCTTCGAAGGTCGCGAGCTCAAAGTCTTCCGGTAAACGAAAGCCGAAGCGCAGATGGACACGGTCGTGCAAGCCGTCCGTACTGGTCACGAATTCTTGCAAGCTAGGCAAAACCTGATCGAAGAGCCGCGGCTTGTCAACATTGTGCTCAGAACACCAAGTCTTGAAGACCTGCCAGAGCTCCGCAGCAGCTTCAGCGACCGGCGGCAAGGGTCCTGCCGAGTGCCCCACCGGAGCTTCGAATTCAGCCGTGAAGTGCAAACAGCCCTTGTAACCAATCGTGATCGCATCCCACCCGCTCGGCTCGCCGATGATACAAGCCTCCGGGCGAAAGCAACCCTTCGCATACCGCGCGCCTCGTGAACTGGAAACTTCTTCTTCAACACAACCGACGACGATGATGTCGACGCCAGGAGCGGGCTCGACTTGCGCGACCGCGTTCGTAAAAGTTGCCATGCAACCCTTGGCATCGACGGAACCACGGCCGTATAGGATTCCGTCTTCGATCCGAACCGGAAAGATCCCAGGAACCGTGTCGATATGGCCGAGCAGGACGATCGATCGTTGCTCGGCGCCATCGGGCGCAGGGCCGCCCGTGCGCAAACCAATCGCATTCCCAACCTCGTCTATATGAGCGTCAAAGCCGTTGGCGTTCATGTGCGTGACGAGCAATTCCGCCACGGCGGCCTCGTCACGGGAAACGCTGGGGGTCGCCACCATACTGTGCAAGAGTTCGACGTTGGCATTCATCGGGCTGCTCCTTCCACTGTCAACTCGGCGAGCACAGCGCCAACTTCGCTAACAACCCGTTCTAGGTCCTCGCGTTCGATGACAAAAGGCGGCAAGAAACGCAGAACGGTCGGACCCGCGGGCAGAGCAATGACGCCGCGCTCCTGCAAGCCTGCCAAGACGGGAGCAACACGACAACGTAGGTCGATGGCGACCATCAAGCCCATTCCGCGAACCTCGCGAATCTGAGGGCTGTCAATTTTTGCCAACTCGGCGCGGAACCATTCGCCTTCGACGCGCGACCGCTCGACGAGGTTCTCTTCAACCATCGTGCGCAAAGCCGCGTTGCCTGCGGCGCAGGCCAAGGGGTTTCCACCGAAGGTTGAGCCGTGGTCGCCAACCGACAATTCACCAATCTTGGGGCCCATCGCTACAGCCCCCATAGCAAGTCCACCCGCGATAGCCTTTCCCAAGGAGAGCAAGTCGGGCAAAACACCAAAGTGTTCGCAAGCAAAATTCTTGCCCGTGCGACCGAAGCCTGTCTGCACTTCGTCGAAGATCAAAAGCGCGCCGCGCTCATCGCACAACTTGCGCAGGCCTTTGAGAAACTCCTGAGTCGCAGGACGTACGCCGCCCTCGCCCTGCACCACTTCGACGATCACGCAGGCAGTGTTCTCACCGACCAATTCAGCAAAGGCCTCGAGCTTGCCGTAGGGCGCATGTTGCACCTCAGCGATCAAGGGCTCGAAGGGCTTGCGGTACTTCTTCTCCCAGGTACAAGAGAGCGCACCCATCGTACGACCGTGGAAGCCACGTTGCGCCGCAACGATTCCCGATCGCCCCGTGGAGAGACGCGCGAACTTCAAAGCGCCTTCGACAGCCTCCGTTCCAGAATTGCACAGGAATACGCGCTTGAAGCCCTGCGGCAGGAAAGCCACCAAGCGCTCTTGGAATTCGGCCCGCTGATCATTGGGGAACGAACCCGCCAAGGTCGCCAGAGTCCCGACTTGCGTCGCAACAGCTTGAACTAAGCGCGGGTGTGCGTGACCGAGGCTCGCGACTCCGTGCCCAGCAGAGCAATCAATGTATTCCTTGCCGTCTGCATCCCAAAGGTGCGCGCCCTTACCGCGGACGATTGCCACAGTTTTTGTAGGGTAGCAACCACTCGCGTGTTGCAGTTCGCGTTCGCGCAGGCTCGCATTGGTGTTTTCGCTCATGATCCGGCTCCAAGTATCACTGTGCCTGCGCCATCGAGGGCGCGGCGTACGGGTTGTTCGTTGCGTGCATCCCCAAGGATGACGCGCTTGACGCCCCCATCGAGAGCTTCCTTTGCGCCGAGCATTTTGATGCGCATGCGACCCTGCGCGCTCTCCATAGCGGCTTCAAATCCTTCCGCCTGCACTTCTTTGATCAGGCTACTCTCGTCGGGAAAGTCACTGAGCAATCCGGGCACGTTGGAAAGCAAGAGTAAGGTTTCCGCGCCCAGCGCCGCCGCCGTGCGTGCAGCGGCACGGTCGCCGTCCACGTTGATCGCTTCGCCGTCTACGCTACAACCGGGAGGCGTCAAGACGGGCAGGTAACCACTCGCCATCAGCGAACGCAACAACTCAACGTTGACGCGATCGACCGTTCCCGTCCAAGAGTCGCGCAATACGCGCACCTTACCGTTCTCGACGGTGCGGATACTTTTTTTGCGGCGCCCTTCCCAGATGCGACCGTCCAAGCCAGACAAACCGATGGCATTCACGCCATGGCCCTGCATACGCTCGACGATCCCTTTGTTGATCGAACCGCAGTAAACCATCTCGAAGATTTCGAGCGCCTTGCGATCCGTCAAACGGCTGGTAAAGCCCGATGGTGAGGTAACGAACTTGGGCGCGTGCCCCAGGGCTTCAGCCACCTTATTGGTTTCCGCCGAGCCGCCATGCACCAACACGAGCGGCACCTTGTCGTGCACGAGCGAGGCCACATCCTGGCATAAAGCATCCAAATCGATGCCTTCGCTGCCGCCTACTTTGATAACGATCGGTTCCATGAGTGTCTTCACTATTAATTACTAATTACGCCGGATGCAATCCAGCAAAGTCGAGGCCCGTCGTCTCCTCGAAGCCGCACATCAAGTTCATACTCTGGACCGCGGAGCCCGAAGCACCCTTGACCAAGTTATCAATGGCGCCGATGACCACCACGCGGTTGCAAGTCGGGTCCTTTTGGAAACCGATATCCGCGTAATTCGAGCCAGCAAGGATCTTGGGCTCGGGGAAGCGGTAGAGCCCGGTGCGCTCCTTAACGATACGCACAAAAGGCTCCGAGTTGTAGCTCTCGCGGTATAGCCCCCAGATCGATTTCTCGTCCAAGTCCTCCTGTAAGAAGACGTGCGCCGTGCAAAGTACACCACGCACCATTTCGACCGCCGTAGCCGAAAAGTGAATCGTCGGAGCGCCCAGGACCATTTCCATTTCCGCTTGGTGGCGGTGTCCTGTCGGCGCAAACGAACGCACGCAACCAACCCGTTCGGGGTGGTGTGATGCAGGACCAGCCTTGGCTCCACCTTCGGAAGAACCGACCTTGACTTCGATGACAACTGACTCGATCAAGCCGTTTTGCGCCAAGGGCAATAGCGAGAGGTTTACTGCGGTCGCGTTGCAACCAACACCGCTAGCGTACTTGGCGCCACGCAACTTCTCGCGCGTATGCTCCGGTAAGCCGTAAACAAACTTGTCGAGCCATTCAGGCGCAAGGTGTTCGTGGCCGTACCACTTGGCGTAGGTTTCCTTGTCATCCAAACGAAAGTCCGCCGAAAGATCGACGATGCGGTCGGCGCAGCCCGCGAATTCGTCAATACGCTTGGAAGCTTCGCCGTGGGGCAAGGCCAAGAAGAGCAGATCGACGGATTCGATTTTGCTCGGACTGGTGAACTTAGTCGTTGTGCGACCGCGCAGGTTCGGATGCACGGAATGTACGAAGCGTCCCTTGGAGCGTTCCGAAGTCACTTGGACAATTTCGACCTCCGGGTGCGAAAGCAAGAGACGCAGTAACTCGCCACCCGCATAGCCCGAGCCGCCAATGATGCTGACACGGATCACTAGGCACCTCCAGTTGGTTGCGCTGGAACCGTTGCTTGCGGACTCGTGGCAGGCACCAATTCGCGACCTTCCCCCACCTCAAGCAAGTAATCAACGATCTTCGCCGGCAGGTCACAGCCGGTCGGTTCGATCGAGTTCTTGAATTCCATCGTGTAGTTCACTTCACAGACGACCAAGCCGCGTTCCGACTCAAACAAGTCCACGGCCAAGATGCCGCCGCCCACAGCACGCGCTGCGCCTAGGGCCACTTCACGCATCTCATCAGTGACCGGAACGCCCTCGACTCGGCCGCCCTTCGCCGTGTTCGTGATCCAGTGATCCGAGTAACGCGCGATGGCGCACAAGACTTGATCGCCAGCAACGAAAGCTCGCAGGTCGCGCCCGGGCTTATCGATGTGCTCTTGGACATAGAAGATCGAGTGGTGGTAGGTACCGAGCGTCGCTTTGTGCTCAAGGATGGCTTCCGCCGCCTCGCGATCGTTGACGCGCGCCAAGAGGCGCCCCCACGAGCCAACGGCAGGCTTGAGCACTGC
>JBLIOI010000134.1:0-12565 GCA_047639675.1 Planctomycetota bacterium | reverse complement strand
TGCGGTTCGCCCACGTATAGACCTTCGCCTTGAATGGAGGCGAAGACTTCGTGGATTGGGTAGAGCGCTGTACTGACGGCGTGCATGGGGTTCCTGTGACGCTGAGCAGCGACGCCGAAAGTTAAGGACTACGCCTTACTTGCTATCGCCCTCGGCTTTACCTTCGAGAGCTTCTGTACGAGCTTCCTCAAGAGCCTGGGCTTTCTTGCCAGCGGCTGCCTTGAACTTGGTGCGGACCTTGGGGAGACCGTAGACCGAGCTGGACTTTTCGTCGAACTTGCCGTCGGCTTTGAGCTTCTCGATACGCTCGACGCGAGAGAGAACGGAACGGGATCCGACCAAGGTGTCGAGACCGCGCAAGCTTGAGTGAATGGACATGAAAACTAGAAAGTGAAGGAAGGGGTTTGTTATGAGTAGGTGAACACCAAGAGCTCGTCATGAGACGCAACTGGTGTTGTGGGTTTTGAGTAGCCGCGGCTAGTGGCGCAAGCTGCTGTCGATCTGATCTTCGATCTGAACGAAGTAAGCTGAAGCGAAGGCGCCCTTCTCGTTACGCGGCGGCGGCCCTGCCAAGCCTTGCAAGGTAGCACGGATGCCTTTGATAGCCTCGTTCTGAGCGGGCTCGGCTCCCACACAAATCGTCAGGTACTTGCCCTGAGTCACGTGCTGTACGGCTGGTAGGTTCTGTTCGCGAAGGTACTTGTAGGTCTCCGTAGCTAACTTGCCGCCACTCTCGTTGTTGTCGAAAGTGATCGCGATAACCGTCCAGTTGTTCTCCAGATTGAGAAAAGCAAGATCATCCTCCGTGAGGCTGCTCGCCGTCGCGGGCGACACGGTCTCCCCCGCAGCTGGGCCCGACGGATCTTGCGTGGGCTTCGCCTGCACTTGCACATCCGAATCATCGCTGCTGTCATCGCCCGAGCCGGCTTTAGTTTCCGTGCCTAGATCGCGACCGATCTGGAAGACGACAATCATCGCAACCAAGATTCCAACAGCTAGCAAAGCCATGCGGGGAGTGAAGCCGCGCTGTGATTGCGGTCCCGTGCCGAGCACATCGTCGCCGAGGCCGCGCCGCAAACCTTCGAGGCCCACTTGAACCGGTGCTTCCGGAGAAGGCAGCCCGCCTGTTCCTGTATCGAAAGGCCCACCAACACCAATGCGCTTGTCCGCTCCGCCATCTGAACTCGGCGAATTCCCAGCAGACGACTCACGACTCGCTAGCTGTTCAGCTTGGCGAGTCTTTTCGGCCTGCGCCGAGCGCTGGAAGGCCTCGAGCATGTTGGGTTTTCGCGAAGGCATGGTGTGTTATCGGTAACGGCTCACCTTACAGAAAGATGGATCGGAAGAGGGTCTGCGTGGAACGAATTGGCGACGCCAGTTGACCACTATTATGCACTAAGAAAAAGGTCACGGTTCTGTACCTGGTTCTTGAGAGCGACCCCGGCACTGCCGGTGACGTCTCCGGGCACAAAGTGGGCGAATATCATAGATAGCGCTTCCCCAGCGGTCAACCTGAGGAAATGCTCCAGGCATGGCTTCTTCAAGGCGCGAGACTTGGAATCCGCAGCGGGGACCTATAGTAGTCGCAGCCCGTCAGTCCCTCCCCCTTCTCAATTCGGATCTCTCCAATCCGTACCAGCACTCCATGCGCGTCTCGCTAGCCTTCCTCCTCCCTATTGCGTTCCTTGGAGCCTGCGGTTCCGAAGACCCCGTGGAACCCGCGGGGGCAGGAAATACAAAAAACACGGTCAAGGGCCCCGAAACAGCCCCTTCGAAGCCAAATACCCTGCCTGAAAAAGCGGCAAGCGGTTGGCCAGAAGAGGCCGCAGCGCGCGGCCTGACCTACAAGAACCACTCTGGTGAACCGTCCAAACCAACGATTTTGGAGGCGAACGGTCCCGGAGTCGCGTTGCTTGACCTGGGCCAAGACGGCGACCTAGACGTGGTTTTCTCCCAGGGCTTGGACTCCCTGGGGCAGACAGTTACGGGCCCAGGAGCGGACCTCGAAATCTTCATAAACGATGGACAAGGAAACTTTGAACGCGCTCCCGGCCCGGGCATTTCTGGCTGGTGGACCGGGCTCGCTACCGGGGATATCAACGGCGATGGTCGAGCAGATCTCGTCGCCGCCGGCTATGGGCGATTGGAAGTGTTGGTCCAGAACGATGCTGGCATGCTCGAGTCCTGGCAAGAATTGATCTCCCATGGGCCGGGCGAACGCTTGCTCCCCGGCGCCGATCGCCCGCCCGGATTGTTCCCGGCTTGGTCAACTAGCGTTGCCCTCTTCGACGCGGACGGCGATGGTCAGCTTGACCTGTATGCTGGACACTATCTTCGTCTCGATCCGCTCTCGCCCCATGAGTACGAGATCATCGACGGCGCCATGTCACTCCCCTGTCGTTGGAAAGGTCACGATGTGTATTGCGGCCCGCGTGGATTGGAGCCACAAGGCGACCGGATCTACAGGGGAAATGGCGATGGCTCTTTTCGCCAATACACCGCGCAATGGTTACCAGATCATGAGGCGGGTTTCACCCTGGCGGTGAAAGCAACTGACGTCGACGGCGATGGTGACACGGATCTACTCGTCGCCAATGATAGCTCTGCGAACCTGCTATTGATCAACGATGGCCATGGCGTCTTCACCGATCATGGATACGAATCCGGTCTCGCATTCTCCGCTGATGGCAACCCCGAAGCCGGCATGGGAGTCGCATCCGGCGACGTCAATCGCGACGGCAAGTTCGACTACGCCATCGCCAACTTCAGCGACGAGCCGACTTCTTTGTACTTCGCAAACGACACGGGTTTTAGCAATCAGACGTTCCGCTTTGGGCTGGGAAAAATGACACGTGAGTTGCTCTCCTGGAGCGTTCACATGGAGGACTTCGACGGTGACGGTTGGCTTGAACTATTCAGCGCCAACGGCCACGTCTATCCGCAGGCGGACGAAGACTTGACTGGCACAAGCTACGCGCAAGCCGACACACTCTGGAAACTCGGTCCGATCGCTAAGGCGCAAGCGGTCAGCCCCTTGGCAAAGAATTCTATCTTGGCCGAGAAACATGGCACGCGCGGAACAGCTGTCGGCGATCTCGATGGCGACGGACGGCCGGACATTGTTTTGACTTACATCGATGAGTTGTGCGGCTTGGGCATGAATCGAACGGGTGACGGCAACACTCGCCTTGCCATTCATCTCTCGGCCCCGGCGATCAAGAAGTCTGAACGCAAGAAGGACAGACGTTACACGCCGCGCGATGCGATGGGAGCGAAAGTTCTCTTGGTACTTGGCACGGAAGAGGAACCCTTCGCGCTGATCAAAGAAGTGCAAACATCCCAGGGCTTCCAGTCTGCTTCAGCTTCGACTCTGTATTTCGGCATGGGCAAACAAGAGAACTACAACGCGCTGAAGATCCTGTGGCCCTCGGGAGATGTGCTCGATCTGCCTGCTGGACCGGCGAATCGAACCCTATTTATCGAGGAAGGCAGCGGAATCATTCGTGAGGACGTTTGGGAATGAGACAAGCCATTCTTTCCCTGCTCTTGTGCATGCCAGCCGTATTCGGGCAAGAGACGCTCACTGCTGACATAGCTATCGCCCGCTGGACTGAAGACGTTGAGCTCGGGCTTTACCCCAGCGTAGTGCGAGAAGCACGCGCCGCTCTGCAGGCGAACCCGAAGCTGGCAAGCAACGCGGAATTCGTGGTGCTGTACGCCCGCGCCTTGGCGCGCAGTGGCGGATACGATGAAGCCTATGAACGACTGCATGCAATCGGCACCGCGAAACAAACAGCGGGAGTAGTGGCTGTCGCACTGGCGCAATTAGAGCTCGAAGAAGACAAGCTGCGCGAGGTCATTGCGCGGCTCGCGCTCTCTGATCCTCAGCAACCACTGCGCTATCCGGCGCTCCCGGAAGCCTGGGTGGTTCTCGGGAAAGCGCGCTACCGTTTGGGCGAAGTTGATGCTGCTATTCCACTCTTGCAGCAGTTCGTAACAAATTGGCGCATGCACCCGGAGGCACCTTCTGCTTGGCACATGCTAGCCCAAGCCTCGATGACAAGGCGCGACATGCAGGGCGCCCGTACGGCGCGTGAGCAGGGACAGAATCTAGCAACCTGGCACGCGTTCTATCGCACGCGCAGGATTCAGGTTCGCGAAGCGCCCCAAGACCCGCTACCGCGATTTGGGTTGGCGCAACTTTGGTCGAGCGTCGAAGAGTTAGATCGAGCTCTTGAAGAGGTCCATACGACTCTCAAGTTGGATCCGGAATTTGCGCGAGCTTGGGCCCTTCAGGGTGAAATTGAACGCAAGCGTGGAAATCAGGGAAAAGCCTTGGAGGCCTACGGAAAGGCTCTAAAGCTCGATTCAAGCCTGAGTGATGCTCGCTTCAACCGAGCGCTCCTGGCGCTTGAAGCCAAGGACGATGAGCTGGCGCGTTCGGATTTGGAGCTGATCGTCAACGGTCCCGAACAGACAGCGGAGCGTTACTTGGGAGCGCACCTCGCGCTGGCACGATTCCTCAAGCGCATCGGAGAGGATGAGGCAGCGGAAGCGCGCTTTGCGCGCTACGAAGGCCTGGGCGGAAGCGCGGAGTTGTAACAATCGAAGAGGCTTAGTGGCCCTTCCTTCCCCGGGTTCCACCATGGATCTTTAACGACTACGGCAACTGAGCTAGCAACTCGGTCGTAGCTGAAGCCCAGCGCCCATCCTCTTCGCGCTCCAAGTAGGCCTCGAGCACCGCGCGCGCAGCGGGCAATTCACCCGCTTTGTGCAGCGCCTTGGCTAGAAAGATGTGAATGGGATCAGGTAACTCTAAGCCCTCCTCGATCGCAACATCGAGCACAAGGCGCCAGTGCGTCGCTGCGGGCAAGTTCTTGCCCTCCTGAAACAACAGGGCCGCCAACTGGCTACGGGCCACGAGCAGACTGCCGTCCAAGCGCAGAGCGTGCTCGAAGCGCATCCGAGCCGTTTCGAGCTCATTGCCTTCCAATGCTTGCACACCTTGCTTTGTCGCTTCGATGGCAGCGTCGCGCAAGATTTCTGCACCGCTGCCCAACTCTTCATCTGACAACCCAGTGGTCCGCGCCAAACGGAAGTATTCGAGAGCACGATCGCGGTTGCGCAGGATCAACTCCCCCATCGCCGCGCGCTTATACATAAGAGCCAACTCACCTTCGCGTCCGAATCCGTCCGCCTTGAGTTCCTCTAGCACGAGCGCCGCGCTCGGGAACTCCCCGTTTGCGGACAACACATCCGCAAAGAACACGCGTGCATCAACGTCTTCGGGATCGCATTCCAGGCTAAGACGCGCCTCCTTGAGAGCGGTCTTTGTGCGACGTTCCGCCATAGCTGACTTGGCTAGCAACAGGTGCGCCTGGCCACGGGCGCGACCCGTAAAAGGCAGGCCCGGGTCAATAATCAAGGCGCGCTCGAGTAGGTTGAGTCCACGACTCGCGCCGCCCGCTTGAGAAAGTTGAACGAATGCTTGGGAGCGCAAGAGTTCCGCGCAGCTACCGCAAACCTCCAATCCGCGACGAATCTCGTCGCGGGCTGTGTCCAAGCGCCCCGAGGCGGCGTGCAATTCGGCAGCCGTGGCGTAAACACGTTGATCGTTGGGAGCTAGGGCGCGCGCTTCCTCGATCTTGCGCGTGACCTTGAGATCTTCGCCATCGATGGCGAAGAGCCGCGCTTCTAGCAAGAGCAGTTCCATACCCAAAGTTGGGCCTGCGGCCTCGAACAGCCCCGGGAGCTCTTCATAGCTGCAAATGTCCAGGGCGCGCCGCAGCTTGCGGGCCGCTTCGCTTTCGTCGCGTTCGATGGACGGGGCCCGGCTCGCGACGGAGCCTTCACCCGCACGCACCTCCGGCCCGTTGCCATCGGACTCGCCGCCGCAGGAAAAAAGCAGGGCGGCAAACACAAGAAATGGCGCGCTGGCGCCCTGGAGCTTGTTCATTCGTTTCATCTAGAGGTCGGATCTATCCATCCGCCCATACAAGTTAACGAGTTACGGGCCGAGTGCGGTTAGGATTCGCTCCATGGGAATAGTCCGATTCGTAACCTTTGGCTGCAAAGCGAACCAATACGACACTCAGGTACTGCGCGAGGCTCTCACCCGGCGCGGCTGGAATGAGGGCTCGGACGGAGCCGACCTGGTGGTCATGAACACCTGCACAGTAACCGCGGAGGCTGGCCGTAAGGCGCGCCAATTGGCCCGCCGAATCCACCGTGAGACCCCCGCCACCAAGATCGCCATGATCGGTTGCTTGGCGGAAAGCGAGCCGGATGTGCTGCGGGACCTGCCCGGCGTCGAGTGGGTCTTGACCGGCGGCGAAGCCAAGCGACCGGTGAATTTCTTGCGCGAGTTAGGCGAGGAACTGTCACCGGAGGAACTTGGCATTCCCTACGGCATTACCGAGTTTCATGGCCATACTCGGGCCTTCCTCAAAATCCAGGATGGCTGTGATATGGCCTGCTCCTATTGCATCATTCCGAAAGTTCGAGGGGCTAGCCGCTCACGTTCCATCGAAGAATTGAGCGCTGAGGTGCAGCGGCTCGTGATTTCCGGCCACGTGGAAATCGTCTTGTGTGGAATTCACATCGGACACTGGGGCCGCGACTTCGGCATGAAGTTCTCGGACCTCATTCGAGCCCTGGCGGAGACCGAAGCCCGCGACGAGAACGGCGAGATCAAAGACTTCCGCCTGCGGCTTTCCTCGATCGAAGCCACCGAGGTTTCAGATGAGCTTTTAGGGCTGCTCTCTGAGCGGCCCGATCGCATCGCGCCGCACCTGCACATGCCCCTGCAATCGGGGGATGATTCCGTGCTCAAGGCGATGAATCGTTGGTACACAGGTAGCGAGTATTTAGAGCGCTGCTTGGCAATCCGCGAAGCTCTTGATGAACCCGCTTTCACAACCGACGTGATCGTCGGCCACCCAGGCGAGGAAGAGCTTCATTTCGGTAATAGCTTACGAATACTGCAATCTGGAGGGTTCTCCAAGGTGCACGTCTTCCCTTTCAGTGCGCGTCCGGGCACGGCCTCTTACGGAGCTCCGAACGCTGTGCCAGGACCGGCGATGCGTGAGCGACGCATGCGTCTCGGCGACCTCTCTGCGCAGTTGGCTCGTGACTTCCGCGAACGTCTCGCTGGAAAGATCGAAACGGTGGTGCCCGAGGGTGCAGCGGGACTCTCCGGTCGCTATCAGAGAGTCAGACTGGATCCCTTCGAATGGCCCGGCGTTATGCCCGCCCTCGTCGAAGTTCGCCTCGAGCTGGAAGAACGAGGTAGCGATGAAGAATCACGCCTGATCGGCCATCCCCTTCCGATCTCTACGGAGGCCGTGAGTTGAGCGAAGCTGACCCGAGGGCCGAATTGGCGGAGCTAACCATCGCCTTGCAGGCCGAATTGGAGCGAGAAACACTCCGTGGGAGGCTTCGTGCGCCCTTTTGTACCGGCCTAACTGCTCCCCCCGCCAGCCCCCAAGCCCTCGCCGCCAGCTGCCAAAACCTCTCCGAATTACGAGCGGTCGTCGCAGACTGCAGAGCCTGTAAACTGTGCAATACTCGCCAACAGACCGTATTTGCGGACGGTACGGGCTCCGCTCGGGTCATGTTTATCGGTGAGGCGCCGGGCGCCAACGAGGATGCTCAGGGCATCCCTTTCGTTGGCGATGCCGGCAAACTGCTGACGGATATCATCACCAAGGGCATGAAATTGCGCCGCGAGGACGTCTACATAACGAACGTTCTGAAGTGTCGCCCGCCAGAAAATCGAGATCCTGAGCATGCAGAAAAGGAACTTTGCACGCATTTCCTGGATCGCCAAATCGAACTGGTGAACCCCGAGGTTCTGATCCCTCTGGGTGAGCACGCGAGTGCACACATATTAAGTAGTCAACTCTCGATGGACCAGATGCGTGGAAAAGTCCACGTCGTCAATGGGCGTAAAGTCGTGCCTACCTATCATCCAGCGCACTTATTACGGGATAAGTCCAAGAAACGTGATTGCTGGCAGGACATCCAATTGGCCTTAGAGATTCTGGGAGAGGTCCGCTGAACCTCCAGAATCCTGCGAGTAGAAATGCCAATTCCCCGGGTTACAAATTGGCCTCAACTGGGTATCTGGCCCCAAGTCCCCTGCTGGAGGCTGCCTCTTCCTCTGATAGCAAGCTGCGGGTTGGTTGACCACCCCGACGCCTGTCGCTATCCTCCCCGCTCCTTTCGAGGGTTCCCCATCCCCCCGCATCGGTGGTCCGCAATCGCGGAGTACCGAAGTTCCTCAGCCGCGCGCTGCAAGGAGCTACGCAGTCGGACAGTGGAACTCGTACGAAACCTTCTGAAAATTTAGGTAAGCAAGAGTTCGAGAGTTGCCCGACGCGCGCCGCCGGCTGCCAAGTTCTTCTGCACCTCTTGGGCACGCTCTGGTTGTCCGCTTTTACAACCTGTTACGTTCCCGCTAGCGCGTCTAGCAACCCGCACCTTGCAGTTTTGCAAATCGCATCCCCGGGGGGGTATCCCGGGCTCCGTGACCTTTCGGGTCCTGGAGACTTCACCCTCATTCATACGGGCTTCATCGGAAGCACACGATCAATCAAGGTTCGAGAACTCATGCGCTTGAGATTCCTCTTCCTGCCGCTTCTTGCGGTGGCACCCATAGCCTGCCAATCCACGGACACGAACGCCGGTGACAACACCGTCGAACAAAATCCCGAACTTGGTGCTGTTCAATCCCCTAGTTCCAGCCAAGCCGCTGATAGCCCCGATGCGAACGAGAGTTCTGCAAAGGACGCATCCTTCAGCACGAGTGCCGTCCAGCAATCTGACGGCCTTCGAGGAGAAGCCGAGCGAATTGCACGCAAGCAATCGCAGCGCGAATTCCTCTCCGGCGAGTCCATCAAGGAAGGTGATAATCACCTCGACCGTGGAAACCTTGAGAGCGCTCTCGTGGCTTACTCGGAAGCGATCGCCATCGATCCCGGTAATCTGACAGCGCGCGAGCGCATGCAGAAAGTCGAAGCCATGCTCGGCAACCGCTACGCCGTTGTCGCCGACACTTTGCAAGACGAAGTCCAGCGAGCAATGGTCAAGCGCGCCCAAGCACGCATCGAAGCCGAACGCTTTGACGTTCGCGGCGATGTCGCTCTGGGCAAGGCCGACTACGACGCGGCAATCCAGAACTACCGCAGCGCGGAGATGATCCTGCGCTACAACCCTTTGATCTCGACCGAGTCTTTGGATGAGCAGATCATCACCGGCAAGCTCAATGCTGCCGTCGATCTGCGCGAAGAAGCTCGCCGTCAAACGGAGATCGCTGCCCTGACCGCCGCTTCGGATGCGAAGAGGCAAGCTGAGGGTCGCGAGCGCGAACTCTTCGAGAACAAGCTCATCACTCTATTTAGCGAAGCCAACCAAGCCTTCCTGAACGAGAACTTCAAGCGCGCCGAGTCTCTCTGCGACTTGATCTTGATGGAAGATCCTGGCAACGAAGCGGCCACGATGTTGCGCGATAACTCGCAGCAAGCACGTCACCTCAGCACCGCTGAGCGCAATCGTCGCGACTACAAGGAACAGTGGCTACGTACCTTCGCAGACCTGGACCAGATGAACGTGATCCAAACGGAACCGGTCGTCTTCGACGACCTCGACCGTTGGCTCGAGGTCATCCAGCGCAAGCCGCTTGAGTTCGCTGCCAAGGACACAGGCAAGCAAGCTGAAAACCAAGCTGTGGTGGACCGCCTTGAAGAAGTGCGCTTCGCACCGCTTTTCGTCGGCGAAGATGGCGAGGGCGCTGCCCTCGAAGACGTCGCTGAGTTCCTTCAGACATTGACTGGAATCAACTTCATCATCAGCGCCACGGTTCGTGACGAGCTCGGTGAAGAAGAGACGATGATCAATCTTCAGCTGCCCGAGTACAGCGTGAAGAAGATCCTCGAGATCATCTCCGACACCAACGAGGAGCTGCGCTGGAAGATCGAAGACGGCGTCGTCAAGTTTGTCACCAATGAAGAAATGGTCGGCGGCCAGGTGCTGCGCATGTATGAAGTGCGCGACTTGATCCACCCCATCCCGGACTTCCCCGGCGCCGAGATCAACGTTCAGCCCTCGGGCGGTGTTACGCTTCCCGACGAAGAACCGGAAGAGCGCGACTCGAACGTCATCACGAACGACCTGCTCGACCAACTGATCCGCAACAACATCGACCCCGAGTCGTGGGACGCTGACGAGGCCAACAGCCTGCAGATCAACGATATGGGCGTCATGGTTGTGAACCAGACCCCCGCCGTTCACGAGAAGATCAACCAGCTCCTGGCTGACCTGCGTGAAGCAACCGGCATCATGGTCGACATCCAGGCACGCTTCATCAAAGTCGAGGACAACTTCCTCGAGGACATCGGAGTTGACTTCCGCGGCCTTGGCCAGCCCGGCCTCGGTACCAACGAATTCTTCGATGACTTCGGTGACGCAACGACCCAAGCCGAACTCGGCAGCGACATCGGTAGCGACCCGAGCCTCGGTGCCTACTACGACGAAGGCGAAGATGGCGACATCAAAGGTCGTGTCGAGCACTTGTACGACAACGCCCTCGGTAACGACGGCACGATTGAAGCCAGTGGCGGCCTAAGCTTCCAGTGGACGTACCTGAACGACATTCAACTTGAGCTCATCCTGCGCGCCGTCAGCAAGTCGGAACGCATTGAGCTGGTCAGCAACCCGCGCATCCTGGTGTCCAACACCGGTCGCGCCAACCTGACCGTTCTCAACCAAGTCGTCTACGTGAAGGACTTCGACGTGGAGATCGCGCAGGCAGCATCAATTGCTGACCCGATCATCGACGTTGTCCAAGACGGTGTGGTGCTTGACGTTCGCCCGGTGGTTTCCGCCGACCGACGCTTCATCACCATCGAGCTGCGCCCCACGATCGCGGAGCTCACGCGACCGATTCGCGAAGTCAGCACCACCTTGGGATCGCAGGCTTCAGTGACCATTCAACTTCCGGAACTTGAGATCCAGCGCGTGCGCACCACGATTCCGATGCCGGACGGCTCGACCGTTCTGCTAGGCGGTTTGAAGGTTTCAGATAAGAAAGATCACCGCTCAGGTGTTCCGATTCTGAACAAGATCCCGCTGATTTCCATGCTCTTTGAGCGCAAGGGCAAGTTCATCTCGAACCGCAAACTCTTGATCCTCCTGAAAGCTGATATCGTCATCCCGTCCGAGAAGGAGCCGACCGAGGCTCAGCTCGGCATCCGCTAGCTCCTAGCCGGCAAGAAACGAACAGGGAGGCCTCGGCCGAATGGCCTGGGCCTCCCTAATTTTTATCTATCCTCGATAGTAGATCGCGCGCGCTGCGGTCATAGATTTCGAGATCTTTCGAATCTCGTTCAATCTCGTGCGTTGCCGCACGATCGTTGTTGGGTAGTGCACATGGATGGATGGCCATCCCCTGCTGTGCACCCGACAACTCACTCCTCCACTTCCGCTACAGCCGAGCGCCCCCTCTCCCCCCCATGTTGAGCCGCCGAAGTTCCTCTTTCACATACGCCCTTCCCGTCGCTTTCGTAGGCCTCATGGCCTTTGCGAGCGCCTCCGTCCTGCCGGCGGCCCCGCTTTTGACCTTTGACAAAAGCGAAGCCCAGATCAGCGACGACATCGCCTTTGCGAAGGGCCTAGCCAAGGAATGGGGTTTTGTAGACCTCGCCGGACAGGTCATCAGGACCATCGAGAAAGAAGGCGTCTCCGCCGCTACCGGCGAACGCTTGGGTGTCGTCAAGTGTGAGATTTATGCTCAGGGCGCCGTAGCCGAGCGCGATCGAGTCCGGCGCAACGAGCTCTTCGAGCAGGCCCTCGGCGCCTACGAGGACTTCCTCGAAGACAACCCCAACTCCCCCTCTGCTCCAGAGGCCCGTTCCGGTTACATCACGATCTCGACGACCTTCGCGAGGTCCTTAGAGATTTCCATGGAGGAAGCGATTGGCGCCGAAGCGGAAGCATTGCGCGCGCGTCGTATGGAGGTCCTGTCCGCGGCCAACGAACGCACAAGAACTCTGATCGGCGAGCTCTCCTCGGTCGAAGACGAGAGCGAAATTCAGAAACGCGAGCGCGTCAACGTGATGATGATGCGCGCGTCGATCAACATTGCTATCGGCAAGAGCAGCGATGAGGGCGTCTTCAACTTCGAGGAGGCCCGCAGCATCCTGGAGGACATCACGGTCATCTCCGGCGAAGCCAGCCCCCAAGGCCTGCGCGCCTTCGACTTGATGGGACAGGCTTATGCCGCCGAGCAGAATTGGGAGATGTCTTCGATGTTTTTCGAAGCGGTCATCGAAGCCGCTTTGCCTTCTGACCCCCAGTATTGGGCACAGATCATCAAAGACAACGAGTTGTCACAGAGCGATAAGGAGCAGCGCTGGTTGTTCCTTGAGATGTCCACGGCCGGGTTGGTTGACACGCTGATCTCGAACGGCGACACGAAGCGCGCAACCGCGTACGCGCTGCACCTCTACAACACTCAACGTCGCGAAGGATTCTCCTACTCGACGCAAATGGGCTACCCCTCGCTCCT
>JBLIOI010000133.1:0-12665 GCA_047639675.1 Planctomycetota bacterium | reverse complement strand
AGCCAATCATGAGATCCTTGGGATACCGCGCGCAAGGGAACGTCGGCGTCCACGACGCCGAGTTCGGTGCTGCGAATGTTCAGGGTGTAGCCACCTGCATCCACGACGCCTTCGCCGTCGAGCAGAGCCAGGACAAAGCTATCATTTGCGTTTCCATCTCCATTGAGATCGCGGTTGTCGCCAAGAACAGTTTCATCCAATGCGAGGAATACCAGGCCATTGTCCTCGCCCAAAATCCGGGGACTGAGTCCGCCGATTGCGTCTTGAGTGAAGACGGGCCGCGGTGTCGTCGGGAAAGCAGCGTCAACGGAATACAAGGAGGACTCAGTCGCCATCGCCGTGATCTGGCTCGAGGCGTAGAACAACGTGGTCCCTACTCCGACCATGGACAAGGCGCTGTTTTCGTCGAGAGAGTCAACGAAAACCGGATCGGTGAGGCCTGCGTTCCAGTGCAGGAGAACTAGACCGCCGGTGGCCATGTCACCATCCCAATCAAAGTTGTCGGCGACCTCATCCACTACGAGGAAGAGCTCTTCCCCCACCCATTGCAGAGCCTGGGCAGCGACGCCAATGTTGGTTTCCACATTGGTAATCGTGTTGACCACGATCGCGACCTGGTCGACCGTGTCCGTGTCGTGCACATTCAACTGCTGGAATCCACTGCCAATCTCATCCGCGAGGAAGGCAGCCAGATTGCCTTCGACCACCAGCGGAGTTCCCGCTGCAACCGCAAATCCGGAGGTGCCCACTCCGACAACCGGGCTCGATTCGGTGTTCGACTCTTCGGAATCGCAGGAGGCGAGGCCGAGGAATAAGAGGAGTAAGAGTCCGCGAGCAGAGGGGTGCAAGAACGTCATTTAGCTTTGGCCAGAAACCGTTGAGAAGAATGTCCGAGTGACAAGGGGCCAGCCCCGCGCTCGGCACGGGGCATACTGTGCCACATTTATAGGCCGGGGGGGCTAATAGAGAGCCGCCCCGACATCCAATCGAGCACTCTTTTGGCCCGGGCGTCCCAGCTTTGCCCTTGGGATGCGGATTTCATAGCTCCAGCGAAGCGTTTGAGCCTGGCTTCATCTTTGATTAGCTCACGTAAACCTTGAGCCAAGGCTTTCGGATCATCGGCGCGCACGAATGCGGCCTGATCTTCTGTCAAGACATCACGCAAAGAGGGCAGATCGCTCACAACCAAAGGCAATCCAGCAGCCTGGGCCTCGAACACTTTTAGCGGCGATGTGTAGCGCGAACTGATGGAGGGTTGCGAGCGATTGGGAACAACACCAACATCCCCCGCTGCCAAGTAGGTCGCCACCCGCTCTGGAGCTTGGAAGCCGTCGAGGCGCACGTTGTCCAGGCCGCTTGCCAAGTGGCTCATCGTGCGTACGTCGGCGTCCATTCCGCCAGCAATCACGAAGTTAATCGTAGGCAAGAGACGAGCAGCTTCGATCAATATGTCGACGCCTTTCCAGGCGAGCAAACCACCGGTGTAAACCACTAGGGGCTTATCCGCAGCGAGCCTCAACTCGCGGCGCGCGTCGGCGCGAGAAGGCATGTTGGCGAATCGCTCCCGCTCGAATCCATCGTGCGCAACCAGCAAACGTTCGGGTTGAATCCCGAGGGTGATCAGGTCGTCGCGAACTCCCCCAGAGATAGCGATCACGCCTGCGGCCGATGTGGCAGCTTCCAGCAGCCAGCGCCGACGTGTACTGCCGCCGGGCACGCGGTGGATTTCAAGGAAGACGTCCTTACGTCCGGCGCGTACCAAGCGTCGCGCGCACTCCAACTCACGGGAAAGCACACAGGCATTCTGATAGTCAGCAAGCACTACCTTGGCCGCGTTGCGTGCAAAGCTCAGCTCCTGCAACCTTGCCGGTAAGTACTGCAAGCGGCGTGGAACAAGATCAATCCAATCGATGTTCTTAGCAGCCTGTGCCTTGGGCCGTGCGCCCGGCGCAATCGCGTAGTAGTCCCAGAGCTCCTGCACATTCTGAACCTCCGGCGTATCGCGACGCAATGCGTGCAACAGAGTTGTCGCTACTCCGGCGCGCTCGAAGGCGGCTGCCACCTGAGCGACTTGCAACGATTGTGCGCGTTGCGATGGCAAGCGTGCATTCGCTACCAGAACCAGTTCACGCGCTCTCAATCCTTCTTCTCTTCCCCATCGTCCGGCGCGACAGAAGAGTCCACTTGGTCTTCTGCACCGGGATCGATGCCATCAACGTAGCCCAGAGCATTCAGCATCTTCACGTACTCCATGTCTCGTTCTGTCTTGATGTAGACGGGCTCTGGCATGCTCTCGTCGTAGGCTACGAGCGCCAGCCAAAGCTCGCGCAGTTTTGCATTGGAGGAGTCGGTCAGACTATTGCCCTCATCGGGATCGTCCGAGAGATCAAAAAAGCGTACCCATTGAGCATTAGAGAACAGTGCCTCGAAGTCTCCCTTGGCGACGAGCCTGGTAGGAACGATTAACTTCGCCTCGTCATCTTGAATCGAAAGGAAGACGTTGTTCTCGGAGTAGCTGTAGCGTTTGGGCTGGTACTCGACACTCTCGCCTCGCTGGCTACCGAGGATTGCCGGCAAGAAGCTCTGCCCGTCGATCTCAGTTACGAGTCCTTGATCTGTCTCTTCTTGCGGCAATTCCAATTTCAAGAGATCGCAGATCGTCGGCAAGATATCGACGGACTCCACCATGTCGCTTACGCGCACGCCATGGGGCAAGAGACGCGTATTGGCCATGATCAGCGGCACAGCGAGATTCGTCTGCCACATGTGATTGTGTTCCCAAAAGCGTGCGCTGAGCTGTTCGCCATCTATATCAACCGAACGCCACTCACCAAGATCCTCGCCATGATCTGACGTCACGATGATCAGTGTGTCTTCCATCACGCCAAGCTCATCCAGCTCAGCCAGAAGTTCTCCAATCATCGCATCGGCTTGCGCCGCGCCCGCCTCGTAGAGATTGCCGATGCGCTGCACATCAGATTCTGTCGGCTCGTACTCACCCCTCTCGAGGGCGTAGCGATGATCCGCGTAAAACGAAGTAAAGGGGCCGTCATAGCTCGCGTCGAGATAGGGCTCCTTGAATTCCTTGGGCGGGTCGTAGGGCGTGTGCGTCGAATACAAATGCACCATTGCCATCCAGCGCCGATCCTTGTTGTCGCGCAGCCAACGGCGAGCCGTGGTCACGACCAAGCTCGAATCCACACGTTGACTCAACTTGCTCTTGAAGACCCACAATAGGAGTTCCGAACGAAAGCGGCTCCATTGGCTATCGACCTGTACCAAGTCGTGGCCCATCATCGCTTCCGAGTAGGCGTCGAATCCGCGCGCCAGCCCCGAGCCATGAGAAACGGCGCCGGTCATGAATGTGCCGCAAGCGTAATCGGAATCGCGCAAGCTCTCATCCGTATCGCGTAGCTTTGCACTCTTCAAATGCACCGGCAAGGTAACGTTGGGCTTCATCTGCACGCCAGCCTTCTGCGCCACCAGACCGTGACGGCGCGGGTACTTACCTGTGAAGATCGAACCGAAGCTGGTCAAAGTGTAGGGCGCTTGTACGAAACAATTTTCGACAAGCACGCCGCGATCGGCAAGCGAGTCCATCACGGGGGTCGCCACCCGTGTATTCCCATAGCAGGCCAAGTAATCTGCGCGCAAGGCGTCCACGATGACCAACAAGACGTTGGGCAATTCGCGATTGCGTTCGTTCAATGTACCGCGGCTCTCGATCAGAGCTTGTTCGGAGCGCACGAAAAGACCGCCGCCGATAATGGCAATCAGTCCGAAGAATCGTACGGATAGGTGCACTCCACGCGGAAGCTTCATCAAGGAGCGCGCCAAGAGAATCGCGAGAACGCCCGCTACCAAAGCTTGAACAGCGGCAGCCGCCAAGCGTTCTGGCGAAACCGACGAGTGGCCGTAAAACACATACGGCCGCGTCCACCAGTAAATCTCGGAGAAGAGTCCGAAGAAGAGCCCGAGGCCCAACAGGAAGCACAAGCGCGCAGCGCCGGAACGTTTGGCTAAGAGTCCGTGAAAGACGAGTGAAAGAGGCAAGAGCAGAACACAAGCCAAGCCAGTGTAGCTCATGACCGCTGCGGCATAGCAACCCAGGTATCCGGCGAAACCCTCCGGCGGCCACATGCGAATGTCAGCAACGACTGCATCGCCCAAGCCGAACAACACGCCTAGGGTCACGGCCGCTGCTAGGGCGGCGATCAGAGTTCCACCGACACCTGGGGTGTCAGTCTCTTGCGATTGGGATGCGTCGGACAAGGCGATAAATTAGAGGAAGGTCTCGAACGGGTCAGGACAAACGATAACGGATCTCGGTCGCACTGCGATGGATCTCATCAGCACCTTCGGGAATCGGGTAGCTAAGAGCGCGGGCTCCGCCACTATCCAGCAATTCCTCACGCACCAACAAACCTGTCTCGTCCACAAGAAATTCGCGCAGCAAGCGCGATTCGGGCACCGGCGTTCCGTCCCGCCAGGCCAGCGAGGAGCGCAGTCTGACGCCATTTTCAATCAACTCGACAGTTGGAGACAGACAAAAAGCGCTGGAAACTCGCGAGTGCGCAAAGGCAAGCACGCCGCGTTTGAAAGTCTTCAATGGTGCGCAAAGGGCCTCTTTCTTGCGGCCAGCGCGCCAATGAACTCTGGAGATCCAGGTCGAAAAACGCACCTCCTTGGCACCCGCACGCAGACCGCGCACGGGCGAAGGCAATCCACTCTTCCCTGACCACTCGGCTGCCTGATGCCCGCCCAAGCGGCAACGCGCTACGAGCTCCATCCCATCCGCTTTTCGAACCACACGAATCAAGCCCGCCCCATGGGGACTTCCGTGGGCAACGTTTACAGCGGGGCGAGCGCCACGCACCCACGCTACAAGTTCATCATTTTCGAGACGAAGCAATGACGCTTGCGGGAAGTATTGAACAAGGGGAGCTGCGCACGGGCGCGGCGCGGAGCGCGAAGCGATATCTTCCAAGAGTGGTAGAGCGCGGGCGATCCACATGGCGTGGCCCGCCCAGAAAACAGGACATTGATAACTTCGCCCGCGACCGTGACCCCCATGGTGCGAACTGGGTGCGCCGTTCGCTTCCATATGCGCAACCCAACTATCAAAGGCCGCCATCGCTGCCGAGGAGTAACGCTCGTCACCAAATAGGCGCCAGCCTTCAGCCAATGCAAATACATCAAATGGATGGGAAGCCACTTCATAGGTCGCACCCCAGTACCAAGGCTTGGCTTCGACTAGCCCCACCTTGACCCCATCGGGCCCGTGCAATGCGGCCAAATAATCTAGCCCGCTTCGTATCTGGCCGTTGAACTCCCTTGCAGCTGGATCTCGGCCGAGATCGGTCAAAGCATGGATGATGAAAGCAGTGACACGTGATTGATAGTAGGCAGAAACATCACTCGCGCCAGCATGGGCAGCGCCCCACTGCAGCGGATGATAAGGATAACTTCCGTCTTCATGCTGAATCTCGGCTAACAGATCCACAGCCGAGAGCGCGGCTTCGAGTAGCACCGAGTCGTCTTCGATACGAAAGGCACTCGCCAAGCCAGTCAAGCCCCAAGCACGTTGAGCGGGAATGCCCTTATCGAGCACTGCGTAGCGCAAGTAGGTGCGGGCGTGTTTGAGACTTGCGTCTCCAAAAGGCTTCAGCTCTTCCGCGCTACGTTCTGCCTCTAGCTCGCGCACCAAGAACCCCAGAGCATCGGAGGCAGCTCCGCCATCGATGACAGAGTTGGAGCAGTTGAAAGGGTCGTGGCGGCCTGGCCTGAAGGTAAAGCACGGACTAGTGCCCTCCCGCACTAGGTTGTCGACCAAGCGCATTCCTTGTTGCAAGGCCACTTCCACCAAGTCCGCACGCGCAGCCTGCGACTCATAACGAGCCAGAACCAACGCCATCACAATCATTCCGGCGTTCTTGCCGCCATGCTCTACTTGATGCTCGGGACAGATAATGCGCCCCTGATCATCACGCAGACTGAGCATCCAATCGAACACACCGCGCAAAGGCCGTAGTAACTTGGCGCGTGCAGTAACCTCACCTCTACGATTGGCTGCTTGACTCATGACGCTAGGCGCGAAGGAAGGTCAAGAAGGCCCGCCCCATGGGAGCTACCGATTCAGCCCTCTTGCGCAAGGCACGCTTGATCAGGTTTCGAGCGCTCCAATCCATGAAAGACCAGGTTACGCAGGCCTTCATCAAGAGGCCGCCCATGCGTCCGAAATGCTTGCGTTGGTAGCGCAAGCGATCGGTCTGCCAGCGCGTCACGAAATCTCCCCGAGCCCCGGTGCTTGCACCACCGTGATGCAAGACGCGCGCGACTGCTAAGTAACGCAAGCGGCCCTCAATCTGCGCGAGTCGTGTGCACCAGTCCACGTCATTGAAAAACAATTCCAAGCGCTCATCGAAGCAACCAACAGCTTCCCAGATCTCGCGACGCACGAGCCAGCACGCGGCCGGGGGCTGCTCGACATCGCGCTCACTCAGGTGATCAAAGGAACGCAGGAAGTAGCGACGCAGCTCTTTAGAATTTGGCAACCAACGCTCGATTGGCGTCCCAAAAAAGAAGGGCGTTAGCCAGCGCGGAAAGGCCATGCAGCTTGGTTGCACCTGCCCATCAGTTCCAACCAAGCTCGGAACCACGCCCGCATAATCTCCGTGACTGTCCAAGAACTCGAGCAATCTCGCCAAGTCGGAGGTCGCGATCTCTGTATCCGAGTTCAAGAGCAGTAGATACTCGCCGCGCGCCTCACCCATACCACGGTTCGCCGCGTGGGCAAATCCGTGGTTTTCCTCATTGTGCAGGAGAGTCGCTGCATTGAACTCTTCTCGAACCACGCTTGCGATGTCCTCCGAGCTGCCGTCATCGATCAAGATCACTTCGGCATCGGGCACTACCGCCAGGGCTTGCTTCAACGAGCGCAGACAATTTCGCAACAGGTCCGCTTGATTCCAAACGGGAATAACTACCGAGAGACGCGTCACCCTTGACCACCCATCTCGCGCACCAAGCGTTCCATCAAGACGTCCACGTCATGGTCGCGAGCGACGATGTCGCGCAGCTCCTGCCCGAGCTTTGCGCGATCTGTCGCGCTCTGATCCAGAAGTGCCCGCAACGACTTCACGAGCGCATCGACGTCCCCTGCTGGGAAGTAGAGATTCTCGCCCGCTTCCCCAAGCTCACGAAAAATAGCCGGAGATGAGTCATTGCAAGAAACGACAGGGCGGCGGCTCGCCATCGCTTCCAAAGTCACCTTGTCGAGGCTACCGGTCAAGCTTGCGTTGATCACGACTGTGGCACGCTGGTAGCTCTCGGGGATGTCTACGTAGGAAACGGCACCATGTAAGTTCACGCGATGCTTAAGCCCTAACTCGGCAATGCGAGAGCGAACAGAGTCCGCGTAGCCCTCGTCGCTGCCAGTAAGTCCCGCACCGACCAGGTCCAAGTGCAAGTCGTAGCCGGCCTCAACCAATAGGCCGAGGGCCGAGAGTATCGTCAGCGGATCCTTGCGTGGAGTCATGCGCCCCACTGAGAGGAGGCGCCTTGGGCTTGATTGAGGCAGGACATCTGACTCGAAGTGCGCCAGGTCGATGCCGTGGCCTGTGACGCGCTTATTTGGGATGTCCAGGCGCAGAGATTCATCGCTAGCTGTGAAAACCTTATCAACCTGCTCGACAGCCTTTCGCAAGCGCGCATCGACTCCCGCGTGGGTGTACCAAAGGTACTCACGAACTCCGGCGCGCTGGGCCGGATTGTGGGAGACCAAGGTGTAGCGCGGGACCATATGCGAAAGAACCACATCGTAACCATCGGACACGAAGGCCTCGCGCAAGAACTTCTTGTAACGCAAGAAGCGCCCAACTCGGCCCTTGCGGCCCAGTTCGCGCCAATCGACGTTGTCCGGCATATCAGAAGTGTTGCCCACTTCAAGCGCAACGACCCGCACCGCTTCGCAGTGCTGCGCGAGCCCCACGATCCAGCGCGAGACAAAACCCAAGACAGCATCATCGCGATCCAAAGTCTGCGTCAAGAACAACAACTTCAACTTAGGCTCCCTATGCGCTGCGCAAGATCGATCATGCCACGAGCATAAACTTCGAGCGCGCGCACACGCTCAAACTTCTGAACGTCGAAGGATGCTTGGGCACCCTGTTTGTTGCGCAACGATTCATTTTCCAGAATAGTTTGCAAGGTATCCGCCAAGCTACGCGCCGAAAAATCGCACAGGGCGCCAGCCATGCCATCCTGCAAGAGCTCTGTCATGACCCCAACGGGTGTCGAAACCACTGGCGTACCGCAAGCCATGGCTTCGACGGTAACGCGCGGACCGCCCTCGCAAGTCGAAGCGCAAACGGCAATCCGAGAGCCGCGATAGATATCCGCAAGATCAGAGGGCGTATCCACCCACTCAACGAAACTCACCGAATCCGCCAGGCCAGCGGATTCCACGCGTTCGCGTATCTTGCCCGCCAAGGGCCCCTTTCCGACAAATAGCGCTCGGTGAGGAGCACCACGACGCTTGAGCATAGCCAGGGCATCCACGATTCGGTCGAGCCCCTTATTGTTCACCATTCGGCCGACGTAGACCACGTCTTGGGCAAAGGGTCCAGGTACGGCGCTCGGGTAGAAGGTATCCAGGTCGATGTATAGGGAGGGCAGCACAAGAATTTGCTCTTCACGAACACCCCAAGATCGCAGGAGCTCTGGCATCTCCGTCGAGTTAACCACGCGGAAGGCGGGAGTCTTCGACTTGGCCCAGGCAACGTAGCGCGCGGCGATGAACTTATCAAAGCGTTCGCGAAGGTCCGCCGGAACAGGGTGACCTGGAACGTGATGCAATTCAGAGAGGTAAGGCACACCGCTCGCAGACGACAAACGAGCAGAGCCGATTCCATTGTAGAACCAACCGTAGTCGTGACTGACAATCAAGGAGTGACCTTCGCGATCGATCAACTCCATGCCCTTCTCCTTGATGTACTTGACCATACCCAAACGTCCGCAAGACGCTGGATGGAAGTGCACATTGTCGTGGATGGTGAAGATCGTCGGCGTCTTGGAAGGCCTCGGGCAGATCACATCGATGCGCTCGAAATGCTGCGAGAAGATTTCCTGCATGGAATCAAAAGGCCCCTTCTCGCCGATCGTCACCTGACGATCCCCGCTGACCATCAAGAGTTTCATTGCGCTTCCTCCAAGGCCGCAGCATAGACCGCCAATAGTCGTTCGGCGAGAGTACGCGCCGAGTGTTTCTCGACCATGCGCACCCGCGCACGGCGCCCCATTTCCGTTGCCATACGCGGTACCGTCAGCAGTTGATCGAGAGCGTAGGCTAACTCGTCCACGCCTTCGCAGACGAAACCTGTGCGCTCGTGCATCAAAACCTCTGAAACGCCTCCTACATCCGTTGCCAAGCATGGCAATCCCGCAGCACCAGCTTCGATCAAAGCCACAGGCATACCCTCGGTGCGCGAGGTCAGCATGACGCAATCGAGGTCGCTCAGGACTTCGGGCATCTGTGTCTGGGAGCCGACCATATGAACACGTTCTTGATCTTCGGGGCTGAGTTCACCGATGCGGTTCTCAAGAACTCGGCGCTGGTCGCCGTCGCCAATGAAGACGAGTTCCAAATTAGGGTGCCGCTGGGCCAACATCAGAAACACATCGACCGCCCGGGCGGGGCACTTGACCTCCGCTAGGCGTCCTACAACACCCAGCAAGAAAACCTCTTCATTCACCCCTAAGAGCCCCCTTAGCAGCCCAGATCGGCCCTGAACTTCAAGCAAAGGGTCAAGCTCCATTCCAGGCGGAACGACGACCAATTGCTTGTGGCTGACGACCTCCAGGCGCAGCAGGTCGCCGGCGGTCGCGTGGGAGACTGCGATGACCCTATTCGTGCGAGCGGCGAGGCGGCGCTCGAAGCCCACTAGCATTCTTGAAATACGCTCACTGAAGTAGCCTTCGAGCACGTGGCCATGAAAGCTGTGAACACTCGCCACGCCACCCATTCCACGCTGTACCAAGCGTCCCAAAAGACCCGCCTTCGAGGCGTGCGTGTGAATCAAGTCGGGATTGAACTTGCGTAGCCCACTGCGCAGGGCGAGCAAGGCGCGCAGGTCGCCCAAGCCGCTGATTCCACGGCCCAAACCTGGCACGCGCACGACATCGATACCGCGCGCAATGAACTCTTCAAACAGATCGCCTTCACCTGGCTGAGGCTCGCCGCAGAAAACACGAACCGTAACACCTAGCTCCGCCAGAAGTGGATCAGCCCCCAACGCTTGACGCGCGGGACCACCCAGGTTCAGCCGGGTCAGGATGCGGGCGACGCGCACGCGGGACCCCGTGTTGTGGACTCACTCGGGCGTGCGCGTTCGAGGTGAAACTTCACCGTATCCGACACAATTTCTGCGAGGCAGGCCAGTGGCAACTCGAGTCCCAACTCACGCAGTCGGCGCAAATCTGGCTCTCGATAATGAATCCCTTCGAAGTTCGCTCCACAACTGTGGAGGGGGTCAATCTCTTGGATAGAGCTCGCGCTCGCAGCTTGCCGGACTACCACCTGCGCCAGCTCTCCAATCGAGATGCGCGCGTTCCCTCCGATATTCAACGCTCCGCCACGGACCGGATCGAGTTCGATCAGCTTGGCAAGCACCCGTGCAATCTCGTCCACGTGAGCGAAGGTTCGCACTTGTGAACCATCTCCATGAACAGGCAGTGGAGTTCCGCGCAATGCACACTCAACAAAAGTGGGCAGTACCATTCCAGACTCGGAGTCTTGGCCGGGCCCCACCACGTTGAAGAAACGCAGGTGAAGCGGTTGACGCTCTTCCGACCAAAGCTCTTGCGCGTCATCCAGAATCTCTTCGCCGCGCAATTTTGAAGCCGCGTAGGCCCAACGTCCCGTCGCAGTTGTCGAGCGGGTCACGTCACTCTCGTGCAATACTCCAACCTTGTGCGCGTAGACTTCGCTGGAGGAAGCAGCGTAGACGCGCGGACGCTGCTCCATGGGCAAGCTCTCAATAGCCGTGATGATCTCGCGCACCCCGCGCAAGTTCGACGCCCGACACCCTTCAGGATCGCGCAACACGGAGCGCACGCCGACGCGCGCTGCAAGGTGCACCAAGTCATCAAAAGGACCTTCCGCACGCAGCCAAGCCGCCAAGCGGCCCCGCCCGCTCACATCCCCAGCCTCAAACCGAAACATGGGTAGCTCCATGGGGAGCCGCTCTTTCCAGCCGCTTGAGAAGTCATCGACTCCAAAAACCTGCCATCCCAGCTCACACATCTCGCGCGCAAGCTGTGAACCGATGAAGCCCGCAGCTCCGGTCAAGAGCACACGGCGCGGGTTTTTTTGAGGGGAGCTGGACTGCATGTGACGCGACGAACTCAGTCGACGCTCAATTAGCCGCCTACTTCCCGCCGAGGCGCATCAGTGTAGCGAAGCGACCGCTCTCTTACAGCAGCCAGATGTGGTAGCAGACCAAGGTCGTGTAGGTCGCCACCGACGCAAACAGCCCCCAGCGAGCCAGGTAGAAATTTTTGTGCAGGCAGAGGACCAAAAGCGCCAGGGTGATCATCCCCGCCTTTCCGAATACAAATCCCAAACGGCCCGTTTCGAGCAACATGGCGGCAATCGGATTGAGCTCGATCCCCCCTACCTGCAGGTGGTAAATCGTGAAAGCGCTGTCCGCCGCATTCATCAGACCAACCCACAAGAGCAAAATCAGGATGCTCGGCTTGTAGACATCGACGAATGAGCCTTCGCGCTCCTCGTCACGCCGAATGCTTCTACGACGCCCCCCTTTCAGGGTGAAGCGCGAGAATCGCGGGGTGCCTTCTTCACGGCGATCATCGCCGCGATAGCTGTCTTCGCCGTCCGACCAGTTGGTGGGAGACGCATCCTTAGGTGTCGAGGTCATAGAGTGGGGGGTCCTATAGCTGGATGACTATCGTCCGAGAGACACCCTTGGCTTAAGAAGGAGTCCGCAACTTGGACAAGTAATGGGCCTATTTCTTCTGATCTCTCAGCTCTTCTGATCCATCAGCCCTTCTGATCAATCAGGGAGTCTTGGAGAGCTCGGCGATCAACGTCGTGGCGTAGGACCCCGGCGGAAGGCTAAAATTGAGCTGTAAAACTCCGTCTTCCCAGCGAAACAGTAGGTCGCTGATGCGTGCCCGTAAGGAACGGCGCTCCCCCGCAAGCTCGACAGAAGGCACGCGCTTGGAAAATATTTCCGGGCTTATTCCCTCGGCCTTCAAGGCCTCTAGTTCGATCTCGCCCGGCGTTCCGATAGCCAAGGGTGCCCGGCTCCCAAACATTGGACCGGTTGGCGAGATTTCTCCATCACGGGCGCGACGCTCGACTTCGGCAAGGTCTTCTTCCGCCGTGACCTCGAAGAAACTGCGCGCAGGATGAACCTGAGCCAAGTCGCCGAGTCCTGGGCGGTCGAAGCTTTCGATGCGCGCCGCCAGCACGCGATTGAAGAGCCGCGACTGGAACGATGTGAGGTGGAAGCGCAAGGTCTTGCGATCCATCGCACGCAGGGCGCTCTCCCAGTTACCCGCTCGGCGCGAAATCTGCTTGGCGAGGGCGCAGAACTCGCGCGGCAGGTCCGGCACGAGGTGCTTCACACTGCGCAATTGCGAGC
>JBLIOI010000132.1:0-12898 GCA_047639675.1 Planctomycetota bacterium | reverse complement strand
TCAAACCGAAGTGCAATGATCGAATGAGCTTACGGGTGCCCGTTGAGACGTTCTCGGCTAGTATGCTGCCCTCGCATAAAATCATTAGCTACACCTTAGCTAGACCTTCGCTTCCAAAGTAAGGGTCAGGGTTTGCCCTCCAAAGTTTGAACATGATTAAAGCCGATTCGATTCAATTGAAGGAAATCCTCGCCACTTGGGTCATCACTGAGGTACGCCGCTCCGGCAGCGCAACCAACGACCTAGCTCCCATTCAGGACGCGGTGCAAACCGTTCTCAACGAGCCACAACTCACGGCGCAAGAACAGACTCTCATTGTCGAGGCCGCCAGCAACTACGAGGATCCGCTCGACCTGGCGTTGACCCTACGAATCGAACGAGCGTTGCGTGCAGGTGCTAACGCTGCGGTCGACGAGGCGACCAATCTGGATTTCGACAACATCCTCCCCACCATGGTCGTGATGCGCGACGGTGCAATGGAGCATCAAACCGAGGCCGTCGAAACGATGGTGGCCACACTCGGAGCCACTCTTTCAGGAAGCGGCGCAAAACAAAAGCCCGTGCTCGTGTTGTCGGAGAAACTCGCCTTCGAGAACCTGCAGAGTCAATCTGCAAGTCTGGCGACCGTTTCCTCATCGGTTCGCTTTGTCGACGACCTCAGCTCTATGGACTTAACCGTCGAGAACGAGATTACGGTCCAAGTGGTGGAAGACCTGTTGCAGACCGTGATTGGGCAGGCCAGCGAACTCGTTGTAAGCAAGGGACTCTCCGTGAAGCCGGTGGACCCTATGATTGGCCGGCTCTTCGCCAACAAATACGAGATTGGGAAATGCGTAGGGCGCGGCGGCTTTGGCTCGGTCTACCTCGCACGCGACACGCTGCTCGACAACCGCGTGGCGATCAAAGTCTTAACGCCGCGCACTGCAATAACCGAAGTGCAGAAGGCTGCCTTCAAAGAGCAGTTGAACGACTTCGTTGAAGAAGCTCGGCGACTCGTCCGGCTGGAACACGAGAACATTGTCAACTGGAAGGTCTTCGACCAGACCGAGGACGGCACGTACTTCTTCGTCATGGAATTGCTCCAGGGCGAGGAGCTCGAAGACTTGCTCAAACGCGAAGGGCGGCTCGAGCCCAAGCGCGTAGCCAAGATTCTGCTGCAAATCTTGGAAGCCCTGAATACAGCTCACAACATCTCGGAGCACGAGTCGATTCTGCACCTCGACCTCAAGCCCAAGAATATTTTCTACCTGGATAAGCCGACTCCCGAATCTCCCGATCGAATCAAGGTGATCGACTTCGGAATTGGACAGTACATCGGTGCGAACAAGAACGTGGACGCGCCACCCACGGAAGCCAAGGCAGCCGATCAGCCCAGTGACAGTGCGGAAGTCAGCGACCTGGCCACCTCTCAGCGAAGTCGCGACGATGGAGGCACGCTCCAAAGCATCATCCACCGCAGTACGGCCTGCACGCCCGAGTACGCCTCACCGGAACAGTGCACGCACATGCTTCCGGAGTCGAAGCTCGAGGAACTCGGGACCAAATTTACGCGGCTCGACGCGCGCTCCGACTTGTATTCCCTGGGCGTCATGGGCTTTCAGCTCTTGACCGGCCAGTTGCCCTTTGAACGTCCAGCCCAGCGCAAGGACTTCTTCGAGCTGCACATCGCGGGACCACCGCGCAAGACTGGCAAGCAGGGCATCAAGATTCCCCGCAAGCTCGCCAAGTTCATCGATCAGTGCCTGGTCAAGGATCCTGACCAGCGCTGGAAGACGACCGAAGATGCCTGCCAAGCACTACGTCACATCGTCAATCCACCGATTTGGAAACCCATCGCCTTGGTCGGCGTGCCGCTGCTCATCGCGACGGGAGTTATTGCTGGGCTCGGAAACAAGGACGCTGCGAATCAATTCTACGCTCCTGCCGGCGCCATCTACGCCGGAGCTGACACGCCTCGCACAAAGGTTGATACCCGCGGCTTGCCCTCGGATCAGTATCGTCGAGAGACGATCGTGGTCACCGATACCGCTGACCTCTCCACCGCGCTGCCGTGGAAGGCAGCGTGGGAAGGCGACAGTCTGTTCCTTGAAGCACAGGACGGAGCTCCGCTCGAGGCCCATGCCTTTCTCGTCGTCGACTACAACGCGAGCAATCCTTTCCGAACCGATAAGGGCTTTCCGCTCATCTATCTCGACTCGGACGCGGTTGCTCTCAACGACGCCTCCGTGCCGGAACTCGGAGGTCGCGCGGTCGACCCCAACCAACAGAAGCTCGATATTTTGGTGCGTGGAAGAAGCGCGGATATAAGTTCCGTCACCGTTCAATTTGGATCAAGTGACGCGCGTCCGGCTCAAGCGCTCGGCAATTCAGAATCGAGTTCGTCCGTCGCCAAATGGTCGATCGATCTCGACAAGTTTGGCTTGGCGGACGGAGCGAATGAACTGACCGTGGAAGTGACCGACAAAGCGGGCGCCAAGGAAAGTCTGAACGTTCCGCTGCTCGTCGCCCTCGGGAGTTTGGATGCAACCCATGTAGAGCTTGCGGGCGTCACGCCCTGGAACAACAAGCTACGCATACTTCCGAGTAGTCAGCCACGACTGAAGTTGAAACTGAATCGAAAGGCCAATGTCAGCTGGAGTCTACGGCGAGCTTCCGCCGACACGGACGAGCCTATGGGACGACGCGAGCAAGTCAGCAGCTTAGACGTCGAACTCAACTTGATCCGAGATAGCGCCTATGAAGGTTCCATCTTGATCTCCCTGTCCGAAGACGCGTACGTGTTCCACTCGCTCGACTCGCGCAACTCATCTTCCCGCGAACTCGATCCGATCCCTTTCGAGTTCACCGACGAGTCGCCTGACTTCCTCGCTATCTATGCAATTGGAACAGAGTCGATACAGACCCTCGAGATCGGTGGCGCGATCACTCCAATCTTCTTGAACCGCACAACGGCGCGGCTAGATATCTCGCTCAAGCAGACCTCGCCCGTCTACTTCGAAGTCGCGCGCGCGGACTCGAATGAAATCGAATACGAACATGCCCTAACAGACACAGCGCAGACGAGTTTCCGCGCAACCCTCGACCTTAAGCGAGCTGACATTCACGACTACGAGATTCGCGGGTTCCCCTGCGATACGCAGACGAAGGAGAAACTGGGCGAAGCCGAAATCATCAAGGTTCGTTTCATTGTCGACGATGTGGCTCCGAAGTTTCAGCTCGAAGGCCCAGCCGACGTTGTCCTTAAGGACCCCGAGTGGATTGTGCCTGCTCTCAGAGTTGGCGTGACGGATGCCTCCGACTTGGAGATTCCTACACCGGTTAACTTCACTTGGGAGATCCGCGCTAACGGAACTCTCATCGATAGCGATTCATGGGACGATCAAGTCAGCCCGGTACTGAGCGTGCCAATGCAAGTCGCGCTGAAACCCAGCGTTCGAAGAAGCGCACCCGACGGAGAGTACGAGCTGCGGGTGATCGGCGCCGACGCGGCAGGCAATACAGTCGATCGCGCAAATTACAGCTTTGACGTCGCGACGGAAGGTCCGGTGCTGACGCTGGAGAGCCCCAACAATTTGAATGACTGGAACTACGACTCGGAGCTCGGGATAAATCGATTTTCGTTTCTCGTAGAAGCGGAGGATTACAACGGAATCGGCAGCCTTCAATGCACTCTCGTCGACAGCGTCAACCCCGAGTTATCCGAGACCACCGAGCTTCGACTCAAAGGCAAGTCCGGATCGTCGGAGTCTTGGGTCGGCGAGTTCGACCTGCGTTCCGAATGGTCCGAGCGCGAGGTCGAGTTGCACCTCAGCGGCGTCGACGCCCACGGCATGGATGCTATCCCGATCACCGAGACGCGCAACCTGGCTGTGATCGAGGATTTCATTCCCGATTCGATATCGCTGACGCTCGCCAGCAATCCCTCCGCCTCCCTCAGCCCGATGCACAAGGTTACGGGCAATCGCGTCGTGGAGTACATCGCGCTAGGACGAGCCGACAGCACCGAGAACGATCTCTTCGGGACGACCTTCAAGACCATGCGCTACAACTCGATGCAGTCTTCGGCCTCGTGGGAGATCAAGTACAAACCAGGCGCGATCGCGGACTTCTACATGGACGAGACGGAAGTCAGCGTCGAGCAGTTCCTGCAATTCGTCACGGACCCGGATGGCTTTCAGAACGCCGCTCACTGGGTTGATGGCGGTCAACCGGATACTGCACGACACACGCAACTGATCAGCCTACTCGAGTCTCAATCGAAGGATTTGCCGGTTACGAAGGTCAAGTGGGATGAGGCTTCAGCCTACGCACACTGGTGCGGCAAGCGGCTACCCTCGTTGATCGAGTGGGAGTACGCCGTGCGCGGTGGCACTCTATACCGCCCCTATTCCGCTTACTCCTACGAGGTCAACCTCGACCCCGATCCAAAACGCTTTCGCTACAACGACTACGATGGCGCGCCCTGGCCTATCGAAGCCGGCGACGACCTGACGCCGGACACCGGACTGCGCAATCTCTGCACAAACGTTTCGGAATGGTGTTGGACGCCGCAATTGTTTACGGGCGTCGAAGGCACGCGTGCCAAGCTCCATGCGCAAAATCATCCCGCCTGGGTTTTGGATCCGAGCCAGAACCCAAAAGGCATCAAGACCAGTGCGCGGTTTTGGACCCTAGGCGGAGATTTCAAGAACCCCCAACTCGACTTCTCCGAAATCTCCGCGCGCCCGCGCGACGTACTTGATCGGACGATCGGATTTCGCTGCGCACTCTCCGCTCGGGACGTGTTAAGGACTATGGAATCGAGTAGTCCGGGCGCACTTTTGATCGAAACAATCTCAAAGTAAACCGGCTGTGTAAACCGGCATCGAGTACTCATCTTAGGCAGTGCCCACGACAATGCAGTGCCTGAAGCATGGTCGATGTTTCGTGAATAGCCGGTAGCGCATTGGACTTCGACGCGCAGACTGCGCTCCACAGCCTCGTCCTTGCGCACGAGCGAGGGCTTGGTCGTGCGCGATTCCCGAGTATTGGTCCATTACTCGCCCATGAACGCATAAAGCTCGAGAATACCTTAGGCTCTACTTCATGAAAATTCCCTTCGCGTTACAGCTCGCCCTTCTGGCTTCGGTTTTAGTGTCCGGTTGCGCAACCGAGCTAATTCGTAATGAAGCTCCGCTCCCCTTTCACGTCGCTTTGATTCCGGCCACGATCGTCGCAGGTGCTGCCGCGCCGGAGGTGGCAGGCGCCTCTGTTCTGAAAGACACGAAGCTCGCCTTTGACAGCGCCGAAGTCACGCGTCAAGTCGACGCGGCCTTGAGCAAGGACTGCGTGACGCGCGTCACGGTGCTCAGCTACGGTGATGATGTAACGCGCGAGCAATTTCTTGCGAAGTACCCTTCCGAGACTGAGCGGGATGAGTACTGGGACCGCGAAGTCACCAGGATCAAGCCCGACCTGGTTGGCAAGCTGAAGCTCAGCTTTTCGGAAACGGTTCTGACCGACACGAACGGCACCTTTTGGGCCAACCTTCCGCTCTTCCTGATCGGTGGTCCCTTCTGCTACTTCTTCGACGACCGTGACTATTACTCGACCGCGAGTCTCTCGCTCTGGCTTTACGACGCGAGTCCGATCGCGATTCAACAAGCCAGTCTTGCGAGAGGAGATTCGGAGCTGACCAACGCTTCGCCGCGCGCTGACTTGACCGACCTCGACTTCATTGATCGAGCCGATGGAATTGGCGCCTACGCGCTCTCCGTTTTGATTCCCGCCGGTTGGCTCGCGAAGGACACCAACAAGGTCAAGGAATCACTCGAACGCGAAATTCTGGCGCGCTTGACTACGACGCTCAAGACCGAAATTCGCTTGCGCGCCAACGAACTCACGCGCGCTGATGGTTTGTACGACTTCTACATCCGCTCCGATGAAATGCGCGTAGTCGCTTCCGGCGCAGACTCCTTCGAGTTGCGGGGCGAGGTCTTCCTCGAGACCTACAAGGGCACTCCGCGTATGGAAGACTTCACCTTCTCGCTCGACGACCAGGCGATCGCCGCGAGCTTCGGCGAACCATCCCTAGCTCCCGGCCAAGGCGCAGGCCGAGTCGAGAGCTATCCCTTCGTCATACCGCTGGCCGGCAATGATCTCCCCAGCGAAGTCCGCGTCGTCTTCCGCGACGGAAGCCAGAACAACCGCGAGCGGTCCTACACGTTCAACGCACGCGCGATCGAAGCGGCGTTCCGAACGAAGTAGAAGCGCAGGATAGTGGCACGTTGTGCCAGTGAAGTCCTATCCGACCCGGCCTCCAAGAATGTGGCTAGCGCCGGGCACGTCCACGAACACTTGACCCAAGTCGAATAGCTTCGCCACTCAGTACTGACCGACCAAATAAAAATCAACTTGCGACCGACAGCGGTGAAACTCCGCTCTCTCTGATTCCTCATCCTGGTTCCTCTCGCTATGACTACAAAACTCAAGTCGAACTGTCTGACCGTCGCTCTAACCGCCTGCGTGGGTTTTGTTTCTTTTAGTTGCGGAGCCGGTACAGCCGCGATCGCGGGCGGCGGCGGGAGTAGCGCCGGAGGTGATATCGACTCCCCTGCTGTAGTGACAGGCGTAACCCTAAACGCCAAGACCTCACCGGCCACCATCGGCTTCACCCTGACCGATGCGGACGGTGGACTGCTTCCGGTAATCGACCTGTTTTACGCGCGATCGGGCCAAGCCTCGAAGCCAATAACCCAGGCAATTCCGAACGGCTCATTGGCCTTGGGCGTGAATAGCTTCAACTGGGATTTCACGATGGAAGGCGATTTGGGCAACGGCGAATTCATCGACGGTGTGGGCATTCAGGTTCAAGTTCGGGGGGGTACCAGCGTGCTTGCGCCCGGCGCCTTCATTACCGGGGCGCTCCAAAATTCGGTAGCCGATGGTCGCGTTGGCAACGATGCTCCCGTCGTTGTGTCGCTCGATTTAGGCTCGGCCCCCGAGCTCTCCGGAAACGTCGACGTGAGGATTGAGCTGAGCGACACCTCCGATGATTTCGTGGACGTCGTGCTCGAGTTCAAGCTTGCCTCCGAGCCCGATAGCGCTTTCCGCCCCGCTCGTTCGACGAGTATCGCTGCCGATCTACCCGCCGAAGCGGATGCGCTGAAATCGATCCCAGCGACCGCCGGCGGATCTACTTTCGTGTTTCGTTGGGAGAGCCAATTCGCTGCAGCCTTTGGCCTCCCGATGACAGAGAGTCAATTGCCCGGACTTGAAGTTGATGTGGAGTTGCGGGCGATAGCGAGGGATTCCGTTGTGTCCGGTAGTGAGCTGAGGGCGATGCTTCGTATCGACAACAACGCTCCCCCCCAGGCAGTACTCAACGGTTCCTCCTTCGCCCTCGGCATCAAAGACCGCGGACACATTCCGGTTCCGATGCAGCTCTTCGATGCGGAGTCCGACGACTTGGATGTTGTTCTGCAATGGGCCGCTGATAACCAGCCTTTCCCCAATCTGCCGTCCACGCCAGACGATCTGCGAGACCTGCTCTCCAACCCCACTCGTGCTACCGAGCGCCAACAGCTCCAAATCGCGGTCGAAGCGCCGCTTGCCTTTACCGGTCGCGTCGGCGGACTCAAGAATCCACTTCCTACCAATCAGATTCGATTGCCAGAGCTCGCGAGTACGCAGGCGGGTCTGCTTTCACACGGAGTCACTGGTCGCACGCTCGAAATCATGCGACTGGCGAAGATCGAACCTGCTCCTTGGGGGAATGTCGCTGGTGCCGAGTTCATGAATCCCAAAATGGCGGTGTTCCACTCTGACGGGCGCTCATTACTCGTGCTTGACGAAACGCCCGGGGGAGGATTTGCGCAGGTCATTAAATTCGATATGGAGACGGGCATCAGTGAACCCGGTGTATTTGCGCTAGTACCGGGGGACCCGATAGCGCTAGCGTTCGACCCCTCCGGCACACGGCTGTTCGTCGCGACTACAACTCAACTCGCACGATTTGACAGCATCGATGGAACTCAAGATGGAGTCTCCGTCAAACTGCTGTTTTCGGGTGTCGTGCCCCGGGATATCGCACCGCTTGGAACGGACGTTGTCGTCGCCACGAGTCTCGGTAGCCTGTTGCGCATAGACTACGAGACGGGAAAAATAGAATCGTTGGTCAGCGGACTGCAAGATCCACATGGCGTCGTGCTTGATCCTGTGGACGAAGGCAAGCTGTACGTTTCGGAACGCAGCGCCAACCAAATTTTGCATATAGATCTCGACGAACTGGTTCCGTTGGTTGTTGCCGCGACACTCGATCCAAGCGGGCCACTAAGCGGGGACGCCATTCCAGAACCGCGTCACTTGGCAATCGAAAGAGGAGGCGCTCGCCTGCTCGTTATGTGCGAGGACGCCATTACGGGGGACGCTTCGCTGCGCTCGCTCGACCTTCGCAGTCCGATCGACTTCGACGGCGCCCTAGACGGCAAAGCAGATCCGTTCGTGCGCGAGATTGAGATTCCGCTCGTGGCCACGGGCGCCGGTATCACGACCGGCGCCGATGGAGCTCGTCTAATTGTTTCCTTCAGCGCTAACCTTTTCATCGGGGGTGGAGTGATCCAGCGACGCGGCGTGGTGAGCTATGACGAAACGATTCAGGTGATGACGCTCGATGAGGACCTGGCTGAAATTGTCGGAGGAACTGTGACGGTTCCCATCCCCGTAGGTACCCCATGGCGGATCCTAGCGCCGTTACTTGCGAGGAGCGATCCCGCGGGGCGCGCGAACAATTTTTTGTGGGATACCTCCGATGTACCCGATCCGCTACAAGTGCGACTCCGCATCCTGCCAATTGACGGGGATCTCGGCGTGGAGGGAGCTGCGGGCCGGCCTTTCAGGCCATCGTTCGATGCGTCGGCGTCACTTTCGACGATTGCACCTCCACGATCCGTGGCAGCTGCGGACCTGGACGGCGACGGCGACCTCGACCTGGTTTCGGCAAACTTTGGCGCCGAAACCCTGACGCCTTTCTTCCAGACCACGCCTGGGGTCTTCACGGCCGCTTTTGGCGCGGTTTTGGTGGGTTTTTCTCCGAGGTCCGTGGAAGCCGCGGATCTGGACGGCGACGGCGTCATGGAGCTGGTAGTAGTCGGAGGCTCCGACGCCCTGACGCTGTTCTTCCAGGCTTTACCAGAAGTCTTCGTGTCGAGCAGCACGCTTACGACGGGTGCATCTCCACAATCCGTGGCAGCCGCGGATCTGGACGGCGACGGCAACATCGATCTGGTCTCGGCCGACGGAGGTTCCGACACCCTGACGCTGTTCTTCCAGAAGGCACCTTTGCCGGGGAGCACTGAACCAGTCTTCACGCCGGGCGCGAGCACGCTTACGACGGGTGCATCTCCACAATCCGTGGCAGCCGCGGATCTGGACGGCGACGGCGACCTCGACCTCGTTTCGGCCGACTTTGGTTCCAGCACCCTGACGCTGTTCTTCCAGGGTGCACCGTTGGCGGGGAGCACTGAGCCTGTCTTCACGCCGGGCGCGACCACGCTTGCGACGGGTGCATCTCCACGAGACGTGGCAGCCGCGGATCTGGACGGCGACGGCGACCTCGATCTGGTCTCCGCCAACCAGATATCCAGCACCCTGACAATGTTCTTCCAGGGTGCGCCGTTGGCGGGCAGCACTGAGCCCGTCTTCACGCCGGGCGCGAGCATGCCTTCGGCGGGTACAAGTCCGGTCTCCGTGACAGCCGCGGATCTGGACGGCGACGGTGACCTCGACCTGGTCTCCGCCAACTTACTTTCCGACACCCTGACGCTGTTCTTCCAGAGTGCCCCGGTGCCGGGGAGCACTGAGCCTGTCTTCACGCCGGGCGCGAGCCCCCTTTCGACGGGTGCAGGTCCGTCCTCCGTGATAGCCGCAGATATGAACGGCGACGGCAACATCGACCTCGTCTCGGCCGATCAGGGCCTGACTCTGTTCTTGCAGAGCGCAACGCAAGTCTTTAGGCAGGGCGCGAGCACGCTTCAGACTGGTTCATTTCCACGAGACGTGGCAGTCGCAGATCTAGACGCCGACGGCGATATCGACCTCGTCTCGGCGGACGGTGCGCTTTTTTTGCAGAGTGCACCTGGAGTCTTCACGCCGGGCGCTAGCACGCTTCAGATGGGTGTAGATCCACAAGCCGTGGTAGCCGCGGATCTGGACGGCGACGGCGACATCGACCTGGTCTCGGCCGACGAGGACAGCAAAAGCCTGAAGCTGTTCTTCCAGGAAGCGCCGTTGCCGGGGAGCACTGAACCAGTCTTCACGCCGGGCGCTAGCACGCTTTCGGCGGGTGCAAGTCCACGAGCCCCAATAGCCGCGGATCTGGACGGCGACGGCGACATCGACCTGGTTTCGGTCAACGGTGGTCTCGCCAGCCTGACGCTGTTCTTCCAGAAGGCACCTTTGCCGGGGAGCACTGAGCCGGTCTTCATGCCGGGCGCGAGCACGCTTCCGACGGGTTCATCTCCAACAAACGTGGTAGCCGCGGATCTGGACGGCGACGGCGACATCGATCTGGTCTCGGCCAAGCAGTTAGCCGGCACCCTGACGCTGTTCTTCCAGGGTGCGCCGTTGCCGGGGAGCACTGAGCCGGTCTTCACGCTGAGCGCGAGCACGCTTCCGACGGGTGCATCTCCAGTCTCCGTAGCAGCCGCGGATCTGGACGGCGACGGCGACATCGATCTGGTCTCGGCCAACCAGTCACCCGGCACCCTGACGCTGTTCTTCCAGGATGCGCCGTTGCCGGGGAGCAGTGAGCCGGTCTTTACGCCGGGCGCGAGCATGCTTTCGGCGGGCTTAGTTCCGCGATCCGTGATAGCCGCGGATCTGGACGGCGACGGCGACGTCGACCTCGTCTCGATGGACTCTGTATCCGCCACCCTGACGCTGTTCTTCCAGAGTGCACCGGGAGTCTTCACACGGGACTCGAGCATGCTTCAGACGGGTGCATTTCCACAATCCGTGGCAGCGGCGGATCTGGACGGCGACGGCGACATCGACCTCGTCTCGGCCGACTTTTCTACCAGCACCCTGACGCTGTTCTTCGGTGGACGCTGACCTCAACTTGTATGTCGCGGTAGGGCCGCCCCGGTCATACGCGATCAGAGCCTGCCTACGCGATACAGAGCCGCGCTCCCGTCGAGACTTCAACCGTTGATGGGTACCGCACACACTTTGCTCGCTGCTCGTTGGCTTGCGAGCAACGGGCACTTCGAAACCGCGATGCGATGTCAGACACCTCGTCGCACTCTTGCGGGATGAACGTCTCGTATTCGTTCAGTACGAATTGAATCCGAGCGACGCGATTATCTTCATCGCTCGGGAGTCATTCAGTCCACCGATACGGAGTCTTCTTTGAAAAGGTACTAGCCGTCAAGAGCCGGCGAGTACGAGGGCGCGGTCCTTAACGCTTTTTGACCGCCGTTCTAAAGCGAGTGAACAGCGCTCGCTCGTACGCGGCACCTGCAAGCATCTGATCCCCTACAAAGTCAAAGTCTCTGCCTACGCGATACAGAGCCGCGCTCCCGTCGAGACTTCAACCGTTGATGGGTACCGCACACACTTTGCTCGCTGCTCGTTGGCTTGCAAGCAACGAGCGCTTGGAAAACGCGATGCGGTGTCCGGGGCGCGAGACGGCGTCCGGGGCAAATGCTTAGAGCAGATAGAGTAGATCGAACGTGATCCGGCTATCTATTAGGTCTTGCCGAGACGTTAGAGGCCATTCGTAGGTCAAGCCTAGGAACAGGTTGTCACTAAGTGCGTAACGACTGCCAACAGCGCCCGTGATCACGGTATTACCGGCAACATTGTTGGAACCCAAGTTGATCAGGTCGCCGGCTTCCAAGTTATCAAAAGCCGTGGAACCGTCTGAGATGTAGGTGATGCCGTTCAACTCTATGAGAGGAAAGAGTGCAGTGACGATGTCGCGGTAGGGCCGCCCCGGTCAAGTTCATGACCGAAGCGCCCCCCGCACAGATCCCAGGACGCGGAACTACCGCACTGGGCTCCTACCTTGGGTAAGTGACGTCAAAGCGTTGGTCGGGATAAGGGTGGCAAATCTTAGGGTTAGGAAGCCAACGCACAGCGTAACGATTCATGCGCTCCCAAGTCATGCGCGCCTTCTGGCTGCGTCGGCGTAAAGCCTGCCGCCAGAGATGTGTCACTTGGTCGCCATAGAATTCCATCACGCCGCTGTTGGCTGGAACTCCATAGTACTGATAGTGACCGCGCAAAAGTACTGATAGTGACCGCGCAAAACTCGCCCGAGCCATGCGCCTGTTATTGGAACAGGCGCATGCATTCGTTTGCGGATCTGCACTTTGAGAAGCGCAAGCTTGGTCACCATTGTCTTCCTCCGTGTTTTACGGCCCACCTTGAATCGCCCGGCCCTCGTCTTCGCACAGAAATGCGTGAAGCCTAAGAAATCGAAGGTTTCGGGTTTACCCTCACCACGTCTTTGGCGATCTTCAGTCGCAAAGCCACCGAAGTGGAGAAGACGCGTCTTCTCCGGGTGTAACTCAAGCTGGTGATTCGCAAGCTGCACTTTTAGTGCCGCAAGGAATCGTTCCGCATCTTCACGATGCTGAAAACAGACTGCAAAGTCATCGACATAACGCACGATGTAAACTTCACCCTGCGCAGTTGTCGTTCTCCATTCCTTCACCCACAGGTCGAGCGCGTAGTGCAGATAGATGTTCGCAAGCAGGGGGCTGATGCTCCCTCCCTGCGGCGTTCCACTGACAGCTTTCGTTTTCTTCCCGTCTTCAAGCACGCCTGCGTTGAGCCACTTCTTAATGTGGCGCAGCACGCGCTTGTCGCCGATTCGGCGCTCGACGAATTGCATTAGACATTCGTGATCGATGGCATC
>JBLIOI010000131.1:0-12944 GCA_047639675.1 Planctomycetota bacterium | reverse complement strand
CCGACTCTTTCTTCTCCTTGCGCCCCTTCTTGAACACGGCCAAGTCGTCCTCAACCATACGATGCATGGCGTCGAGTCCGCGCAGCTCGTCGGCCTCGTTCGGGTGCTGCTTGCAGAGGAGCTCAAAATTGTCTGCTAGGACCTCGTGGGGAGTGGCGAGGAACTGGGTGAAGAGTTCGGAGGCGCGGCGCTTGGATTCGTCAGACATAGGAGAGAGAGCCTACGGGCAGGACCCCTCCCTTGAAAGAGTGCGCTGGCAGGGAAAGGCACACGCGGCTCCTAGGATCTATTTGCCGAGCCTGAGGCTGATCGGCTGCGTGGGACTCGGGTATCGAAGGTCCCATCCGAGTTAGTATCGGACGGTTAGCTCAAGGAAGCCAAGTCACGGCCCAAGCGTTAGAGAAGTTGAAGCCCGAGCCGGAGCAGGTATTGCTCGGATCCCTATACCACCATTGGTAGTAGGAGGCCGCGCCGACATTCGCTGCGCCTGGATAGGTGCCAAAGGGCTGCCCGCGCCAGTCGCTCATAGATGTGCCGCCGCTGGCATCCGAGACGATCACCTGCGAGCGGATCTGCGGCGCCGTGCATAGCAGGCCGTCGCCAACCAGATTGCCGCCGGGGAGTTGGATCGATCCTTTGATACAGAGACCCGCCTTCGCTCCGGGGATCCCGCTGACCTGGAGTTGGAAGGTGTCATTAGAGAGGGTAGCGTTGCCCGAGGCGGTGAGCGTTGCACCCCCTGCGCCGCCCGTGTTTGCGCAACCCTCGCCCGAACCGCCGAAGGCAGAGCATGGGCAGGCAACACCGCTGCCATCTCCGAAGCAGTAAGCGCTTCCAGTATTGTCCACATGGATGAAGTAGACGGCGCCGGACTCAGGAGCGGAGTTGTTGGATTGATCGCCGTCTATGCCAGCGGCGCTGCTGTCCTCTTGATTGGCCCCAACAACGACGGTGTCGCCCGAGGCGGCGACGGACTGGCCGAATAAGTCGAGCCCGCCCGTGTTGGACGCCTTGAGGTATGCCGCTTGAGTCCAAGAGGAGCCTGAGCGAACAAAAACGTAGGCGGCGCCGGCACCAGAGGCGGAGTTGTTGAATTGATTGCCGTCAATGCCAGTCGCGTTGCTCTTCTCGGATCGCGCCCCAACTACAATGGTGTCGCCGGAGGCGGCGACGGACCAGCCGAACCAGTCGCCCACCCCCGTGTTGGAAGCCTTGAGGTATGCCGCTTGGGTCCATGAGGAGCCAGAGCGAACGAAGATGTAGGCGGCGCCGGAATTGCCAGCGGAGTTGCTGGACTGATCACCATCGATGCCGGTGGCGTTGCTGCCCTCTTGATTGGCCCCAACAACGACGGTGTCTCCGGAGGCGGCAACGGACCTGCCGAAGTAGTCATCGGCGTCCGTGTTGGAAGCCTTGAGGTATGCCGATTGAGTCCATGAGGAGCCTGAGCGAACGAAGATGTAGGCGGCGCCGGAGGCATTGGCCGAGTTGTTGAATTGATCGCCGTCGATGCCAGTCGCGTTGCTGTCCTCGTATCGCGCCCCAACAACGACGGTGTCGCCCGAGGCGGCGACGGAGTAGCCAAATTCGTCGCCCGGGCCCGTATTAGACGCCTTGAGGTATGCCTGTTGAGTCCAGGAAAAGCCAGAGCGAACGAAGACGTAGGCGGCGCCGGAGTCATTGGCCGAGTTGCTGAATTGATCGCCGTCAACGCCAGAGGCGCCGCTGCTCTCGAAGACGGCCCCAACAACAACGGTGTCGCCGGAGGCGGCGACGGAGTGGCCGAACAAGTCGTTCTGGTCCGTATTAGACGCCTTGAGGTATGCCTGTTGAGTCCAGGAAGAACCCGAGCGAACGAAGACGTAGGCGGCGCCGGAGGCATTGGCCGAGTTGTTGAATTGATCGCCGTCGATGCCAGTCGCGTTGCTGCTCTCGTTTCGCGCCCCAACAACAATGGTGTCGCCGGAGACGGCGACGGACACGCCGAACAAGTCGATGGCGTCGGTGTTTGAGGCTTTGAGGTATGCCTGCTGAATCCAGGAAGAGCCAGAGCGAACGAAGACGTAGGCGGCACCGGAGTTCACAGCGGAGTTGCTAGATTCATCACCGTCGATGCCGGTGGCGCTGCTGTCTTCTGCATAAGCCCCAATCACGACGGTGTCGCCGGAGGCGGCGACGGACACGCCGAATTGGTCGCCTGCGTCCGTGTTCGAAGCCTTGATATAAGCCTCCTGAACAACGGGGTCCACGATAATCGGATACTCCGCGAGCGTCTCGTCAACGCAGATCCGCACGCTTCGCTCGTCGACTTCGAGCCATGCCGAAAGCTCAATGCCATTCGAGTCGAAGGCCACAAGGCCGTCGTAGCGCAGCACGCTTGAGCCAGCGTCGTCCTGAAGACTCAGACCCGTTCGAGCTTCGTTGACTCTCGGCTGAAGGCTCCCGATTGTGTCGAGCTCAAAGACGAGTGGCAAGACGTCGTCCGCCTCTAGCCGCGCAGGCCGCTCGTGAACAGTGAATCCATGCTCGAATCCACGCTTGTCATTGATCCACCACTCCGAGAGCTCGCCTGTCCAACCGTAGGTGATCTTCTGCCCTTCGGCGCAGGCACCGAACATTGGCGACTGAACTTCTTGCAGCTGGCCTTCGAAGCCAAAAGCCTTGAGTGCAAATCCGAAGCTCCAGCCACCAGCAGCGGGCTGAATCAGAGCCGACGTGCCGTCAAACTGAGCCTCCCAATTGAAGCGCGGATTGCGAGCTTCAAAGCCAATGTGGGTAGACTCGAATGCGTGACGATGAGCGCTGATCGAGTCGCGGATGAACGACCAGTCGCTTGGTGTGACGCCGCTAGGTAACTCAGACCCATCGGCTCGCGCAGTCTGGGCGAGACCGCGTTGTGGAGTCTGTTGAGGACTGGCAGCGGCAGCGCCGGCGGGAAGTGCGAGGGCGAGCGTGGCAGCGCTAGCCATAGCAAAATTCAACTTTGCGTACGACATGGCGCTTCCTTCAGTGGTTGTTATTAATCGGCGCACTTCGTGATCTCCAGTGATCTGTGATACGCCGAACGCACGGATCGCACAAGGACAAAGCAAACCGGTACCTCCTGAGCCACGAAAAGGCCTCTGAAGGTCAGCTTCCTGGACACCAACCCCGCCTGCATTGCAGGGGTTCGCACGGCACTCCCGAACTTCAGCGAACTGTGCGGGCTGCAGAAGTTGTAGTGAAAGCGCAGCAGCTCAAGGTGGTCCTCAAGCGTTCGCTTCTTGCGCGCGTGACATGGTGATCGCCGGTTCAGGTAGGCTGATCCCTGGCGAATCGTCAGGTTCAGCCGTTCGATGAAAGCCGTGTTCAACTTCGTCGAGTCTTCGGATGCTTCCAGTGCGTCTTCCAGCCGCCATTCGGAACCAATGACCAGCTTCATGCCGACCTTCACCACGCGGGTCTGCTTGATCTTCTTGATGACTTGGGCGTGAACGCAACCGACGCCGAACGATAGCTGGATGGCGTTGCCGTAGAATTTCATGCCGTTGCTTGTGATCAGCGGGAAGCCCGTCCACGTGCTGCTGTCCGCGATGTACAGGATGAACGACTTGGTGTTGCGCCAGGCACGGGGGCCAACGAGTGTTGCTGGCCAGAGTCGCGACCAGACTTCAATGCCAGCGTAGACCCATGTCTGCTTCTTGCGGCCCTCGAGGAAGTTGTTCAGCTCGTCGAGTTGCAGCTCCACCAAGTCGTACCCACGTAGCTTGGTTGTGTTGAACTTCCGGGCAAGAGAGGCGGCGAGTTCAAGTCAACGGCTGACCGTATTCCAGCAGAGCCCTTCGGTGCGGGCAATGGCTGCCTTGCTTACGCCTTCATCGCTGAGGGCGGCGACACGGTCGAAATTCCACTTGGGGTGCTGGAGTCGCTTGTAGGCCGTGCCAGCTGTCGCCCCAAAGGTCTTGCCACAAGCGGTGCAGCGATACCGTCTGGGCATGTCTTCCTGTCGCTCGGTGCTTCTCTAATCTAGCCTCCATCATGGCCATCAGAGTCTAAAGCGGGCGCAAGCCCCGGAAGTACCAAGGCTTATGCCCGATCCGTAACAGCCGACGACGGAAGCACCGGCTCGCGTCTTAAGATCGATGACGAAGAGGGTGTAGTAAGTGCGGAGTCCTCTCGGAGTCCAGACATTCACCGATAAGAAGTCCGTTGCCGCTATCTGACCCCAGTGAGCCTTCAAGAAGCTCTTCCAAGAGGACGACCTGTCTGCCGCTGGCTTGAGCCCGTTCTCTTTCAAGACGTTTGCGACGGTTGTCCGAGCAACGGCGTGCCCGACGCCCTTGAGCTCGCCCTGGATGCGTGAGTAGCTCCAGGACGAGTTCTCCGTGGCCATGCGGACAATGACAACTTTGATGCTCTTCATCAACCCTGGGCGGCCTACACGCTTCTTCGCTGGATAGGTCCACTTGGAGGAAATGAGTCGACGGTGCCAACGCATCAGCGTGTCGCGCGTCACGATTGTTGCGACGCAGTCGAGGGCCTTCCTACCGAGGAGTTTTGCACGCGCCGCCAACCTCCGTCGTTGATCGTCGTTCAAGCAAATCTTCCGGTTCCCAAGCTGTTCCTTGAGCACCCGGTTCTCCTCGGCGAGGTAGGCGATGACATCGGCCTGGTGTCTATTCTTGAGGCCCGAGAGATTCATCCACAGGGCCTGGATCGGATAGGTTTAGGCCAGCATCGCACCACTCTGCCGCTCTGGAAAGCACCGAGATCGCGGGCTAATTCTCACGGCCCAATAAATGGACAGGACGGGAACAGGGTATAAGTTGTCGCTCGCTCTTGGTTACGGCAGCCACGTAAGCTCAACGGCGTTCGTTAAGTTGGAGGGCAACCCACCGCAAACACTAGGGTGTTGACGATACCATAGCTGGTAGCAGTTGGTCGAGCCAGCGCAGGAGTTTGACGTCACGGATAGCTTCGTATTGGGATAGCCGAATGACATGGTGTTGGACTCTGCAATCCCGATCCCTACCCTGGTGATTTGCCCGCCACAGCACCGCAGGCCGTCGCCAAACGGAATGCCGAAGCCGCCGTTTAGGGTGGTGGTCCCCTTGAACAGAAGCCCTATCCCATCGGGCACGTCCGTCGCGCTGAGCGTCACCGTGTCATTGCCACCCGGCGAGACCGACGGGCAGGGCGCGAACTCCGAGAAAGGGACTCCGGTCGCACAGAGCTTGGCGGACAACCCTAGGTTGTTGAGACAGCCCCCCTCCGTGCCAGTCGGCGCGTCGTTGCCGCAAGGGCAGACCCCGGATTCGCCAAAGCAGAGTTTTGTTCCAGTCTCATTGGACGGGAGCGCTTGCACGCATACCTGGTCCACGTAGTAGTACGCGACGGGATTTGAACCGCCGATATGCGTGGGAATGGTACTCACCTCCTGGACGAAATTACCAATCACCATGTGAGTCTCCCCACCTTTTGCGGTGAATGAGCCGCTCACCAAAGTCCAGCCGGTAGCATTGATGAGCGGCACGCTGATGGGGCTGGCTACTTGGGGCGCATAGGGCAGCGCAAGATAGGAATTGACACTCACCGGTCCGACCTGGAAGTACGCCCCTATTCTGTCAATCGCAAACACCGAGTTGTCGCTACGCGAGACGTTGAAACTGATTTCGTAGTCCCTGTCCCGGAGAAGTGGCGAATTCAATGGCACTTGCATGTACTCACGGTACGACGGGATAGGTTGGTGATAGGCAATGAAGCCCGCGTAGGCATCCCCCTGGAATGCCGCCTGCGAGCCGATGTTGTTGTTTGGCACACCCAGCAAAGGGTCGGTCGCGCAGCTGTTGAAGTAGTCGGACGTGCCAGTTGTGGGTTGATTCCAAGGCGTGGCTAAATTGAGTTGCGCAGCGCCAGAAGGACACCCCGTGTTCACCTCGAAGCTCGGGTTCGGCACCAAGTTTTCTACTTGTCCGCTCACCATTCCGGAAAGAAGGACAAATGCGGGAATGGAGGCAGCGCCGCCCGGGATGGAGAATTTTGCTCGCGTGGTGCTGGAAAAAAGTGCGATGGCCGCAAGGGGGCCTGGAGTCTTCATCTGTTTCATGTCGAGATTGGTGTCGGTACGATTGGACCAGGGAAAGCAGGAACGGAGCCCGACCTCGAATACTGCGGAACCCAATCAGAGAGTGGCGCGCGGAGTCAGCCGAGGTTCAAAAGGCGCATCGCGCGGGGTCTCACGAATTGGACAGTGACCCAGAGTTTTCTTTGGGAATTCGAGTCCAACGGGCGTTCTCACAGACGAACTCAGTGTCCCGGCTCCGCTAGTCTGGGGGGGCGTTGCCCCGTGGGCGCACACTCCCAGAGAGTGAAGCGCGCCCTTGATTCGCCAATCACAGGTGGAAGATTACGGTCAAGGCTTCGATCGGGTTGAAACCCGATCCACCCGCTCTTGGCTGGTCGCGATACCCGCATTGGAAGCTCTGATGGAGCCCGCAATGTCTGCATGGGGGCTGCTCGAGAGCAGCCGTGCCGTGGAGTCGAGTTGGAGTTCGAAGCTACCCTTGTCATCAAAGGGGCCCGGGCAACGAGCTTACTGGCCTGAAGCTCCCAAGGGCCACTTGCGGAACTTGTGCTGCTCACTCCAAGTTCTCATCTCCCGAACGATAGAAGACTCGGCCTCGGCCTCCAACTCCTTGGCCCAGTACTCGAAGTTTCCCGCGACAAACTCATTGAGAGCCTCCGCATTCCAGACTTGGGGGCCAAACTTCTTACAACCTCCAATGTAGAGTTCACCGCTCTGCGCGCCGCGCCCCCACTCGAGGGCCAGAACGGTGGTGAGGCCCGCATCGATGCGGTAAAGCAATTGGTGGTCCACACCGGGCCAAGTGGACACATCCCAGACTTGAATGAGTCCCGCCCGATCTGCACTGGCCAGGCATCGACTGTCCTGGTCGAAGGCAAGGGCGAAGACGGGTGCTGAGTGGGCATCAGGGATAGAGAAAGATGGAGCTGTAGCCCGCCATTTCCAAAAAGAGATGGAACCGTCGTCGCTTCCCGCTACAAGCCAGGATCCGTCCGGGCTGGCTGCGACCGTACGTACAGTCCCAGTGTGAAACGTGCGAGGATCCTCCGCGACTCCGTCGTGAATCCACGAGATCTCCCCGGAGTACAGGCCAACGGCGAGCGTATTGATTCCCGGGCGCCAGGCCACGGCGGGGATCCGCCGATCGAGACCTTCGGGTGAATTGAAACTCTTGACCTGTATGCGCACATCCTGAGTGAGGTGCAAGCTGTCTTTGGAAAACTGCAGTAAATGGACCGTGTTGTTGTCTGCCGCCGCTGCAACTCGACCGGTTGACGAGTCGAAGGCGATGAAATTATAGCGTTGACTTTGCTCACTCTCGGGGCACCCAGGGCGCAGCAGGGGACCCCAATTAGCGGAGGTCTCCTTGGGATCCCATGTCATGAGCTTGCCCCCGTCCGGTGCAAACAGCAAAACTACATCCGTGCCTGGGACAGGGCCAATACCAACGATACGGGTGCCTGTTGGCTTGATGGAGATGGGGGGCCCTCCACTCGGATAAAGGAATTGAACCGTTCCCTTTCCCGAAGCGCTCTCCCCCCGGCCTGCGAGAGCGATTGAGCCATTGCACCAAGAAATAGCGTGGACACCAAAGACGTTGGCACTCCCTTGTTCTTCGCCGATCATGGGCTCCAACCAACCATCGAGCACTCGCACCGAGTCCCAACAGCGAATGAGCCCCTCTTGGCCCTTGGTGAGTAACAGCCCGCCGAAAGGAGAAACCAATGCCGTAGAAATCGAAGCGCTATGGCCCCACACAGATTTCTGTTTTCTTCCGCCACCCGGCAGCAAGCGCATGGCAATCGCTTCCCCGGTACTTCTGCCCCTAAACAGTGCCATCTCACGGCCCTGCTCCCCTCCAGTCGCGGCGACAAGCACATGCGCGCTGCTAGCGAAGTACACCCGTTTGTCGACGACATCAATCTCCTCAACACAATCCAGCACGGTCTTGTTCACGAGTGGAATGGTGTCTCCATTCCACTGGGCAAAGCTCTCTCCAGTCCAGACACGGTCAAGACTCTCCCCCCCCTTAAGGGCAGCGTCTAGGTCAACCCTTGACCAATCCTCTCCCACGCGGGAATAGATCTTGGTTGCGTCGGTGTCGTGAACCATGACTAGTTTGTCGGAGAAGGGCTGCACCTGTGGACCGTCCGAATCCAATACAACTTGCCCTCGATCTAACGCTTTCAGGAAGGAGTTAGAAATGAGCTGATGAAAAGGACCAAGGTTCGGACGGATTAGAGTGCGCTTGCCCCAACGCCCCTGCCCCTCTCTCATCTTTGTGGCGACGGCTTGGTGCTGCAAAGGGAGCTCGAACCGAAACACCCCTTCCTCCATGACGGTGTAGAGATGCTCCTCATTCAAATCCGCCCTGAATCTAGAACCCGGTTTGATGCCGAGGCCAAACTCTTCTCCCTCCAAGTAGGGCATCTGATACCTCGTTATGTATGCCGCCCCGCCGGGCTCTCCATGGGGAACGCCGACGCCTCCCTGGAGATCAAGGGGAAACGCGGGGCCGCCATTGGCCACGGGGCGAACTGTCCCAAGAACTGGCATGTCCACGTACAACCCCCGCAGTACATCCAGGAGCCCAGCTGACCCCGGAAAGCCATCGGGCCCAGTAGGTGGATCGGAGAGAGGTTCCAAGGCTCCGGTCAGGAGCATGCTCCAAGCCTCCCGTTCCGCATCCGCACGGTAGGAACTGGGCTTGGCCTTAGGCTGAATACTCGCGAGCCTCCCCAAAGCTTCGCTTCTATCGGCCGCTTGCATATACTCGTACTGGACAAAGCAAACCGAGCACAGGATCGTTATCAACAGGGCCGTTGCCGCCGACAGTGCCGGATGCCGACGGGCCAGCTTGATGACCAAACGGAAAGGACCAGATCGTTGGGCATCCACCGGGCGCCCTTCCAAAAGGTTCGTGCAGTCCTCAGCCAGATCGACAACCGTTGGGTAGCGATCGCGGGGGTGCTTTTCCAAGGCGCGCCCAATCACCGACTCCAAGTCCGGGCCGTCGATCAGGGAAACTAAAGGACGAGGCAGGGGCTTCGGTTTTTCATGGCCGATGCGCCCCAAGATTTCCAACATGGCACCGTCGGTCCTGTAGGGATGTTCCACAGACAACATCCAATACAAGAGGTGCCCCAGTGCGTAGACATCCGTCCTCGTGTCGATCGGTGCGTCCACCCACGGGGTTTGTTCTGGTGTCGCCCACAGGATCGTGCCCATGAACTCGACGCTGCGAGTCAATTCGTCGCTAACCTCCGTGTCCACTCGCTTCGCCAAGCCAAAGTCGAGGACGTGGGGGAGCCCTTGAGAATCGATGCGAATGTTGGATGGCTTGAGGTCCCTATGCGCAATACCCCGGCTGTGGGCATGGGCGATGGCCTCACAGATGTTGCGAAACAACAGCAGGCGTTGGTCGACCTCCTCTCTGGATCTTGCCGAGCCTCGCTCGGTGATGTAGGTGCTCAGGTCCTGGCCGTCGATGTACTCCATCGCGAAGTACAGCGAACCGTTCTCCAAGCGCCCCGATTGATAGAGCCGGACGATGCCAGAGTGATCGAGCCCGGCGATCAGGGTGATCTCTCTCTCGAAGCGTGCAATCCTGGTGTCGCTGCCGAGGGTACTGGCGAGAATCGTCTTGAGAGCCACGCGCCGGTTCGATTGGGAATCGTGCGCTTCATAGACGACGCCCTGGCCGCCCCGCCGGATTTCACGGAGGATCTCGAAGTTGGCGACGGCGGGTTCGGAGTCTGGATTAAAACCGAGCAAGTCGGCGACCTCGGAAGAATCCGTGAGGACGCCCCTGTGTGGTGTTCCCCGGCGCAGCGCCTCCAGCCTGCGCTGACACTCAGGACAACCAGCCAAGTGCTCGAAGAGTTCCTCATCCGGTGAACCGCTATCGAAGGCACCTCCAAGGCGCCCGTCGTCGGGACAGGACTCGAGCACTAGAGGTCGAACCCGTAGGCCTCTTGAATGTCCGTACTCATCTCCTGAAACCGGGTGGTGCAGCGCTGGCACGCTTTGTAGACGGCGGCGACGCCCATGTTGAGTTCGACGGCGACTGAGTTCACATCTTTACCTCTAAGAATGTGAAGTTCGAAGGCGGTCACGGACTTCTCAGCAATCCCCGTTTCTCGGCGAAGTCTCGCGAGCGCATCAATGGCGATTTTGGCCTGGGCCTCTTTCGTCCAAAAGCCGTTCAGTTCATCGGGCCCTGGCATCTCGTAGAAAATGGACTCCGAGTAAACGTCGGGTTGTCGATTCTGGCTGCGAAAGTGGTCGCGAACTCGATTGCGCAGGATCGCAAGAATCCAAGACTTGAGCCTTCCCTGATCCCGTGAGTAGTTTCCCTTGCGATAGCCTTTGATCACATCGACCAGGCAATCCTGAACAACCTCATCCGCATTGCATCCATCGAGTCCCATGCGCCGCGCTGTCCCGAAGAGCACTGGGCGCAGCCTTGCTTCATAAGCCGCCCAGGTCGTTGATTCCTGAAGATCGAATAGGCTATTGAGCAGAGCGGTCGTTGTCACAGAGTCGTCGGGGAAATTCATCATCAGGCAAGGCGGAAAGTCCTTTGAAGCGGTCATTCTTTATGGGCAACCCGCCAATATCACAATTTAAACAGCCCCGCTCGTTTGGAATATCGAGGGACCTCGGGTCGTTGGTGCGCAAATCGAATAGATTCAATGAACTCCCCTTCATTGGCGAATTCAGCGAGCATGGCGACCGACTTGGGTCGTTCATATTCTAGCAGCCCATTGAGGAACTTGCACTGGATCGCGGCCTCAACTATCTGTGCAGTCGGGCTGTCACCGACCAACGGAGTGGCGAGCCAACAGAAACGGCCCTCCCGGGCTTCTGGATGTGTCGATTACGTACCAAGGCTCCACGGGGGACAAAAGAACGGCGAGATTAGACGACTTGCCTTACACCTGCGAAGCGCCCGCCAGGGGTCCGGATTTGAATGCTGGGCCCTGGCGTAATCTTTGTACATCAAATTACTTGAGAGAGGTTTTGCCGTGAACGTCCTCTTGCTTTCCATGCCCCTGATCGCCTCGGGGGGCGGAACCCAGAACGGCCCTGAGCTGATGAACGCAAGTTCAACGACACTCGTCGTCACATCCGACGGTGCCACCCTGGCTAGCGAGATCCAGAGCGTCCCCACGAGTGCGAGCACGACCCAGGAGTTGACGAGCGGCGGCCCCCTTTGGACTCACCCCGATGGGGGTCTGGCTTGGATCGGCCAGTCCGTTGCTCTCGGCAACTGTGGCAATGAAGTGTTTGCCGAGTACGCGTTGAACAACGAAACGGCTGAGCTGTTCTCCGTCTACGATGCCCGCGCGCGCCACCCCAGCAGGAGCTTCGGTTCGAGGGTTGTTGAGAGAAGCGAAAACGCGGGCGCGGTGAAAGCCGTGGTGGGAGATGTGTGCGGCCGGCGTCCTGCGAGTGGATGGATTTGGGGGTTGTGGGGGCGTCGACTTGGGGCGGGAGAAACGGCGGGATCTGGGAGTGCAGGGTGCCGGAAGGGTGATGCTGGTGTTGGCGGAGGCCCTTTGGATCTCTTATCCTTCGGGAATACCTTTCGGGCTATCGAACGCCCTCGACTTGACGATTGGAACTTGATTGCGCGGAGCCTTGGCGGGAGAACCCGTTCTCCTGAGTGGTGGCCCGTGGACGCTTGACGTACCTTCTGGGCATGTTGACGACAGCACTCCCCACCATTATAGCCCTCGCCTTTCTGACTTCATCCACGGCATCCCTTGGGCGCTCGCTGTCCCTGTTCGATGGTGCTGAGGGCGCTGCCGTACAGTCTGAAGAGCAGACGACTGACGAGTTAGGGGAAGTCACGGCCACGGTGAACACCCTCCTGGGCGAGCTGGCTAGCTTGGGCTTCATCATCAATCGAGAGGACTTCACGATCGAGATCTCGTCCGTCGAAGCCTGCGGTTCAGATCTGGACGATCAACAGGACGCCTTCTTCGACGAGAGCTACTTCACGATGGCCTGGCACTTCTACGGCGCCCTCGGTGTCCCACTGGGAGAGAGTCCCGAGAGTTGTCGCACATTCGTCAGCGACAGCCTCGCGCGCACATTCGTCGCCTACTACGGATTCCATCGCGGCGTGCTTGTCTTAGTCGACTCCTTCATGGGGCAGCTGTCGCGCAATGACTACACGCTGTTGCACGAGCTGGGGCACACCTGGCAGGACCAACAGGCGAGTCTGGGGGATTTCTTCTCGGAAGGGCAGCGAAGTTTTGAGCGTACGCGCATCAAGCAATGTGTCGTCGAGGGCGAGGCAGAGGTCATCGCCCTTCGGGCCACTCTCGCACGCGATGGCAAAGAACTAAACGAACTCGACCCCGAACAACTCGAGAGCGAAAGTGCCGCTCTCTTTGCGGGTCAAGGGCTGGCGTCGCTCTATTCCATCGGACGTCGCTATGTCCTTGGAGTCATGGTCAATGGAGATGCCGATCGGGAGAAGCTCTTCCGTGAACTCCCGAGCTCGACGGAGCAGTTGCTGCACCCGGAGAAGTTCGGGCAAGACGAACCGGTTGACGTCCTGTTGTTTGAAAAACCCGAGGATTGGGCAACCCTCGAACTCGAACACGAGGACACCATTGGCGAACTCGGGCTGTTTTCAGTCCTGTCTGTTATCGGGCAGCGCGAGAGAGCAAGCCGGATTGGCTCGACGGGCTGGGATGGCGATCGGTTGCAGTTCTATTCGGGTGAAGGCGAGACACTAATTCTCTGGCGCATCGTCTTGGACCGCGAAGTCGACGCCGAACAGTTGGCTGCCGCTTTCGCGCCTTCCGATCGGGTTCGCACCCAGTCTGTGGGGCAGGTGTTCCATTGGGTCAGCGGTTCAGACCCG
>JBLIOI010000130.1:0-12977 GCA_047639675.1 Planctomycetota bacterium | reverse complement strand
CGTCCGACGAGAGCTCAGTCGAGAGACTCAGTTCCTCTGACCACAGAGTGCGGGCTGTCTCAAGATCGCCAGAGCGGTAGGCCATCACAGCTTCTTGTCCATGCGCCGAGCCAGCCTCTTGCTCACCGGCCTGGGCAGAAAGCATGAGCCCAATAACCGTGCAGAAGAGCAGAAGTGTTCTTTTCAATGAGTTCATTAGAAGCCCCCCGATAGCAAAGAATCAGCAATGGTTCGGACGCGCGCTTCTTCCAGTTTGGAATTGTCTCCGGCCCAGATGCATTGGTCGAATTCAGAAGCAAGCTGTTCAAGCTGATCGACCGAAGACTCATCGACTTCGACTTCGTTCTCCGTAAACCATGCCCGCGCATCACGGCCCTCCCACGCTTCCGGCTCTTCGTAACTTCGCGCGGCGAGGAAAGTTGACAATGCCCGCGACTGGTCTCCGGCGCCCTTTGCGCTGCGCAGACCTTTGCTCAGTTGCTTGCGTGCCGCACGACGGCGACGCTCTACTGGAGCATCCGGATCGCCGCGGCGCCGGACCAACATGCGACAGGCAAGCCACAAGATAGGTAGGCCGAACCAAGTACCCACCAGGACATAGCCGCCCACTTCGAGGGGCTCGTCCATCTCCGTCGGATGCGGTTGGATGTCCCGCGCTGCCAAGGTGTGATTGTTGTCGCCTTCGTCGGACAACTCAGTCACACCTTCCAAAGCCCGAACCCGAATCGGAATCGGCTTCGTGCGAACCGTGCGGTACTCCTCTAGCTCGGGATCAAAGACAGAAAGTGAAAGCGGCGGAATCTCGGAAACGTCCGCCGACTTTGGCGCCAGGTCATACACGACTCGTCGCCGATCGCCGTAGAAGTGTTCGTTGGTGGTCCCGTAGACACGGAAAGCTTTAAAGGCGTCCATTCGCGCTGGATTCGGCAATTCGAAGAACTCCAAATTCGCGTCCCCCGTCCAATCCACCGTGAGTTTGATCGACTCGCCTAAGTCCAAGTCTCGACGGTTGACGGATGCTTGCACTTCAAAAGTCCCGACGCCACCTGAAAACTCAGGTGGACGACCCGCTTCCGGTAATGTCTTGACCTCAATTGTGAAGGAAGGAACCCCCACATGATAGGTCTCGCGCTCTTCGCGGAATCCACGGCTGCGAACGTGGCCGAATTCCAGCCAACTCTGTGGAAACTCCAAACTGCCCGATCGCGTAGCGACGTAGGAGCGAGTCAACTGCAACATGCGAAACGGCTTGCCGCGAACTTGGCTCTCACCCAGATCGACAGCACGTACGCGTGCACGTGAGTTGACGTTGACTTCGATCAAACGAGTACTGGGCAATTCCGCGCCGCCTTCGACCTCGAGAGCTCCCGGTAGCTCGTTCCACCATGGCAGGATCAGGTTCGCCACGTTGACCAGAGAGGCGAGCTTCGAATCCCAACCAAAGTTCATGCGCAGCGTGAACGGTTGGCCTTCGTAGACCCGTTTGGGCGAATCTAGGAACTCGAAGTAGCCCAACTCTTGGCCCGTCATATCATTGACCACGCGCAGGTTGAGTTCGCGAGTCATAAGCGCCCGGCCATCCACATTGAGGCGCATCGGCGGGATCACATAGTCGCCAATTTTCTCAGGGCGAAAGGTGAGCACCCAGCTGATGGTGACGCTGCTGCTAAATCCGCCGCGACTGCTAAAGTTCCTGACCGAGTTTTTGGTTGGGGTACTTCGGCGCTCCAGTCGCATCCCAGGTATCTCGGGTATCTCGTCCAAGCTGGCGCTGCGCGCACCTTCGACGCGCACGACACAGGTTGCGACGCTGCCGAACTTCACCAAGCCACTGCTGAGCTGCGCCGTCACCGACGGCCCGCTTCGCTGGCTTGCGGCCGGAACCCAGCTACCGAGTAGCAGGAGCCCTAATAGGGTCAATAACAATCGAATCGGGCTATTCATTACCAATCTCGTGCGGTAGGTCTGCGGCGCTGACGGTTCATTCGAGCGCGTAATTCCTCGCCCTCCTTATCGTGTTCTTTCACTTTGTCCAGCAAGCGCTGGACCTCTTCCTTGGTCAGAAAGATCTCCTGTCCCGCTTGCTGCTCGGGCTCTTCTTCGGATTCCTCGCTCTCCGAGGGTTCCGGTTCTTCTTGCTCCTCACCTTCTTCCGGCTCGGGCTGCTCTTGCTCCTGTTCCTCTTCGGACTCTTCTTCCTGTTCTTGTTCCTCTTGTGAGTCCTGCTGATCTTCTTGGTCGGACTCTTCGTTCTCCTCTTGCTCGCCCTCTTCGCCTTCTTGATCGTCCTGCTCTTCTTCGTCTTCGGACTCTTGATCTTCTTGCTCTTGCTCTTGCTCTTGCTCCTCGCGCTGCCGCTCAATCTCATCGAGTTCGCGCAGGCGGCGCATGACAAGCTCTGTGTTGGCGCGCGTATCCGCAGCTTGCCAATCCAAGCGCAAGCAAGTCACAAACTGATCGCGCGCTTCCAAGTAGTGCCCACGCGCTTGCTCCAACGGATCGGGCGGTTCCTCTTCGGGAGCTGGCGCTGCACCGGGATTGGTGGGCACGGGTTGCGGAGGCTGCCCACCTAGCTCGGGAATCTGTGCGCGCCAAGCCTCTCCTTCGAGGAAAGAGACAGTCCCAAGATCATAGGCAGCGTCCAAGCGCAACTCGCCTTGGCCTGCACGTTCTAACGCAAAGCCAAACTCACGCTTGGCTTTCTGGCTCTCGCCCGCGCTGAGCTCGACGACACCCAGTGCGAAATGAACATGGGCGCGTTCTTCGCGGGTGTAGCCGCTCAATCGAAATAGATCGATTAGGGGCTCGGAGAAATTCAAGAGCGGCGCAATGACCTTAGATCCTTCCAACTCCAACTCACGGCGCCAACCAGCGAATTGATTAGGAGCTAGCAGCTCAAGTCCACTGGCGCGTGCAGCTTCGAAGTCTTCGGCTTCGCACTGCTCCCGTAAACGCATCATCCCCAAGCTCAGCTCGCTCGGGTTTTCAGAGTCTGAGGGTTCAGGCAATTCCTGAGGCATCGCCCCCACGAGCAACAAGCAAGACACGCTCAAGAGTCCACGAAGTTTCATCTCAGAGAGTTTCATCACTCACCTCCAAAACCTTGCGCTCGCGCAGCGAGCTTTCAATCAACATGCAAATAAGTGCCAAGACCAAGGGCCATTGGAACCTGTCGTGCGGGATGCGTTCACGTCCCGCCCACAGGGCGCGGGTTTCGAGTCGGGACATACGTTTTTCGTAGAGCTCTTCAATCGGCAGAGCGCTGCGCGAGGCTGAGAGGTAGGCACCGCCCGTCAACTCGGCGATACGCTCCAGAGTGCTCTCGTCCAAGGCGAGGACAACTTCTTCACCTGCCTCGTCGCGCTCGAAGCCCGAATTGCTATCCGAAAGCTTACCGCCCTCCATTGTCCCCATGCCGACGATATAAACTCGGATGCCACGCTCCTTGGCCTTGGCAGCAACGCTCAAGCCTTCCCCCGAGAGATCATCGCCGTCCGTCAACAGCACGATCGCTTCGTGGGAACCCGTTCGGCCGTCGAATAAATCCAGCGCGCTATCGAGTGCTGCTCCTAGGTTCGTTCCGCCGGTCAGATTGTCTTCGGGCGAAATCGTCGTGATGAACTTGGCTAGGGTGTGGCGATCGTGAGTCAGCGGCGCGATCTGGCGCACATCACCTGCGAAGGCGAGCAGTGCAACACGATCGCCCTTGAGCTTGTCCAACAACCCGATAATCTCACGCTTGGCGCGTTCCAATCGGTTTGGACGTAGATCTTCAACGAGCATCGAACGAGAACTGTCCAGGCAGACGACCAAGTCGAGCCCCTTACGCTCCACGTCGCGCAAGCTGTACCCGCGTACTGGACCAACAAGTGCCAACGCCAAAAAGAAGACTCCGAGACTGGCTAAAATCACCCGCGCGGCTGGAACCCAACTCGAGAGCTGCGGCAAGAAGCGGCGAACGTGGCGCTCAGAAACCAAACGACTCGTGTCGCGACGGCGAGCGCTTAGCCCCCACAATCCGCAGGCGATCAAGACCGGCACGGCGAAGAGCCATAGCAAGTCCTCGGGACGCAACCAGCTGAAGCCAAAGAACTCAGGAGGGTTCATGGCAACCTCCGGGCCCATGTCGCTCCGCAAAGCCAAGCCCCCACGTAGAACGCGAGTGCCAGGTAGAGCAGGATCGGGTAGAGGTCAAAGTGCTCAACGAAGCGCTGCTCTTCGCGCGGCGTGCGCTCCAACTCCTCGATTTCAAAGTAAGCCCTTTCGAGCTCCTTGCGATCCTTCGCGCGGAAGAATCTTCCGCCGGTGACCTTCGCAATCTCTTGCAGTTCAGCTGTGTCATGCTCCGGGTCGACTTCGCGCATTCGCCCGAAGGCATCCATCACGAAGCTACCGGCAAAAACGGTATAGACACGGATGCCCTCTTCCGCGGCAAGTTCCGCCGCCTCGCCGGGAGTGATCAGGTCGAGATTGTTTTCGCCGTCGGTCAAAAGCACAATGACCTTGGAAGTCGCGTCGCTTTCGCGCAAGACAGCGACCGCCTTGGCTAAAGCGATACCTATCCCGGTGCCATCCTCAGCGCGGTCCTGGGCCAACTCAATGCCAGCGAGGAACCCCGATACAGCGTCCACATCCAAGGTGAATGGGCACAACTCAAGCGGGTAGCGTGCGAATGAGAATAGCGCCACAAAATCGCTGGCACCCTCACGGTCTGTCATGCGACGTGTCGCGAACTCGGCGACCACATCCTTGACCACATCCAGCCGCGTGCGATTGGCCTCCAAGTCCATGTGCCCCATGGAGCTCGAACGGTCTACGAGCAGTGCCAAGTCCACGCCCTCGGCGACGGAATTGGTTTCTACGTCGCCGCGCAAGGGGCGCGCTAAGGCGAAGACCACGAACAACAGGCTGAGAAGTTGCAGTGCAAAGGGCACCCAACTCAAGCGCTGCGCAAGCGATCGCGGCATTGGCGTGGAAGGCAAGACTGAGAAACGCGCTTCGGCCCGTGCCTTGCGCGAACGGCCATAGCTCAAACCGATCACCACTGCTGGGATGAGCAGCAAGAAATATGGGTCAGCCAGAAAGAACTCGCCCCAGATTTGGAGGCGCCCCTCGGCAGCACTCTTCGTGCCCTCCAAGTTGATGGCGCCTTGAATGATGCCGAGATTCATTTCGAATCCCCCGCGTTGGAGACGAGCGGAATGTCGCTGCAAAGGGAGCGCGCTTCGGAAACCGCTTCTTCCACTGCAAAGCGCGTGGGAGCCTCGGCGCCATATTTGACGCGTTCACATGAGCGCAACAACACGGCGGCCTGTTCGACACGCTGGCGCTCATGGCCGCTCTCTTCCAGGTGGTATTCGATCCACTCTTCATCCGTTAGACCGCTAAGCGTTTCGCCTAGGATCTCGTCCAAGGACTCCCTAACGGCCCCTGATAGCACAAAGAATGCCTGCCGTGATTGTGTCTCGTCAGAGGGGTCGATCATCCCCAAGCGATGCATTGGCGTTGATGCGAAGGCAAGCGCAGGAGCTTCTTTTCGGCGTCTGAGGAAGACCACTGCCAAAGAGATAACGACCAGCGCGACTAATCCAGCCAGCCCAAGCTGCACGGTCTGTAGAGGCGTCTCCGTAGCTGGAGGTGCTGGTCGGAAACCCACCAAAGCGCGCGCTTCGTCTTCCCCTTCCGCGAGTTCACTGGTGACGACTACCTTTGCCAAACCCGGATCTAGCCGTTGGACGGCGCCAGATGCAACGCAATCTGCGCCGATGCCTTGGAGTTCGAAGCTTCCCGGCTCCAACCCAATTACGCGCCAGCGCGCTTGGGTCAGTTGCATACCAGGCTGGTCCCTGAGCGGAAGGCTAATCACGCTGCGTTTCTCCAGCAAAACCCAACTGTCACTCAACGCCAGGTCTTCTTCTCCTAGAGGTCGATCAAGCAGAGCGTTTTGAGCTCTTGCGTGAACGATGTCGACCGTCAAGGTAAAGGGCTCACCGATCAGGACATTCTGCGGTTCGCAGTAGGTGTGAATCGTCGCGTCAGGGATTTCCTGATTCGCCTGTACTTCGGTGCTGAACACGAGGGATAAGATCAGGATTGCTAGCAAAAGAAGGCTCCTCACGATACGTGTCCCCCCTTGCGCGTGGCGCGCTTACGGAAGAATCGCAGGAGCGGATCCGCCAAGTCGCCGCCTGCATCGAGTTCGAGCATTTCTACCCGTGCTCCGTTCAGCACTCCCTGCAAAGCAGTGCGACGTTCCTCCGCTGCCTTCTCCCAAGCATCGCGAATTTTGTGCGAGCGTGAGTCGATCTCAATGCGACGACCGGTTCCTGCTTCGATACTGTTGATGATGCCCGCCTTCGGTAGTTTCTCCTCAAGCGGGTCAACCACGCGCACCGCGATCAAGTCGTGACGCATCGCCAGGCTGCGCAAATGATCGCCCCAGAACCCGTACTCCCCATCCGATTCATCAGCACCCTTCGGCGCCCCCATGAAGTCGCTGATTAGGAAGACCATGCCGCGCCGCTTGATACCGCGCATGCTGTGATCAAGCATGCACGCCAAGTCGCTGCGGCCGGGAGTCGGCGCTGCCGCAATGACCTCGCGCACCAGGCGCAGCACATGACGGCTGCCCTTGCGGGCATCGACGTGAAGGCCGGGCTCTTGGCCAAATAATCCGAGGCCAACGCGATCTTGATTGCGCATGGCCACGTAGGAAATGAGTGCAGCGAACTGGGCCGCTGCTTCGCGCTTCGTCCAACCCACACTTCCGAAGTTCATCGAAGCACTGGTATCCACCAGAAGATGCACTGTCAGCTCGCGCTCTTCCGCGTACTTCTTAATGAAAGGCTGTCCCATACGAGCGGTCACGTTCCAATCAATGGAACGCACGTCATCGCCCGGTTGATAGAGCCGCACCTCTTGGAACTCGAGCCCAGAACCGTGGAAGGTACTACGGTAGGCTCCGGCGAGAGCTGTGTTCACCAGCTTATGCGTGCGCAGCTGAATGCTCTGCACACGTGCCATAAGCTCGGGAACAAGCAATCCGGTCCCGCCTTCGGTCGTCGCGATCGCGCCGCGACGTAGTTTTTTGGCCTTGGCCACGGTTGGAGGCGAACTAGGGAACGGGGACGGTCTCTAGTACACGTGCCACCAAAGCGTCGGAATCGAGTCCGACCGCTTCGGCTTCGTAGGTCGGCACGATACGGTGACGCAGTACCTCAGTCGCAACCGCTTTGATGTCCGCGGGAGTGACGAACCCACGCCCGGAGATGAAAGCGTTGGCTCGTGCACAGAGCGCCAACCAAATAGTTGCGCGCGGGGAGCCGCCGTACTGGATGTGCGATGCTAGCTCCGGCAAGCCGGCCTTCTCCGGTTCACGAGTTGCGAAAACAATCGAGACCACGTACTGACGTAGGCGGTCATCGATGGTCACCTGATCTACGTATCTACGCGCTGAAAGGATCGATGACAGGTCAACCACTTCACGCACAGGAGGAATATGAGAGGTCTTGGCCATACGGTTCAAGATTTCGAGTTCCTCAACTGGAGAGGGGTAGCCCACCACCACCTTTAGCGCAAAACGGTCGAGCTGCGCCTCGGGCAATGGATAGGTCCCCTCTTGCTCCAAAGGGTTTTGTGTCGCGAGTACCAAGAACGGATCCGGCAAGATGAAGGTCTCGCCTCCGATGGAGACATGTCGCTCTTGCATCGCTTCGAGCAATGCGGATTGGACCTTAGCCGGTGCGCGGTTGATTTCGTCCGCCAAGACGAAGTTGGTGAAGATCGGCCCCTTACGAACCTCAAAACTGCCATCCTTCGCGTTGTAGACCTCGGTGCCGATCAAGTCCGATGGCAAGAGGTCGGGCGTGAACTGCAAGCGAGTGAAGCCGCCGCGAACGGCCTGCGCCAAGGCTGAGACGGCCAGTGATTTTGCCAAACCGGGAACGCCTTCGAGCAGGATGTGCCCGCCGCTGACAAGCCCAATCATCAGGCTACGAACGAGCCCTTTTTGGCCGACGATAACCTCTGCCAGGGAATCCTCGAGTTCGCGCATCCAGGCGCTCTCGCGTTCGATTTCTGCGGCTTCGGGGTGGGGCGCTGCTTGACTCGTCATGATCTTGGAAGCGGGATTCAACATGAACAGCCCTACGGGGAGTGACCCTCCCTGTTAGGGCGATTTGAAGGCCGGACAGAATAACGTCCACTATCCGACTAAGGCAGTCCCTCTGTCCATTTCTGGCCCCCGGGATTCAATCCATGGTCACCGGCGGAGGTTTCGCACCATCGAACTCTCCCAAGCCCTCCTTGACGATCAAGTTGGCGAGTTCGCGCCCCATGCGCTCCGCACCCCGGCTATCAGGGGCGGGCCCAGGCGAACCCTTAGGCCCCGGATCGGCGGGATCTTGGTGGATATGCAAAGTCTGTGTTGGAAAGGCGATCTCGATGCCAAGCCCATCCGCCACTCGCAGGATATCTAAGTAAAGGCGATGTTTCTCGCGCAGCTCCGTTGACCAATCTGGCGTCTCAACAAAGCAGTACACGAGGATGTCGAGCGACGAGGGACCGAAGTTGTTCAGGTAGATGTGATAGTAGTCCTTGCGCGTGTACGGATGAGTACGCACCAACTCCCGCAGGGCTTCACAGAAAGACTCGATCTTGAGCGGCGGTGTGTCGTAAGCGAGCCCCACCGTAGTCTTGATTCGCCGATAGCGGCGCGACCCCCAGTTGTCGATGTGGGCCGAGATGAAATTGCTATTCGGAACGCTGATGATGCTGTTGTAGAAGGTGCGCACCTTGGTCGAGCGGAACCCGACCTCTTCGACTGTTCCGTCGATCTCCCCGACGGTGATCCAATCCCCCAGCTGGAAGGGCTGGTCGAGGAGCACTGTGACCGTACCGAATAAGTTCTCGATCGAGTCCTTGGCCGCAAAGCCAATCGCAAGCGAACCGATCGACAGACCAGCGACGATTCCGTACAGGTCCTCCGACACGTAAGAGGCAACGAAGACGATACCGATGAAGGTCAAGAAAATCTTCGCCATGCGTCGCACGAGCGGCACCAACATATCGTCGAATCGATTGCTCGTGCGCTTGGCTTTCGCAGCCAACACGCCAGCTCCCACGTCGACCAGTCGATAAGCCGACCACACCCCAACAACGGCTAGGAACAAAGCTATTGCAAGCCGTACAATCCCAAAATAGAGCACCTCTAGGTGAAGGGCCGGTAGCATCAAGAAGATGATCCAGGCCATCACGAACAGGCCAAAAGGCCTCTCAAAGCCGACCAAAACGCTCTTGTCAAAAACGATGCGTTCGCTGCGCGCCACACGCTCGGAGAGGCGCCGCAACAGATAGTTCACGATGCGGCCGAGCATCGCTCCGACAAAGGCCAAAGCTGCAAGCCCCATCCATTGCCAGTTCTCCAACAAGAACCCATGCTGGCGCATCGCATCCGGCATGCTCTCACGCAACTGAAATGCCAGTCTGTCGAAGAGCGGTTTATCGCGGAAGGAATCCCTGATCTCGGCCGCGTACTCCTTACGCACGGCTTCATCCTTCCAGTCCTCAAACCAGCCGGGAGTTCGTTCGAGCACACTCGGCGCGAAACGCCAGTTTGCCGACTGTTCGGCGCCCCCCTCACTGATACGAATGAACTCAACAACTCCGAATTCTTGGGGCTCACCATCCGAATCGAGCCCCATGATCGGCCAAGTGTCACTCGCGCTGCCACTATGCGGTTCTTTGATTTTCTCCAACTCAACCCAGGTCATACGACGAAGGGCCTCGTAGAACTCCGTCCCCAGCCGCTCCAACTCGGCGTCTTCCAAAATCACAGCGCCATTTTGGAAACAGGAGAGAGCCAGGTCGAGGTCCGGCTTCTCGTAAGAGCGCAGCGATGTGTAGCTCCGCATTCCTGTCATGAAAGCCTCGAGCACCGCCCGCGGACTGCGGTGGATATGCGAAGGCTGGGTGATGGGTTCCGCGGCCTCCTGCTCATCGACCGAGGCGCCCGCAGGAGCCCCAATTCCGAGTAGGCAGATCACCAGAAAGGCGATGGCTCGGAGTTTAGAGAGGGTGGAGATCGAAAATTGGAGGCGCAGCGTGCTGCACAAGCTTTCAGGGCAACTGTTCGTTCGCATCGGAGATCTGGGGCACAGCAGAGTCGATCTTTCCGCGCTCGCGGAAGATTTCGGCGTAGTTTTGAACGCGCTCAGCGTACGCCAACACCTCCGAATCCCCAGCGCGTTTCTGCTTCTCGTACCAAGCTGCGTAGCTTCCCTCGGCCCGCGCCCAACGGCGCAAGCGTGCGCGACCAGCGTTGTAAGCCATCAAAGAGCGCAAGACGTCCGCGTCTTCGTGCTCCATGATCCAAGCAAAGTGAGCAGCCCCCAAACGCAAATTGAGGCGTGCGTCTGACAGCAAAGCCTCGCGCGAGGGCGATTCAACTCCAATGCGCTTGGCGGCATCATTCGCCGCATCTGTACGCAATTGCGTCAGCCCCAACGCATCTGCCGACGAAATCGCATCGACTCGGCCACTGGATTCCGCATAGACGAGAGCCGCCAGGAGATAGGGGTCGAGATCAGATTCTTCAGCCGCAAAGCGAATGTCCGTGGCATGACTCTCGACCTTACGAATCACAAAGGGATCCGCAACGCGCCGAATGACTGCGCGAACTTCCTGGGGCCAGTGGTACCCAACGACCCCCGCTCCGGCGATCAAGAAGAGAGCGGTAAATGTCAGTCGTAGGCGCACGAAATCAGGATTCGAAGCGTTCGAGAATCGTGTCGCGCAAAGCCGCCAGCCAAAGTCCCTGCTCCTCTAGTTTCTTGGGGAATTCACCGAGGTCCGCGCCCAGCATGCGCGAAAGCTCTCGGCGTGCGCGCTCGATGAGGTAATCTGAATCACCGGCGATCACTTCCAAGAGGAACAAAGCTGCTTCGCGGGTACCCGGCCCGTTTCCGCGGAAGGAAGCGGAGACACTGACCGGAACGCCACGGCGCTCGAGTTCTGCGAGGAACCAAACAAGCGAATCGTCATGCGTCACTCCGTCGTACCACGTCACCCAAGCACTCGCAGGAGCCTCGGTTTGGCGCGGGTCATAACAGGTCAAAACCGCCAATTCGAAGGCCAGCTCCTCGTCCTGCGATTTTTGATCAAACATGGAAATCAAGGCGGGAACCACAGCCGGTTCTCCCATCCCTGATAGCAGCATGGCGCATTCGCGACGAGCTTGGTGGGCAGGAGATTTCACCACGCGCAGCAAATCGGCGCGCGCACCATCTCCAAGTCCGATCAAGCCTTCGCGGGCGATTTCATAGATCTCTTGTCCACGGCTCTGGCGCATGAGCGAGATGAGAATCGGCGCCGACTGCGGATCGCGCAAACTGACAAGACCTCTAGCCGCGCCGCTCTTCACTTCTAAGTTCGGATCCGAGACGCCCAAGACCAAAGCCTCAAGCACATACTCGCCGCCCAACATGCCGATCGCTCGCAACGCAGCAGCGCGGACCATAGGAGGTGCGAGGCGAGCACGCAGGAGGAGTTCCGTGCGTGCTTCTTCTGCGTTCAATTCCCCGAGTGCAATTACCGCGGCAGCTTCTACAACGACTTCCTCGTCGTCGAGCATCCCCATCAGGAGCGCGATGCTCTCCGGAGTTTGAGTACGCGAAAGCTCTGCAGCTGCAACCGCTCTCAACAACGGTCGCTCACCCTCCGCCAATTCCGCCATGAACTCGGCGTCGCATGCGCGCGCGATGCTTCCAACAACCTTGATGGCATTGCGATCAAATCTAGCCAGGAGCAGATCGATTAGCACCTTGGCATGCTCGCGATCAATCGATTCGGGGCCGCCGGGCACATCGCCAATTTGCACGCAGCGCATGGCAAGCTGCACTAGCAACTCTGCGCGCTCGGCGTAGAAGCCCTCGTCGCGCAAGAGGTCCAAGATAAACATGAGGTCGTCTGATTCCGCGACCCCATAAACCTCATAACTCTCTTCAAGCTCACGCAGAGCCAAGGTGCGCCTCGACGGTGGCATTTGCTTGATTGAATTGAAAACTAATGACTTCATCCGCAGACCGCGCTCTACATCGCTGTGCTCGCCAATCCACCAACCGGATTCTTCTTCCCAAAAATCGCGAGCGTTGCTGTAACGCACCATGTTCGGAAAGCGTTGCCAACGATTGCGTGAACGCAAATCGGTCATCGCGCTGTCGATTTTCTCAAACCAGGATTCGCTACGGCCCTTGCCAAACACGAATTTCTTGCCGTGGCCGCCAATCACAACCTCGATCTCACGTTGGCCCGGTCCCATGCTGCCCCGCTGCCCTGGCTGGTGCTTGGGGCTCAATGCACCTTCGCGTTCCAAGAGGGAGATCAGATCCGCACACTCCGAACGCGTCAGAAAAAATTGTTCTGCACTAGCTGCACGTTCGGCCGCTTCACGTGCTTTTACATCCCCGCCCAGGAGCGAAAAAGTTCCGGCTGCACGACCGGTACCGCGGTAATGAAGTTCAAGAGTCGCTTCGCCCCCGACCGGTACGTTTAGGTAGGCACGGTGCGCGTAGAAACTAAGCCGACTGTCCACCCACCAACGAGCCCATCGCGGTCCATCCGTACCGAAGTCGGCACCGGAAACTAAGCGCAAGCGTCGTAGTACTCGGGGCTGCAAGGCAGAAAAGTCGCTGTGATAGTCCTTGCCCGAAACCGCAGCGACCATCGTCCCGGTGACCTCATTGTCGAGCCAGGTCGTTTCGAGCGGCCTGGAACTGCGAAAGCCGATTCCCGCCAAAGCGGCAGCACAAGTACCGCGCACCAAGTGGTCGCCCGTACGTAATCCTGCGAGCAAAGCCTCCGCATGGCGCTCGTCGAGAATGGGGCGCAATTGATCATCTTCGCGCTCAATGATCGCGAGGATCGCGTAAGCATTGTCACGCAGAATCCATTGGCCCGTGAAGGATCGGCGGAGGAGTTCC
>JBLIOI010000129.1:0-12994 GCA_047639675.1 Planctomycetota bacterium | reverse complement strand
AATTCTTGGAGCAACGACACGATCACGCTCAAGATGCGCAATCCAGGCCATTAAGCCTATCTTACCCTAAGAAGACGCATCTCACTGGCCAGGGGTTCCCCCTTCCTCGGAAGCTCTTACGTTCACTAGAGCACCCTCGCTGAACCGCTCATCTGAGTCGCAATCGGATGGGGATGCGCTCAAATCGAGGACGTGGGCGACAGATCGGCTCCTACCATCAGCCCGAATTCCCGAGATCCTCGATCTCAGCGAGCGGAAGCTCGGCGCATCAACCCTTTACGAGTCGTAGCGTCCAGGGATAGCGATATTCACTGCCCTGAGCGGCCGTCAGAGCCGCGATGATCGAGAAGACGACCTGGAAGAGTGCGACCAAGAGGATCATCGGAATTCCGATGATCACAAAGATCAACGGTATGCTGACAACGCATGCGATGAATACCGTGATCTGGAAGTTCACCGCCTCCAATGCGTGACGCCCGACGAACTCGTCCTCATCTTTTTTGATCAGCCAGATGACCATCGGCGCCAAGATACCGCCCAAGCCAGTCACGTAGGCCAAGAGCCCGCTCAGGTGAGCAGCGAGGGCCCAATTCGTGCTAGCTGAGTCGGAGGTCGTCATTGCGCTAGAGCAGCAAGCAGCTACGTACAAAGCTCTCGATCGAGTCGGGCATCAGACCGAACCAAACGGTCAAGATCCCTAGAGCTGTTAGCAATCCAACGAATGCAGGCTGCGAGATCGCGGACTTGCTGCTCGGGTCGCTGAGGAACAACGACTTCACAACACTGAAGTAGTAGAAGAGGCTGACGACGCTGTTGAGCGCGGCGATAACAATCAACCAACCGAGGCCATGGTCGACACCCGTCTTGAATAGGAGGTACTTGCCATAGAAGCCGATGGTCGGCGGCAGGCCGGTCAAGCTCACCAGGAAGACGACCATCACAATCGAGATCAGAGGGCACTTCCAGCCGAAGCCCTTCAAGTCCTCGATGTGATCCGATCCGACGGAGCTCTCGAAGTAGAGCAGCACACCGAAGGCGCCCAAGTTCATGAAGTAGTAAGCCGCCATGTAATACATCGACGCGGCGAAGCCCTCGGATGAGAGGGTCGCGATACCGATCAGGATGTATCCAGCGTGTGCGATCGATGAGTAAGCCAACATGCGCTTTAGGCTTGTCTGTCGCAGAGCGCCCAAGTTGCCTAGCGTCATCGTCACCGCCGCGAGAATCGCGAGCAGCAAGCCGATCTTGTCGCCGTACCACACCACCACGGGCTGAACGCCATCGCTCATGAAGACTGCACTCAGGAAGCGCAAGAGAGCTGCAACGCCAGCGGCCTTGGAAGCCACGGCGAGGAAGGTCGTGACTGGAGTCGGTGCGCCTTCGTAGACGTCCGGCGTCCAGAAGTGGAACGGAACGACTGACATTTTGTAAGCGAAGCCCGCCAGCACCATCACCATCGCGATAGCTACGGGAACCACGTTATAATCGAGCTGCGGTACGAGGCCGAAAGGCATGGCATCGCCGACTGCGGTTCCCATGACAGTCATGTCGAGGGTGCCTGTCAATCCGTAGAGTAGCGAGATGCCGTAGAGCATCACGCCTGCGCTCAATCCGCCGAAGACGACGTACTTCATTGCCGCTTCCGCGGACCTGCGTTCGCCCTTGTGGAAGCCAGCCAAGGCATAACTCGCCAAGGAGAGCAGTTCGAGGCCCAACATCAGGAGCAGCATGTGGTTCGTGCTGACCATGAAGAAGATGCCGATCGAAGCGCCCAGCAACAGGAAGTAGTACTCCCCGATGCCATGCTTACGCTCTGAGCGGTCACTCAAGATGAAGATCGTCACGACAGCCACCGAAGCCACCGTGAACAACTTAAAGAACGTCCCGAAGTTATCGATCACGACCATGCCAAACACGGTCTGCGTCTCTGCGCCCACGCGCGTTGCCAGAATCATCCCGACGACCGCGAGGCCAGCCAAGGTGATGTAGCCGATAACCTTCGAGTTGCGTCCCTTCATCAGAAGGTCAACCAAAAGGACCAGAAGAGCGAGCCCAGTGAGCACAAGCTCCGGGGCCAGCGCCTTCATTCCATTGATATATGCGTCCACGGCGTTCTTAGCTTTTTGACTAGGGGAGCCTTAGTTGGCGCCAGCCTCAAGGAGACTCACGAGGTATTTGATACTGGGTTCCATCTTGTCGAGCAGGATGTGAGGAAACACACCCAGCAAGAGGCAGAGAAAGAGCAGCGGCGCCATGCAGAAGATCTCGCGAGGCGTCATGTCCTTGTAGTCCTTGTACTTCTCGTTCAAGTTGCCGAGGAATACGCGCTGGATGGCCCAGAGCAGGAAGGCAGCTGTGATCACGATTCCGATCACGGAGAAGAGCACCAACGCTTGGAAGCGCGGGTCGTCAGACTGGAATGCGCCGACGAGGGTCAGTGCCTCTGCGATGAAGCCAGACATGGTCGGCAAGCCGAGCGCTGCAAAGAAGCAGAAGGTCGTCAGTCCCCAGTAGACCGGCATCGGCTGCGACAAGCCGCCGAAGCCATTCAAGTCGCGGTGGTGAGCACGATCGTAGATCACGCCCACGACCATGAACATGGCGGCCGAACTGGTTCCGTGGGCAAACATCTGCATCGCCGCGCCATCGGCTCCCCAAACGGTCATCGCGCCAACGCCGAGCAGCACATAGCCCATGTGACTGACAGAGGAGTACGCAACCATCCGTTTGAAGTCCGTCTGCCCGAGGGCGACGAAGGATCCGTAGACGATACTGAAGGCTCCGAGGATGCCCAGGAAGTAGGCGTTCTCCACAAAAGCGACCGGCAAGATCGGGAAGCAAGCGCGCATCAATCCATAACCACCCAGCTTCAGCAAGATGCCAGCCAGGATCACAGAGATCGGCGTGGGCGCTTGAACGTGAGCGTCAGGCAGCCAGGTGTGGAAAGGGAAGACCGGGATCTTGATCGCAAAGCCGACGAAGAGGAACCAGAAGCACCAGGTGTTGAACTGCATGCCGAGCAGCTCACCGCCGCCGGGCAAGCTCTCACCGTTCAACAAACCTTGGTGCGCCAAGTTCATCAATTCCGGAATGGAGAAGGTTTCACTGTCCAGGCGCAGTGCAATCACACCGATCAGCAAGAAGACCGATCCCGCCAATGTGTAGAGGAAGAACTTGATCGCCGCGTACTCACGGCGCGGGCCGCCCCAGATGCCGATCAGGAAGTACATCGGGAGCAGCATGATCTCCCAGTAGACGTAGAAGAGGAAGTAGTCCAGCGAGGTGAAGACCCCGAGGATTCCAACTTCTAGCAGCAAGAGCAGCGCGTAGTACGCCTTCTGCGACTTCTGAATTCCGAAGGACGCCGGCACGCCGAGGAACAGCAATAGCGTGGTCAACCAGACCAAGGGAACGCTGATACCGTCCACGCCGACGAAGTAGCGCGCGTTGATCATTTCGATCCACGCATAGTCTTCGACGGCCCAGAAACTGCCATCCGCACCGGTAGCCGGGTCGTAAGCAAAGTACAGCTGGGTCGCCAAGATCAGCGGAATACCAGTCGCAACGAGACTGACACCCTTGATGAGGCTGACTGCTTGCTTGGGCAGGCAAATGATGACCAACATTCCAATGAGAGGAATGAAGGTGATCAGTGAGAGAAGATGATTTTCCATCTGCTAGCTAGGGAGCGAAAGCGCGGGGACGGGAGGCGTCGAGTGAACTAAGAAAGGATCAGCCAGGCTGCAGTCAACATGCCCCCGCCGACGGCGAAGGTCACGTACTGCTGGATACGACCCGTCTGCAAGAGACGGATTGCGGCGCCGAAGGCCATTGAAAGAGAACCGACCATATTGACGACTCCGTCGATGAAGGTCTTGTCGAACCAGGCGAAGGCAAAGCCGAGAGCCTTGTTGATGCGGGCAACCGTGAGAACGATCCCGTCGACAACATTCTCGTCGAACCACTTCAAGACCTTGGCGATCACCATCGAACCGGCAATCACTGTCTTGTTAGCAAATTCGTCGATGTAGTACTTGTTGACGATCGTCCGGTAAATCGGAGCGAAGGTCGTGGTGAAGCGCTTCGGGTCGAGGCTCTTGACCTTGAAGAGGTATATCAGCATCGCCAAGAGGATGCCGAGGCCCGCTACGCTGAGCGAGAGGATCAAAGCCGAGTGGTGAGCGTGAACTGCGACCTCTTCCACATGAGCTGCTGTGTACCCGACATAGGTATTTTGCAACTCGATGCCCGGGTACATGCCCGAGAGATCTGTGTAGTCGTGGCTCACGCCGACGAGACTCTCAAACCAAGTGGGCTTTGAGCCCATCACGTCGCCATTCGCCGGCCAGAACTGTCCAGCGAGCATGCCGAATAGAGCCAAGACGCTCAAAGAGATCGTCATCGGCAGGGGCGACTCGTGGGCGTGGTCGTGAATGCCCTGATCGCGAGGCGCCCCGAAGAACGTCATGAAGATCAGGCGGAACATGTAGAAGGCCGTGATCGCTGCGGCCAAGGGCAGTGCAATTCCAGCGAAAGCGCTCGCCCATGAAGGGTGCAACTCGTTCGCCATCATCGCCGACTGAACAATCTTGTCCTTCGAGTAGAAACCCGAGAAGAGCGGGATGCCCGAAATCGCCAGGGTGCAGATCAACATGCAGGCGAAGGTCACCGGCATCTTCTTGCGCAGCCCGCCCATCTTGCGCATGTCCTGCTCGTGGTGGCAGCCGTGGATCACGGAACCAGCCGAGAGGAATAAGCAAGCCTTGAAGAAAGCGTGGGTGACCATGTGGAAGAGGCCCGCGACGAGGCCCAAGCCTCCGGTTCCGATAGCCGCCACCATGAATCCGAGCTGACTGATCGTCGAGTAGGCGAGTACGCCCTTGATGTCGAAGACCGTCATGCCAATCGTCGCAGCGAAGATCGCTGTTAGCGCGCCGGTGGCTGTGATGATCTCGAGAACTTCCGGTGAAAGCAGCGGATAGATACGGCCCAATAAGAACACGCCAGCCGCGACCATCGTCGCCGCGTGGATCATTGCCGAAACCGGTGTCGGACCTTCCATCGCGTCCGGCAGCCAGACGTGCAAGGGGAACTGAGCCGACTTTCCGACTGTACCACCGAACAGGAATAAGCCTGCTGTTTGCTGCCATGACTGCCAGCCGTTGGCGGCCACGTCAGTAGTCACAGCCTCCCACAGACCTGTGAAACTGAACGTCTCATAGTGGTAGAAGAACATCATGAACCCGATCAGGAGACAGCAGTCGCCGATTCGAGTCGTGAGGAACGCCTTCTTGCAAGCTGCGGCGGCTTGCGTGATGCGGTGACTGTTCGGATCGTGACTGAAGTGGCCGATGAGCAAGTAACTCATCAAGCCCATGACTTCCCAGAACACGAACAAGAACAGGATGTTGTCCGAGAGCACCAAGCTCAACATCGCCACCGTGAACAGGCTGATGTTGGCGAAGAAGATGTGATAACGGTGATCACCCTTCATGTACCCCATCGAGAAGAGGTGCACAAAGAAGGAGACGATGCCGACTACAGCCAACATGGCCGATCCGAGAGCATCGTAGAGGATCCCAACCGTCAGGTTCAGTGGGGAATCGGCGGCTTCACCGGTCTGGAACAACCAGCTCCAGGTCATCCCAACTTCGCTCGAGTGCTTGAAGAAAGCCTCGTGCGCGCCGTGTCCATCCCCACCCGCATAGGCGTGGTTGAGCGCCTTGGCGAACATGAGGACCGTGATACACATGGTCACGAACATGCCACTGGTCACCAACCAGTCTCCTTTGCGCGGCAAGAAGCGCCCAAAGAAGATCTGGATCAGGTATCCCGTGAGCGGGATGAGCGGGACCGCAAGCAGTAGCTTGTAGTCCGTTGCTGGGTCGAAGTGCAGGATATCCATGTGTGGGGAGCGCGCTATTCGCGCAGAAGATCCACCTCGGAAGGTTTTGTGCTGCCGAAGAGCTCGTACACGTGGAGCACGATGGCGAGGGCCACCGCAGCTTCCGCCGCAGCCAAGATGATCACGAAGATCGCGAACATGCGTCCTTCCATGCCATCACCGCCAAAGCGGTTGAAGGCCACGAAGTTGATGTTCGCTGCGTTCAAGATCATCTCGATCCCGAACAATACGTAGAGGATGTTGCGCCGTGCAGCGATGGTCACCAGGCCAATCGCGAAGAGCGCCGCCGAAACGGCGATGTAAGCTCCAAGTCCCATTCTTAGGCACCACCCTGGTTGTCTTGGCCCGCTTCGGGCATGTAGTGGGACATGTTGCGGCGCGCGATGTAGACCGCTGCGACCAGTGCAACGGTCAAGATGACCGCGGCTAATTCAAAGGGTACGACGTACTTGTCGGGCGAGATGAACGCGATCCCGATCTCATCGGCGCGCGTTCTATGCTCGGGAAGCTGATCGGCCGGCAATTGAGCCCACTTGACCGTCGACGCGACCTTCGCGGCAACCCACGCAACCCCGCCGCCCATCATGACCATGCCGCCGCCTACTCGTACGAGCTTGCGCTCCGTCAGGTCCTGGGGGCAAAGCATCACCCCAAAGAGCAGGAGCGCCAGGATGCCGCCGACGTAGATCAGGATCTGCGCCATGCCAACAAAGTCCGCGCCGAGCAGGATGTAGAAACCCGCGCAGCCGCAGAAAGTAGCCAGCAATGAGAAGGCGCTGCGAACAACGGACCGTTCCCACATACACATCAGTGAGCCGCCGATGACAAGTGTGGCGCAGCCGCCAAAAGCCAAGCCTTCCGGGCCAGCGGTCGTCAGACCCCAGCCATGGAGTGCAAGGGCCAGCAAGCCCAAGGCTCCATAGAAAAGCTTCTGCTGATCAAGCATCGCCGCCCTCTTCCAACTTCTCAGCTGCGGCCTTAGCCTTTGCTTCGGCTTTTACCTTCTTAGCTGCCTCTTTCGCTGCCTTCTTCACTTCCGCTTCTTTCATGCGGATGCGAGCGTCGCGCGACATGCCCTCGTAAGACAGAAGGTCCAAGTTGAACTCACTGCGGTCCTCGGTCACAAAAGCGAATTCCGTTCCCATGTGAATGCAATCCGCCGGGCAAGGGTAGACGCACAACTCGCAGAACATGCACTTCTGGTAGTCGATGTTGAAGCTGATCCACTCCAACTCCTTGCCGTGCCTGACCGTCTCCATCGTGATGCAGTCGATCGGGCAAGCTCTTTCGCAAGCGTGGCATTCGATGCACTTGTCTTGCTCAAGATAGTGGATCCCTCGATAGCGATCGGGAATCGGCAACTGCTCATCGGGATACTGAACCGTGATCGGCTTCTGGAAGAAGTACCTTCCGGTAATCTTCATTCCAGCGACCGTCGAAGACAGCGTGTCCCAGATGTTCTTGAAATAGTCGCCAACCGTGCCCGGTTTGCGCTCGATAACTTTGTTTTCCATTAGAAGATTGCCTCCCAGATCGCTGCGCCCAAAACGCAGACCAGTGCCATAGGAGTGAGGTATTTGTAGCCCATCGTCATCACCTGGTCGATTCGTACGCGTGGGAGCGTCCAGCGCACCCACATCATCAAGAAGATGCCGCACATGGACTTGACGATCAGCGTCAAGGCTCCAACCAAGTTGGCGATGAAACTATCCGCGCCGAAACTTTCGATCGCCAAGTAGGTGAAAGGACTCTGGAAACCGCCGAACCAGAAGACGGCGCCGACCAAAGAGAGCAGATACATAGCGGCGTACTCTTCCATAAAGAAGAAAGACCAGCGGATGCCTGAGTATTCGGTGAGGAAACCAGCGACGAGCTCCGATTCTGCCTCGGGCAGGTCGAAGGGCGCGCGCTTGTTCTCGGCGAGAGCCGCGACGAAGAAGATGATCGAAGCGGGAATCATGAAGATCGGGTTCTTGAACACGAACCATCCCATCCCGTACCAATCACCCTGCAGCGCGCTTGCTTCACGCAAGTTGAACGTTCCGGCGACGATGAGCGCCACCATCAATGAGATGCCCAAGGGAATCTCGTAGGCCACAACCTGCGCTGCCTCGCGCATGGCGCCGTACAGCGACCACTTCGAGTTAGAGGCCCAGCCCGCCATGATCACTCCGATCGTGGTCAGCGAGGACATGCCTAAAATGAAGAACACGCCGAGATTGACATCAGCGAAGTAGAAGTCCGGCGAGAGCGGCATCGCCACGAAGGCACCAAACATCGCTCCGAGAACAATGGCAGGAGCGATCATGAACATGATCCGGTCCGCACCAAGCGGAACCATGTCCTCTTTCATGAGTAGCTTGACGCCGTCCGCGATCGACTGCGCCCAGCCGTGCCAACCACCCGCGTACATCGGTCCGTTACGGCACTGGATATGTCCAGAGATCTTGCGCTCAAGCCAAGGTCCGCTGAGTGCAAGCAAGGTGATCATACTCAGCGCAATGCCGACAGAAAGGCCCGCCGCAACCAAGGGCAGCAACCAGCTAGGAACCGCCTCCGGCGCGACACCCTGCAAGAATGTCAACGTCGGGTTGCCCTTCATGGCACCCTCCGCCGCAACTTCAGTTACAGCCCGTACTACTTCGCTAGCTAGCATCAGCGATCCGTCTCCCCGATCACAACGTCGGTCGATCCAATGATTGCGACCGCGTCGGCCAGCAATGTTCCTGGCATGATGTCCTCAAGGATGCCGAGGTTGCAGAAAGACGGGCCGCGCACGCGACAACGACTCGAACCCTTGCCGCCGTCGGAAAGCAAATAGTGCCCCAACTCGCCACGCGGGTTTTCGATCGCCACATAAGCCTCGCCGGGCGGGACCTTGATCGTCTTGCCGACGTCACCGATCACCGGGCCTTCTTCGATGCAGCCGAGGCACCATCGCACGATGCCGATCGACTCCATCATTTCCTGCACGCGGACATAGGCGCGGTCCCAGCAATCACCAACCTGCCCCATTTCGCCTCGACCGACGGGGATTTCGAAAGCTCCGTCCTCGTAGGCCTGGCCGTAGAGCATATAGGGCATTTCACGGCGCAAGTCGAAGGACACGCCCGAGGCGCGCAGCATGGGCCCCGTGATACCGAAGTCCGCCGCCTGCTCTGGGGTGATCACACCCACATCAGCGGTCCGCTTGACGAAGATCTTGTTGACCATCAACAAGTCGTAGTACTCCTGCCACTTCCCGACAAATACGTCGCAGAAATGCCCGACCTCGGTCAACCAGCCAGGAGGCGCATCGTTGAAGACACCGCCGATACGCAAGTAGCTATAAGTCAGGCGTGCGCCGCAGATCTTCTCAAAGATCATCAGCAACCACTCACGCTCGCGGAAGGCGTAGAGGAAGGGAGTGAACGCGCCCAAGTCGAGGCCGTAGGTTCCGAAGGCAACCAAGTGCGAGGCGATGCGGTTCAGCTCGACGCAGATCATGCGCAAGAGTTGCGCACGCTTGGGAATCTCAACTCCGAGCAACTCCTCGACTGCCATCGAGTAGCCCAGGTTGTTGTTCATTGCAGCCAAGTAGTCGTAGCGGTCGGTGTACGGCAAGTACTGCAACCACTCGACGTTCTCGCCAATTTTCTCGGCGCAGCGGTGCAGGAAGCCCAAGTGCGGCTGTGCCGCCGTCACCATCTCGCCATCGGCGCGCAATAGAATCTTCATCACCCCGTGTGTTGCGGGGTGCTGCGGGCCCATGCTGATCTCAAGGTCAGCGGTGGCCACGTCCATCATGAACTCTCTCTCTCCGCCGGGAAGAATCCGCGGCTCGGGGAAGAAGGTGCTCGAGGTCTTTGAACTGTTCAACATGAATCAGGGCCTATCAGACGCAGGAAATACCGTGGTACTCCGCGGGGAACTCGTAGTCCTTGCGGAGCGGGTAACCCACCCAATCGTCGGGCAACAGCATGTTGCGCGGATCCGGATGACCGTTGAACGTGATGCCGAACATTTCGCCACACTCGCGTTCGTGCCACTGGGCAGCCCGATAGATACCGGCCACAGTGTTGATGTTCGCGCCTTCTTTTTTGATGCACGACTTGATCGCCAATCGCTGGCGGTGCTTAACCGAGAGCAGTTGGTAAATGACCCAGAACTCATCGCTATCGGTAGCAGGATCAACAGCGGACAGGTCCGCGAGAATGTTGAAGTCCAAGCGTTCGTCGGTTCGGCAAGCGTCCATGAACTCGCAAATCAAAGCCGGATCGACCTCGACGTACGCATGACCGCCACGCCCCTTGTCTTTCTTATTCTCAGGATCAGGCCGACGCGGTTCGTTCGCGGAAAGAACGCCGGAAACGTTCTTGGCCTGAAGGTGATCGTAGATGCCCTGGAAGTCCATTACGGGTTGGCTAGGAGGTGCGTGGGTGGAGTCGGTGTGGAGAAAAGTCTAGAACGCTTGCGCTTAGGCTGTGATCGCGGGCTTGCGAATCACGGCAGTCGTCCGAATCTTGCGCTGCAAGGCCATCAAGCCTTCGAGCAGCGCTTCCGGGCGCGGGGGACATCCAGCGATGTAGATGTCAACGGGCACCACACGGTCTACACCTTTGACGACGGTGTAACCGAACTTGTGGTAAGGACCGCCACCCGTTGCGCAAGCGCCCATGGCGATCACGTACTTAGGGTGGGGCATCTGATCGTAGAGGCGCTTGATGCGCTCCGCCATTTTGAAGTTCACCGTACCGGCGACGATCATCAGGTCAGCTTGACGCGGTGAAGCCCGGAAGGCTCCCGCACCAAAACGGTCGATGTCGTGGTGTGCGGCGCCAACCGCCATCATCTCGATGGCACAGCAGGCGAGACCAAAGGTCATCGGCCAGACGCTATTGAGCTTGGCCCAATTGAGCAGCCAGTCAACCTTGGTGGTGAGGAGGTTCTCCTCGAAGGCGTTTTGAAGAATAGGCATTGTGCTTGTTTCCGCAGGGCCGCTTAGGCGGCTTCCTCGTCGGTAGGTTCGTCATGGCCATCGTCGCCGTCATCGCCCTCGTCAGGCTCGAACTCAGCTTTCAAAGCGGAGACATCTGTCGGGCGGGCGGGACGCGAGGCGGGAGTGTTCGGATCGAAAGAACGATCGTTCCAAGCCATGACCCAATCTAGGTCTCCCTTAGCCCAGACGTAGGCAAGCCCTAAGAATAGGATTGCGATAAAGGTAACCCCTTCGACGAGGGCGAACATTCCGACGCCACTTCCTTCGGCAACTCCGACTCCGTCCATCGCGTCGTTTAGAACGATCGCCCATGGAAAGAGGAAGGCAATCTCAACCGCGAAGACAACGTAGACCAACGCGACTGTGTAGTAGCGAATGTCGAACTTGACCCAAGTGTCGCCGGTCGTCGGTTCACCGCACTCATAGGTTTCGAGTCCTTCTGTCGTTTTCCGCTTGGGGCGGATCAACGAGCCGACCGCCACGTTGACGAGCACAAAGAAGAACCCTACTGATGCGAACAGCAGGACGTTGAGGTAGTCGAAGTACATTCGTTGAGGAGTCGCGTTCCGTCGCCCCGAGGGGAGCGTAGGGAACGTGTTTTGAGGCGGTGGTGGCGGGGAGCGCCTTGAGGCTAAACGGGGGGAGCTGGAATCCCGGTTTTTGGCCCGGGAAAGGGGCTCCTAGTTTTTGGGATTGAATAGGCGTGGAGCGCTATTCAGGCCGTAATTCGGGGAGAGTCTATGGAGCCCCTCGGAACACTGTCAAGATTCCATGGCTCTGCGTTTGCGAAGTAAGGAGAAGTCTTCGCCTTGGCACAAGCCAGAAACCGGCGGATCGAAGCCCGCCGAAGACTCGATTTGCTTTCTGCCATGGATGAGAAACCGATGATTACGCCGATCGTCTTGTGTAGCGGCCAGCTGATTGGCGACCTCCAAGCCCCTGCGGCTCGTTTGAGCCCATGAATCAGCGCTGGGAGAAGCAACTTCCGTCCAGAATCCCACCAAAGCATGCGTATATACGCAGAAAGAGCACGTAAATAGCCGGGGTTGCCCCCAGTAACTGAACCAAGAATATAAAGTCCAGTAGAAGTCCAAATATGAACCTTTTAGAAGCCAGCCAGATCCTCGAGCACCCAATCCGGACCTTAGTGGGAATCTTGCTCATCGGGCTTTCCCTGCGCCCTCACAGCCGCCAGAACACCAATTCAGAAATCGAGTCGGTACAGAATGGCTCCGGCGATTGCAATTCCTCAATTAGGGGCTATGATACGCAGCCCTGATTTCTTGCGCCACCGTTGTCACAAAAGCACTTATGGTCGTTCTGAACCCCGAATCCGTCATCACAGGCCCCGCCCGCAGCGAACGCTGGGCTCGCGCCCTGAGGATCGACCTCGGAACCCTCAATTCTACCCTGGCTATCAGCCGGGAAAACCGACTTCCGCGCTCAGCGGTGGTTGTCACATTGGCTGCACGCGAGATGATGCGCATCTCAAAGGCGGGCGAGAAGGTCGACAACATCGTGGTCTTTGGCTCTGAGGTGGATCCCACTCGCCACCCCGGCTTCCGCGAGATCAGCGAGAATTTGCGCGCCCTGCGTGCCAAGTGGTTCCCGCGCGCGAAACTCGCGTTGATCTCCAACGATCCCCAATTGTCAGACATGGACGTGCGAATCTCGCTCGGCTTCTACGACAAGCCGGTGATTCGCTTGGAGCACGGAACAGTCAAGACCTACCAGAAGCTCACCGGACACAAGTCCGCCCAGTTGACAGAGATCGTCCACCAGTTGAGTTCCTTGGAAAAGGTCATCATCCAGGCCGAGTTCATTTCCGGTGAAGTCGACAACTCGACGGAAGCAGAGGTCAAAGGTTGGATCAAGCGCTTGCGCGACGTGAAGCCCTTGGAGGTTTTCGTCAGCAGCCCCTCCATACGGCCCAAGAAGGGCCAGAAGCCGGGGATTGCACCCAAGCGCCTCAAGGAGATTGCAGCGATGGTCACTGAAGAGATCGGAGCAACAGTCACCGTTCTCGACAAGGCTGCTCTCTAGCCTAGGCACCAGCCCACACGTTTTGGCCGGGGGGGGGGGGCAAGGACGCGCCCCCCCCACACAAAATA
>JBLIOI010000128.1:0-13147 GCA_047639675.1 Planctomycetota bacterium | reverse complement strand
ACGTGCGCAAGCTTGTTGAGCTTGGGCTGCCTGACGATGTGGCTTTGGCTGCCATGACTAGGCGAGTTTCTCTCGTCTTGGGTATTGAAGAACGCGTAGGCAAGCTCGAAGCCGGGCATGATGCAAACGTGGCCATCTGGAGCGCATCGCCCTTCGCTAAGAAAGCGAACCTCGAGTGGTTGTTCATCGATGGCTCGACCTTTGAGTTCGAACCAGAAGAGGAGTCGACAGGCGCCCCCGCCGAAGGTGTCGAGCTTAGCGGTGAGTGGGAGGTCTCCTACGAGGACCAGGACGGCAAGCCCGCGCTGCTTACCCTGGAGATGACAGAGGCTGGTGAAGTGACCGGCGTGTTCGCCTTCGAGGCGCCCGACGGAAGCAAGTCAACCTCCGATATGACTGGCAGCGTAAGCGGCCACGACTTGACACTCAGCGGTTCGATCGAGATGGGACAATTCTCCGCCAAGCTTCGTATCGAAGGCCAGGTGGACCACGACAGTCTCGTCGGCGATGCGACCTGGAAGTTCTCCGGTGGCGAAGACTCCAACTCATTCAAGGCCAAACGCAAACCGAACTGGCAGGGTAAGCACACTCACGGGACACCTTTCTAATGACGACTACATCCAAGAATATGCTAGCTAGTCTCTTCGTCGCGCTCAGCGCGCTGCCCGTCGTGGCAAACTCCGATCATCCCTTTGAGACGGACGCCATGCGCGTTCCCGCGCTCACGACTGGTGGCAGTTGCGTTGTTCGCGGCGCGACGATTCACAGCGCTGTTGGTGAGCCGGTGATCGGCGACGTATTGATTATTGAAGGCAAAATCAAGGCGATAGGCGAAGTCGATGTACCCGCTGGTCTCGTCGAAATCGACGGAACGGACAAGCACCTCGCTCCCGGCGTGGTGGACTGTCACTCGCACATGGCTATCGAGCGCGGCATCAACGAAGGGACGGTTTCGATCACTGCCGATGTGGACATTTCCGACTCGGTCAATAGCGAAGACATCACGATCTATCGCGCGCTTGCGGGCGGCGTGACGACTGCGCGCTTGCTGCACGGCTCAGCCAATGCGATTGGCGGCAAGCACGAAGTGATTAAGTTGAAGTGGGGCAGGACTGCCGACGAGTTGCGCTTTCCTGATGCTCCGGAAGGCATCAAGTTTGCCTTGGGCGAAAACGTCAAGCGCTCGAATTGGGGCAATAACACCACACGCTTCCCGGCTTCACGTCTTGGAACATCGGCCGTCTTTCAGCGGGCGTTCACCCAAGCTCGTGAGTACAAGGCGCAGTGGGTAGCCTTCGAAGCGGCCAAGGAAGCCGGCGCTGATCTCTTGCCGCCGCGCCGCGACTTGCGCCTCGATACGCTGGTTGGGATTCTCGACCAGGAGATTGCCGTGCACTGCCACTGCTATCGTGCGGATGGCATTCTGATGATCATCCGCACTGCGCAAGAGTTCGGGTTCAAGATCGGAACGCTGCAGCACGTGCTCGAAGGTTACAAAGTTGCCAAGGAGATGGCGGACGCTGGCGTGCCCGGTTCGACCTTTGGCGATTGGTGGTCCTACAAGATTGAGGCCTATGATGCCGTTCCCCAAAACGCGGCCTTGATGGATGATGCCGGCGTTTTGAGTTCGGTCAATTCCGATTCGGATGAGATGGTGCGCAGGCTCTACGGCGAGGCAGCCAAGTCCGTGCGTTATGCCGGACTTGATCCCTTGCGGGCTCTGCGTTTGGTGACGCTCAATCCCGCGAGGCAGCTTGGTATCGACGCACGTGTCGGTTCGATCGAAGTGGGCAAGGACGCCGACTTGGTATTGATGACGGGTGATCCGTTGTCGTCCCTGGCTCGCGTTGTGTGGACCATGGTCGACGGCGAGATTGAATTTGAGCGTCGCGACACCTTCGGTTTTGATGCAGAACCGATCGCTGCCAAGCCCGACAGAGAGCTGGCGGTATCTATCGCCGTAAATCCCGAAGGTGGCGAAATCACAGCGATTGTCGGCGGCACCTTGTACACGGTTTCCGGACCGGTGATCGAAGGCGGGACGCTCCTGATTCAAGACGGGAAGATCTTGCACGCCGGACTGCTTGATGTGGTTCCCGCTGGCGCGCGCGTGATCGATGCGGCGGGCAAGCACGTCTGGCCGGGAATGATCGCCTTGAACACGGAACTTGGTATTCGCGAGATTGGAGCGGTCCGTGCGACGAATGACTCGTCGGAGATTGGAGGCAACCAACCTGACTTGCATGCTCTCGAAGCGATCAATGCGGAGTCCGCGCACTTTGCAGTGACAAGGCTAAACGGCGTGACGCGCGCGCAAGTCGCCCCTAAGGGTGGCGGTCCCTTGCGCGGCCAATCGGCGCTCGTCGATATGGATGGCGATACTTGGGAAGAGTTGTCCTTCGTAGATCGCGACATGCTGCACCTGCGTTTTCCGACGGTGAGGAACGATGCAGAGAAGAAGGAAGAGCCGGACAGTGTCAAAGAGTTGAGCGAGCTCTTCAGCTCGGCGCGTGAATACATGCGTCAACTGGAGGTCGCTGGCCGCGGTGCCCCGAACTCGCCGCCTTATGATCCGCGGCTGGAAGCCTTGATTCCCGCCATGCGCGGCGAGCAGCGAGTTGCCTTGCATGCACGCAATGCGCAGACGATCTTATTTGCGCTGAAGTTTGTTGCGGATGAGAAACTCGACGCAGTGCTTTATGGCGCAACGGAAGGTTGGAAAGTCGCAGAGCGCATCGCCGAGTCAGGGCTTCCTGTCGTCGTTGGTCCGGTGCTAGCCCTGCCGAGTTCGAGGTACGATCCCTACGACTCCATGTTCGCCAACGCAGCTGTCCTGCAGCGCGCGGGAGTGCAAATCGCCTTGATGACGGACGACAGTGAGAACCCCCGCAACTTGGCCTTTCACGCGGCGATGGCTTCCTCATTCGGCTTGCCGCGAGCGGAAGCCATGCGCGCCATCTCGCTCTATCCGGCGCAGCTCTTGGGCGTCGACGATCGCTTGGGCAGCTTGGAGCCCGGCAAGATCGCCGACGTTGTGATCACTGATGGCGACCCGCTAGAAATAGCGAGTCGCACGGAGTACGTCTTTGTGGATGGCGTACAGGTAAATCTCGCCAACCGTCAAAGCCGCTTCTACGACAAGTACAATGCCCGCTTGCGACGCCTCCAGTCAGAGGATCGTCGCTAGCGAGACAACTGTCTAAGGGATCAGTGTAAAATCGACAGCGGCCGTTAGCCCCACGCCCTGGGTCGCGGCCGGGTCGCGACTCCAGTACTGAGCGAAGATGCGGTCGCCGGCTTGCAAGCCTTGGCTCTGGATGTAGTTCGCACTCCAGTGGAACGAGTAGCTGCCACTGCAATCGGTTACGCCCGTGTTGCCAGCGCTCGCTTGAACCTGCGTTCGCAGGATGGGCGGTTTGACGCATAGGGATGCTTTTTTCCTTTGGGGTGATGCGTGCCCCAGTGAATTGTTCTGCGTGTAATGACCTAAGCTCGGATTCCGTCCCAATGTTGCATGGGGTGTCATAAGTTCAGCCACGAACATCTGTCAAAGCTGTGAAACTGCGCGGCTGAAGAGCCTTCCTCGGGCGCTAAGGGGCGATTGTGGCAGATCCAGGCAGCACGTCTAGCAGTGGAAAACAGAGTTCGTCGGCTTCCCGCTGCTGTCCTGCAAACAGGAGGGCGCCAATTCGAAGCCGTGCATCGGGGATGCGCTAATGGTGCTGACGAAAACGACCGACGCGGACATGGCCTATCTCTCGCCGTAGGCTTGGGAGGGGGCTCGTCTGGCCGAAGTTGAGAAGAGGTGGGCAGGTTAAACTGGCGTGAAAGCTGCTACGGGCTTGGCCTGAGGCTTGCCTTCATTCGGACTATGTGTCTCCTGGGCCTTGGTGATTCATCGTCACTAGGAATGAGTTTTGTAAAACGCCCAGTGGCGATTTGAGGGGTGGATCTTCGGCCGTGTCGGTCCACCATCGGTGAAGCGGTTTCCTGTGGAGCCCCGACCGGTCTGAAACCCCGAAAGCACCCTCCTTTGAAGGATCGCCCCTGGGTTTCCACTCCAAATTGCTCAAGCGATCGACGTTTCCGCAGGCCGGCCCATGGTCGTTCGAGGTAGGCGGGCTAAGACCTAGGATTCCTTCTTGGGGCCGCAAAGCGGGGCAGTGGATCTCGCCTCACGGCCAGTGCTAGCCGCTAAGCCCAAAAGTGGGAAAATCCTTCAGCTTGCCCTCTAGCGAGTATTGACAAACCATCTAGATTGGTGGAGCCGGATCACCTAATAGAGCCCCCAGAGTTCCGTCCCGGGATAGCCTGACCGAGCACCGCGCTAATGAAACTTTCTTCAATTATGACCACGGATGTGGTCACCATTGGGGCAGATGACTCGCTTGACGAGGCCATCGCCCTTTTCGACCGCCATAGCTTTCGCCACCTTCCGGTCGTCCGGCGGGGGGCGCTTGTCAGTTTGCTTTCTAGGCGTACTTTAGCCATGTCAACTGGCTGGCTGACCGCGGATGAGAACAAACGTCGGGGTCACCGAGGTCCAGAACTCGTGACCGAAATCATGCAGGACCGGATCGTGTCCCTGGGACCTGATCACGATGTGGAGACAGCAGCTTCGATGATGATCGGCAAGCGCGCGGGGGCCATCCCGATCCTTGAGGACTCGGTCTTCGTCGGAATCGTGACGGCGACAGACCTTCTCGGAGCCATCCGCAAGCGCAATCCTCGCGCGGAGTGGGGCGGAAACGCCGCCGCCGACGCGAAGGTAAGCGAGTACATGATGTCGAAACTGGAGACCCTGACTCCTGAGCGCAATGTGGCGGAAGCGGCCGGTATCTGCCGCCGCAAGGACTTGCGCCATGTGGCTATTACAGAAGAGGGCGCGATCGTCGGGCTAGTATCGGAGCGCGAGTTGCGCTTCGGACTCGAAGATACAGAAGTCGAGGACGACGCTCCGTTATCGGAGGTGATGGTCACCGAATTCGTGACTATTGGCCCGAATGAAGACCTGTGCGCCGCTGCGGATTCGATGATTGAGAATGGAGTCAGCGCATTGCCGGTCGTCATGAATCATGAGTTGGTCGGGCTGCTCCGCAACTCAGATGTGATCCAACACTTCACCGCGAAGTACCGCGTGCCCCCGATCGTTTAGGGCATCGTTGAAGATCCTTCCCATTCGTCTTTGACGGGAAGCGGTTCCGCAGGAGAGGGCGAATCCTCACGAGGGGACGGCGCCCTCCCTTTTTCCTTTGTATCCCCGGTTCTTACGGGGGAAGCTTCGAGCGCTTGCAGTTCGAGTCTTGGTGGGCGCGCTATGCCTGGCCAACCCACAAAATGACTGCGATCAGTGTGATCCACAGCGAGAATCCAAGCAGAGTCTCGAAACGCACAAGCGCGATCCGCTGACTCAATGTTTGGGGAGTGGCTACGAGCACGCGTTCGATTGCACGTGCCCTTTGATTGTCTCTTGATTCCCAAGTAGTCACCATGATCCTCCTTATGGATCCGCATCATTGATCTCGTCCCAACTACAGAGCGGCATACGGGGTCGATTCCGACGGAGTTTGTAGCGTTGTTATTCCTTCTTTCGTTTTTGGTCACACCTGTGGCCAAAATCGGGTCGCGGGTTCTACAGTTCAGGGGCCACTGACCGCTACCGTCTCACTGAGGTCTAACAACCTCGCTATCGCTTCTAAGTCACCGCACTAATTTCAGAAACATGCAAAACAAGCAAATCGATGTCGATTGCCCGTGCTGCACGACTCGCTTAACCGTTGATGTGCTAACTCAAACAGTTGTGCGAGCGGTTTCGCCACAAGAGTTGGACGCCTTTGGCGACCCGATAGTTCCCGGCAAGCGTTGGGATAGCGCCAAGGAGCGAGTTGATCAGCGTTCGGCGAGTGCAGAAGACCGACTTGAATCGGCTTTAAACGAGGAAAAGGGAAAGGAATCCCATCTCGACGACTTGTTCAAGAAAGCGAATGAAAAGATCGAGAAGCGTAAGCGCGACCAGGAAGAGTTCTAGTTCTTAGCTAGTGGTGTCCAGCGCAAACGCAAGCTGTTCAAGACAACGCACACACTTGAAGCCGACATGGTTGCAGCCGCCATTGTTGGCGTGATGGTTGCATCGATCCATGGCTTGAGTAGGCCGGCTGCGAGCGGCAAGCCAACCAAGTTGTAAGCGAAGGCCCAGAAGAGGTTCACTCGAATCGTCTGTACGGTGCGCCGACTGAGCTTGATGACTAGTGGGACGCAACGCGGATCGTCACGCAGCAGTGCGCAGTCAGCAGCTTCAATTGCAACGTCGGCGCCACCACCCATCGCGATACCAACGTGCGCTGCAGCTAAAGCCGGTGCGTCGTTGATGCCGTCACCAACCATTGCAACTCGCTTTCCGGTCGCGCTGAGTTCGACAACTTTCGCTGCCTTTTCTTCGGGGCGAAGTTTGCCTTGCGATTTTGCAACGCCGAGTTTATTTGCAAGGCTCGCTACGGTCGTGGGGTGATCACCGGAGAAGATCTGTTGATCAATGTTGAGTTCGCTGAGTGCTTGCAGGGCGCTCGCCGATTCAGCGCGCGGCGCATCGCCTAGACCAAAGGCGCCGGCCAATTGCCCGTCGACTTCAACGATAACTGGAGTGTCGCCGAAGTTAACGATGAGCCCGGTCCACTCTTCGATGCGCTTAGAATCGAGTCCGCGTCCGAGGGCTCCACGCGGGCTGCCAATCCAAACGGCGGATTTTTCGACAGTGGCTAGAATCCCGAGGCCGGGTTCAGCTCTGAAGTCGGAACTGGGCAGGAGCGCGATGCCAGCTTCGCTCGCATGGCGCAAGATACCGCGCGCCAAGGGCTGTTCGCTATGGCGTTCCGCGGATGCTGCGATTGCGATCAAGCGCTCTTTTGTCAGTAGCTCCTCGTTCGTAAAGACCCTCGTCACCTCGGGCTTCCCGGCAGTTAGGGTGCCCGTCTTGTCAAAGACAACGATGTCGACATTGGCCAAGCGCTCGAGAGCTTCGGCGGAACGAATCAGAACGCCTTCCTTGGCGCCGCGCCCGCTAGCCACCAGGATCGCCGTCGGAGTCGCCAGCCCGAGCGCGCAGGGGCAAGCGATCACCAAGACCGCCACCGCGTGGGAAATAGCTGTGGGTGCGTCGGCGAGGATCAGCCAGAGGACCAGGGTCGCCAAGGAGATCGAAAGTACCACCGGGACGAAAATAGCGCTGACTCGATCGGCCAAGCGTTGGATTGGCGCGCGGCTGCCCTGGGCTTCGTGGACGGCCCGGGTGATGCGCCCGAGAGCCGAGACCGCGCCAATGCCCTTGGCTTGCATAGAAATCGAGCCGAGGCCGTTGATCGACCCGGCGTACGCCTTTTCGCCGGGCCCGCGCTCGATCGGGAAACTTTCGCCGGTCAGGTGAGATTCGTCGAGGGTGGTTTCTCCAACCATGATCGTGCCGTCCACGGGCACCCGCTCGCCGGGGCGCACGAGGACCATTTGGCCGACTTTGACTTCGGCCAGCGGTACTTCGACCTCCTTGCCCATACGCATGATGCGCACAGTGTCCGGGGCCAATTCGAGCAGGCTGCGGACCGCGTCGCCGGCTTTTGCTCGGGCGCTGGCCTCCATCCAACGCCCGAGCAGCACGAAGGCTGTGATCATCGCGGCGGCATGGACGTGATCCTTCGCCCCCCCGAACCAATTCGGAAATAGGATCCCCCCGAGACCGGCGCTCCAGGCAACAAGTGCACCCAATCCGACCAACGAGTTCATGTCAGGTGCGCCCAAGCGCGCGGCACGCCAGCCTCTTTGAAGAATGTCACGGCCAGCACCAAATACCACGACTCCAGCGACCATCAGTGGAGGAATTCCATGGATGTGGGCAAGGTGAGCACCAATTAGTGCCACTGTGCCCGCCGCCGCGATGAAGAATCCCCGACGATTGCGACACAGCTCATCCTGCGCGCCGTGCTCTGAGAATTGGACGTCATCTTCGAGGCTACGGCCACCGAGGGCTCCTTCTGGGATGCTGAAACCAGCCTTGCCAAGGCTGGCGTTGATGGCGGCGACTTGGACCTCTTTACCGGACAGGCTGAGGACCGCCGTACGGGAGCCAAAATTGACTTGGGCCTTGGATATCCCCTGGCTCTCATTGAGAATCCGCTCGACCTTGAAGGCGCAGGCCTGGCAGGTCATGCCCCGCACAGGGACCTGCACAGATTCAGAAACCTGCGGGGTTGTGGGGTGTTCAGTGGCTTGAGACATAGAGATTTGCTGATTTCGGGCGATGGATCCTTAGCATACCTAGTCACCGAATTCTCGGTCAGGGCCGGAAGTCTCCCCCTGACTTCGCTATAAGCCTTGTGCCTAAATCGAATCCAACCCAGCACCCATGACTGACAGCCGCTACCAGGCCATAAAGGCCTACAAGAACGACGCCTTCCTCAACAGTAAGGACGCACGGGGATTGCGTATCCTTTCTGAGTATATCGAGCCGCACACGCGCTTCAAAGAGCTCGACGTCAAGGACACCATCGTGTTCTTCGGCTCAGCGCGCTTCATCCCCGAGGTGGACGCGCAGGAGTTGATGCGCAAGGCGGAAGCCGGGGAGGGCGATCTCGAGGATGCCAAGCGCAAGCTGAAGATGTCCAGGTACTACGAGGACACGCGCAAACTGGCCGCGCGCTTGACCGAGTGGTCGAAGTCGCTTGAGGACAACCAGCGCCGCTTCGTCGTCTGTTCGGGCGGCGGTCCCGGTATCATGGAAGCGGCCAACCGTGGCGCTTCCGAAGCCAAGGGGGAGAACATTGGACTCAACATTTCATTGCCGTTCGAGCAGAACGACAATCCTTACATCACCCGGCGACTGACCTTTGAGTTCCACTACTTCTTCATGCGGAAGTTCTGGTTCAGTTACTTGGCGAAGGCCATGGTCGTAATGCCTGGAGGCTTTGGCACCTTGGATGAGTTCATGGAAGTCGTGACGCTCGTCCAGACCCTCAAGATCAAGAAGCACTTGCCGATCGTGCTGTTCGGTGTTGAGTATTGGGACGCCATCCTCAACTTCCAACCGATGATCGATTGCGGAACCATCAGTGCAGTGGATACGGACCTATTTTACCGCACCGATTCGGTTGATGAAGCCTACGACTACCTAGTCAAGGAATTGACCGAGCACGCCCTTCACGATGCGGATGACTCGGATATCGAAGAGCCCGTCACCGACTAGAAAAATTTTCCGATCGGCGGATCTCCCTTAGCTAGGGGCAGATGCGCCGATCACGGCCCTCAAGGCCATTCGTGTTAGACGTCGATAGGGATTCGGGATCCTATTTTTTGACCGGACCCCGACAAAATAATGCCCCGCAACTTGGCCCCAATGTCCGAATTCCCCTCAGTGAGCTTTAGTGGAGACCACGAAGGTCTGTTCTCCGCTGAGGAGGTGAAGAGCCTCATGCGCGCAGAATGTGCGCGTGCTACGCGCTACAAGTATCCGGTTCAAGTGATGCGCATCGCGGTGGATCGTTTAGATCAACTCGGTGACCTTTACGGTTACGAGTCGCGCGATGAGATCTTGGCTCAGATCACTGGCGTGATTCGCAAGAATACGCGCGAGAGCGATTTTCTCGGGTACAAGGTCGGCGGAACCTTCCACGCATTGTTTCCCCACACCGGTGGGGGGGCGGGGCCTGCATTGGCGACCCGCTTGCTGCAAGACACGGCCAAACTGCTGTTCAATGAGGGCTCGGCCCAGGTGCAAGTCACCCTGAGCATTGGCATAACTTCACGTGAAGTTGGCGACGAGGTTCTCTTTGAAGAGTTGACCGAAGAGGTGGCGGCCGCGATAGAGTTAGCACTGGCTCGCGGCGGCAACCGCTTTGAAGTCTACGTGGCACCTCCTTCGATCCTCGATCACTTGCCGGAGAAGGGCGCTGACAGCGGCGAACTCGGTAAGCAACTCTCAGGCATGCTCGACCAGAGGTTGGAGTCTTTTTTCAAATCGATGGGCGAAGCACGCCCCGACTTCGGCGGTCGCGACCGCGAGGTGATGGCCTTGGCCGTCGAGAAGATGGAGGCTGCCCATCAAGAGATGCGTGAGATGCACGCCTCGCAAGTGTCTAAGCTTGAGCGCCGCTTGAACAAAGTGAGTTCCTCGCTAGCGGATACCGAAGGCGAATTGCGCCGGGGCTTCGCATCCGGCCAAATCGACACGGGCGTTGCGTCGATCTACAGAACAGTTCAAGGACTCGTCGACGTCGAGGACGATGCAGGCTTGAAGAAGGAGATGATGTCCAAGATTTTCGAAGCCAACCTCGAAATCCGTAGTAAACCCTCCGAGTAGGAGATCGGAATTAGAGCCAGGCACTTCGCACTGACTCGTTCTCGCAAAGAACCACATGTCGAACAAAGACCAAACCCAAGCCGATGGCAAGAAGGACGGAGGCGTCCTCTACGTCGGAATTGACCTCGGAACCTCACGCACCTCGATCGCCGCAAGTAACGGCGTAAGAGAGACCTTGCCCTCGTTCGTCGGCTACCCGAAGGACGTTGTCAGTCGCAAGCTCCTGCAGAAGGATGTGCTCTTTGGTGACGAAGCAATCACAAAGCGTCTTTCGCTGAACCTGTACCGGCCGCTCGAGCATGGTGTCTTGAAGTGCGGTGAAGGCGGCGACGATGATTCCGCTGGCAACACTAAGGCCGCACGCGACTTGCTTTTGGAAGCCGTAAGCATGGCGCGCCCGCGCAAGGACGAGCTCATTTACGCAGTGATCGGTGCTCCCGCGCAAGCGAGTATCAACTCGAAGAGCGCGATTATCGAGGTGGCGCGCGAGTCAGTCGATTCCGTCATGCTGTGCTCAGAGCCTTTTGCTGTCGCCTACGGCCAAGAGATGCTCGAAGATGTCTTGGTGATCGATATCGGCGCCGGCACCGTTGACCTTTGCCGAATGCACGGCACGATGCCCGAGGATAGCGATCAGCTGACCTTGACTACTGCCGGTGACCATGTCGATAAGGAGTTGACTCGGCTTTTGCAGGAGTCTTTTCCGGAAGCGCAATTCACGGTTCAGATGATCAAGGAGCTCAAGGAGCGCCACTCGACAGTTGCAGAGGTTCATGCGCCGATTACAGTTATGTTGCCCGTTGGCGGCAAGCCCACTGAGTTCGACGTTACCAAGCAAATTAACGCCGCCTGTAGTTCCATCGTTGCGCCTATAGTCAAGGGGTTGGGAAAGTTGGTTGCATCATTCGACCCTGAGTTCCAGCAGAGACTGAAAGACCGAGTGCTGCTCGCGGGCGGTGGTAGCCAGATCAAAGGGCTCGATATGGCGATCGAACTTGAGATGCACAAACTACTCGGCAGCGGTCATGTGGTCTTGATCGAAGAGCCCATGTACGGAGGCGCCAACGGCGCGCTCAAGATTGCGCACGATATGCCGGAAGAATATTGGGAGAAGCTGAAGTAGGTGACGTAAACAGGCGTTCCGGGGACGGGACGTCACGTTCCTATTAGTTTCAATCAACAGTGAGGAGAAGATGGCTGATCAAGTCGACTACAAAATTGTCGGGGATGACTTCCAAGCAGTAGAGATTACTCTGGACCCCGGCGAAACCGTGCGAGCGGAACCCGGGGCGATGATGTACCTGGAGCCGGGCATCCACATGGAGACGACTACCGCTGGGGGTTTGATGAGCGGGCTCAAGCGCATGGTCGGTGGCGAGAGTTTCTTCATCACGACCTATGAGAACCGCGGCAGCGGCAGAGCGCAGGTGGGATTCTCCGCAGCTTATCCCGGCAAGATCATGCCCGTTGATTTGTCCCAAGGGACGATGTTTTGCCAGCGTGACGCTTACCTTTGTTCCGCCGATGGCATCGAAATATCGGTGGCATTCACCAAGCGTTTTGGCGCAGGCTTCTTCGGCGGTGAAGGCTTCATCTTGCAGAAGCTCTCTGGGGACGGTTTGGCTTTCTTGCACGCAGGTGGCTATGTGATCGAACGCGATCTAGCGCACGGCGAGGAGATTCGAGTGGACACCGGTTGCATCGTCGGCTTTCACGAATCGGTGGACTACGACATCCAACGCATCAAGGGCGTGAAGACGATGCTCTTCGGCGGCGAAGGGATCTTCTACGCGGTGCTTCGCGGGCCCGGCAAGATCTTCATTCAGACCACGCCCTTCTCAAGGTTCGCAGATCGGATCATGAGCTCAGTGGGCGGGAGCAAGGGCCAGGTCAAGCGCGGTGGGTCAGGCTTCCTTGGCTCGTTCTTTAGCGGAGACTAGCAGCCGAGATGAATGTTCATTGAAAGGGCCGCTCGCTGCATGTGCAGCAAGCGGCCCTTTCAATAATTCTCGCAGGGTTGATCAGTCACCACCGACGTAGCCAAGACCCTTCAGAGCCTCGAGTGCGTCTGCGCTGCCGAGCGTGGCTGCCTTGTCACCGAACTGAGTGATCTTTGCGTCCCACTTCGAGTAATCGGGGAAGGTCTCTTTGCCCTTAGCCAAGACGGCGATGCCCTCGCCGATCGCTTCGCTGGCGGCGTCTTGGTCACTGCTAGCTTTGGCGGTAGCTGCGGTCAGGAGTTCCGTGGCCACCATGCTGTAATCTTTGGCTGTGACGCCGGAGTCGGTGCCGAGGGCGAAGAGATCGGTCTTGGCCTTCACCGCATCCACATGGCACTGGGCCTGCAGCTGACCAAGCTTGGCTTCGAGGAACTTGGGGTCCGAGGTCGTCAGCCCGTCGAGGGCCGTATCGAAGCTTCCAAGAGCTTCTGAGTAGCTTCCAGAACTCAGGGAGCTGTAACCCGCCTCGACCGAAGCCCCGGAATTGGCGGATCCACCGCAGGAAGCGGGGACGAGGAGCAATAGGCTGGCGAGGGTAGCGCTAAGGATGGGTCGCATCGTGGTTGGAATCCCCAAAAGGGCGTCGTGGATGGTGGAATGTTGTGAATTCGAGCGGGCAATGTAGCCGATCGAGGGGGGGAGCGAGTACATCGTCGCTTTGAGGAGCAGATCTTTTCAAATCGTCCCAATCCATTGTGAGAGCCTAAATTGGAGCCCTCGAGGGCTCGTTGTCCCAAAAATGAACTCAAGGACACTCCAATCGCACTCCGATGAGGCTACTATAGGAGTGTCATAGGAGTGCGGC
>JBLIOI010000127.1:0-13208 GCA_047639675.1 Planctomycetota bacterium | reverse complement strand
GCTTAGATCGGGCGGCGCCTTGGCTTTTGGCCGGGGCGCCGCCTTCATTTATTTGGCTCTGGAACGGCCGTCTGGCTGCAAACTGAACCCACAGCTCAAGATTCCTGGCCTCCAGGGGATTTCCCATAACAAGGTCTATGCGCACCGGGGGCTGAGCTTGTTCATTCGACAAGTGAGGCCAGCCCTGATTCGGTGTCAACAGGCGGAGTTCATGTCCAAGTCCTTGGGCAGCTCTGCGGTCTACAGAGGGCCTTTGCCGGCATGGGCTCCCTGACCCAGCAACATCACAGGCGAGCTATTTGACGAGCGCTCGTGGATGCTGGAGGAGTCGCTACACGAAGCAGGAGTGCCGGCGATGTCGCCAAACAATGGATGGCACGCGATCCCCCCATCGCAATGCGCTAGACAAGAAATCTGTCAGGGACGGCGAGAGACGCTTTCATGCGGACCCGATTCTCGATCTTCAGTGGCCTCCGGGTCGGGCTACGGGTCAGCCGCTGCTAGGAAATCGCTGCAAGCAGCTGCGGCGCGTGCTAGCTTTCCGCCATGCTCTTCCGTCTTTCTTCTCGCGGCACCCCCATCGCCGCGCTGCTCATCCCCATTTGCTTCGTCGCAGTCTCCTGTGATTCAAGGCGCACGGACAGTGAACGCTTGAACGTCTTGATGATCGTCATCGATACTGCGCGTGCGGATAAGTTTGGCTGTTATGGACACTCGGGCGGATTGACGCCCCATGTGGATCGGCTGGCAGCACAGGGTGCACGCTTCGAGCGGGCGTCGGCACATGCACCTTGGACTCTGCCTTCGACCGCATCGCTACTCAGTTCTCTTCACCCCGAAGAACACGGGGCCGGTGGTTTCCTCGACCTCTCCGCGCTCGCCACAGGGGGCGAACCACGTGTTGCCTTTCACGGATTGCCCGATGCTGTTGAGACGGTCGCCGAAGCTTTCAAAGCTGGCGGTTGGCGCACGGGCGCAGTGGTTAACGTCGATTTTCTGAGCCGCGACTTCGGGCTGACCCAAGGCATCGATGACTTGGACGCGAAGTGGTACGAGTCCAACGAGGAAGTTCGTTCAGCGACGCAGACCACGGACAAGGCAATTGAGTGGATTCAACAGCGCAAGGACGAGCCCTTCTTTCTACTTGCGCACTACTTTGATGCGCATGCTGTTTACTCGCCACCGGAAGAGTATCGCCGAGAGTTTGCAGCCGCCCAAGATCGCGAGCAGTCAAACTTTGTCTTCGGCACCCGAGCGCACATGTTGATGTTGCGCGCTGGCAAGCTTGAGCTGGACGAGGACTTGATCGAACGCGCGGAGAAGCTCTATGAAGCTGAACTTGCCTACGTCGATGCGCAAGTGGGCCGCCTACTCGCCGGATTGAAAGCCGCGGGCCTGGATCAAAACACGCTGGTTGTCCTAACCGCCGACCATGGCGAAGAATTCCTCGATCACCAGGGCTTTGAGCACGGCCACACGCTCTACGAAGAGTTGCTGAGTGTTCCGCTCATCTTTCGGCTGCCCGAGTTGATTCCAGCGGGAACGCAAGTGAAAGGCGCAACCGGATTGGTTGACGTCGCCCCCACTCTTTGCGAGTTGGCCGGCATTCAAGCTCCGAGCACATTCGTAGGACGCAGTTTGGTTCCAGCGCTGAACGGATCGCCGCTCGGCAAACACTCCATCTTAGCCCATGGTAATTTTTGGGGTGAGCCTCTCACTAGTTGGCAATCGGGGCCCTGGAAACTGATCCTCACACCCCAGCCGAATAGAACGCAAAGGACCGAGTTGTTCAACCTGGAAGAAGACCCCAGGGAACTGAACGACTTGACCGCCAGTCTCCCGCAAGTCGTAGTAGAGTTGCACGCCGAGTACGCAGCGGTACGCGAACACCTACGCGCAGCTCAGCATGGCGAAAAGGTGAAACTCTCCGATGACTTGATGAAGCGGCTTCAGGGTCTTGGGTATTTAGGAAGCACAGACGACTCCGAGGAAGACGACGAATGAGAAGTGAGAGGTTGTCCAACCTGGAAAAGGCACTGGTCGCAGCGGTCGTGCTCATAGCATTCCTTCTGCGCCTCATCTACAGCTTCGAGGCGCAAGCGAGTCCGTACTTTGAAGCCCCGATAATGGACCCCTTGTTTCACTTGCAGTGGGCCTCGGCTCTTGCAGAGGGAACTACAATCCAAGACGGTCCCTTCTTTCGCGCACCGCTCTATCCTTGGTTTCTCGGCACCCTGCTGCGTTTCTTCGGCGAGGGACTGTTCTTACCACGGGTGGCTCAGGCGGCGCTGGGCGCGCTCTCCACCTTCTTCGTCTTCTTGATCGGAGCTCACGCTTTCCGTTTTAAGGCAGGTTTGATCTCGGCGTTCTTGGTGGCGATCAATTGGGTACTGATCTACTTCGACGGCGAGTTATTGATTCCGACCCTGGCGATCCCGCTCAATTTGTGCGCGCTGTGGCTATCCTTGCGCTTGGCGGACAAACCGACACCCAGAAACGCTGGGCTGGCCGGAATCGCTTGGGGTGTGGCAGCTTTGGCGAGGCCCAACGTCTTGCTGTTCATGCCCTTCCTGTTCATGTGGCTTGTATTGCGTGCGCGTCCCGCTTGGAAGACGGGATTGGTACGCGGCCTTGCGCTGACTGCAGGTGTCATCACCCCAATCCTGCCGATCAGCTTCTACAACTATGCCGTCGGTGGCGACACGGTTTTGATTTCTTCTCAAGCGGGCGTCAACCTGTGGATTGGAAACAACCCGACGTCGGATGGCAGTACCGCAATCGTTCCTGGAACGCGCCCCGGTTGGTGGGACGGTTTCAACGATTCGATTGCCTTGGCGGAACAGAGCGAAGGACGTAGCCTGCAGCCTTCAGAGGTATCAGCTCACTACACGTCAAGAGCCTGGAATTTTATCCTTGAGGAACCCGGCGCGGCCTTCGGACACTTGCTCTGGAAGCTGCGACTCTTCTGGACCGATTGGGAGTTGGGCAACAACGCCGACATTCAATTCTTCGCCTTCCACTTCAGCTACTTGCTGCGCTTGCTTCCGCCGAGCTTTGGATTGTTGGCGCCGCTTGCATTGTTAGGACTCTTTTGTTGTCGCGGCTCCGCTTCCAGGTTGTTTCCGCTTTGGGGCTTCGGGCTCAGCTACATGGCGAGCGTGGTGATCTTTTTCGTCTGCTCGCGCTTTCGTGCGCCGATCCTTCCAATCTTCGCCGTACTAGCGGGCCCGGTTCTACTTAACCTCGTCCATGCGCTACGGGCTAAGCGTTGGAAGCCGCTGCTCTTGACTCTTGGCGCTCTTGTCTCGCTCTGTGCTTTGATGCAAAGAATGCCGCCGGGGCTCGATCAGACTGACGCTAAGGGCCGTTGGGCGCTTGGCATCCATGAGATGAGTGTTGGAAAAATAGGCAAGGCACAGGAGCACTTCAAGGAGGCGCTCGCTGCCAATCCTAACTATTGGATCGCACACAAGGACCTGGGACTTGCTTACCAGCAGGCAGGTGAATTACTTCAGGCCCAGAAGAGCTTTTTGAACGCCCTGCTAATCAAACCTGGCGATTTGCAAACCAGCAGCGTGCTCGTCGATGTCGCTTTGGCGCGCAAGGACTTCGGTCGCGCGGAGAGTGCCGCTCGCAAGAGCCTCCAAGCCAATCCAGCCTTCCCGCAAGCCTACGATGGGCTCGCACGAGTCTTTGTCGCACGCGGTGAGTGGGCCCAAGCCCGTGAAATGCTGCAAGCAGGTTTGCAGCGCGCTCCGGACGACTTCTTCTGCAACTTCCGCTTGGGCGCCGTCGAATTGCAAGCCAGCAATCCGTGCGCCGCCATAGAGCCCTTCGAACGGGCCCGCAACGCGCGCGATGCTCCTAGCGAAGGCTTGCGCAATGCAGCAGCGCAAGCAGGCCAGCAAGCACGCAAAGACTGCGACAAGTGACCTTGATCGCAAGTCTGTGAGCTGCACTCCTTAGCGCCTGGAGGCTTCGACTTCTGCGGCGATCAATCCCAGGTGTTCAGGAGTCAATCCGCCGCTGCCCTGCGCAATGATTCGACCGTCGCTCGAGACCAAAGCAAACTTTGGCAGGCTGCGGCCGGGGGTGATGAATGGATGTTCGGTCGTCCAAAGCGCATTGGCCTCATGCCAGCTGCGTTGCAAAATGAACTTGGCCATCTCATCGGCTTCGGTCCCTTGCGACTCCACAAATAGGACCGAGAGATCGCCTCCATACTGCTCCTGCAATTGAATGGCCGCCGGCACGGACGACCTAATGCAAGCAGGTCAGTGGGTGCCCCAGAACTCGACGAGCAAAGGTTTACCGCGCAGGTCGCTCAACTCCTTCACATGCGCCCCACCTAGGACTTCAGACTGAAAGGTGTAGGCGAGTTCGTCACCCAGCGCAACCTGCCCGGGGCTCGGAAGGAGGGTGATTATTAAATACGCGAGGACCACGAAGAAAAGAGCAACTCGTATCCGATTAGACCGCTTCATGCGCTACATCCTGACACCGGTAGGGTCATCCCTTCGCGGCATTATTGAATTCTATCGTAGACAGCCTGCGGGGCACCGATCGGCAGAACGCTGACCTCTCCTGTCCAGGCGCTGCTCTCTGGGTCTTGGTAGGCGAGCTTGTCCGCGCCGAATGTCAACGTGTGCTCCGCGCGCAGGGTTTCCGGCGCGGCTTGCCCGCTATCGACGTCAAAGCCGGAGGGAACATCCAGGGCGATCACTGAGGAGTTCCAGGCGCCAATCGCGTCCTGCGCCGCCCTCAGGATGCCTGCGCTGGGCTCGCGAAGCCGGCCTTGAAATCCGGTGCCGAGTAGCGCATCGATCAAGATCTGCGCGGGCTCCAGGGTTCGCGAAACTAATTCAAGGGCCGCCCCATCGAGTACCGCGAGATGAGAGAGGCCGAGCGCTTGGGTGATACGACGGTTGACGGCAGCGTCTGGACTCAAGCGCTCCGGATCCGCTGTCTCCAAGACTGTGACCTTCCAACCTGCTTCGTGTAAGTGACGTGCGACCACGTAGCCATCGCCGCCGTTATTTCCCGCACCGCACAGGATCGCTACATGCAAAGGACCAGAGTCTGCTTCTCTGTAGAGTTGCAGAATCTGGTCCGTCGCAGCACGGCCGGCGTACTCCATCAGCACCACACTCGGGATGCCGAATTCTTCGATAGCGATGCGATCCAACTCCCGCACCTGGGCGCGGGAGAGGATCGGGAGCATGTCACCGGTCATGCATGCACTCGCTGCAAACTACTTAAGCGGGTGACGACTCAAGAAGGCGGCGGCGAGCTTACCGGACTTGGTGTCCGGGTACTTCTTGGCCACGCTGCTGTAAGCCTTCGACGCCTTTTCAAAGTCACCTTCGAACTGGGCCTTGTCGCCCTTTGCCATCTTAGACCAAGCAGCGAGCTCGTCCTTTGCAGCAGGATTTTTGGAGAGCAGCTTGGCGTTGTTCTTGGCGTCCTTCGCAGCGTCAAGGCCGTCGAAAGAATTCTCGATGTCACTGTAGAAGGACATAGCACTTGCAAAGTCGCCGGAATCCACGGCGCTCGCAGCACTCGTTTGGAAGCCAGTCAGCATCTCTTCGATCGAGGTCACCAGGCCCTTCAAATCCTCGTCCGAGGGATTCTTGGCTAGGTCCTTCTGCGCGGCGACGAGCGCCTTGCCGAAATCACGATCGGAAATGAGCTTGTTCAGCTTCTTGTGCTGCTTGCCATCGAGAGGTGCCAGGAAGGAAACGCTTTCCAGGGCAGCTTCGATATCCGAATTTTTCAATGACCCCGGATGGCCTGTCCAAATCACACGGCCCGAGCCATCGACCAGGGCTGCCGAAGGAAATCCCCGCACGCCATAGATAGTCTTGGCTGATTCGCCTTTGACCTTCGCGATCGGATATTCGATGCCCTTCTTTTCGATGTGACTCTCAAGCAATCCTGTAGGTTCGTTGGACACGCCAACGACTGAAAATCCCTGTGCACCGTACTCCGCCTGGAGTTCGTTCAGATGCGGGATTCCCGAGTTACAGGGGGGTCACCAAGTACGCCAGAAGTCGACTAGTACGACTTGGCCGCGTAGGGCTTCGAGGGTGCTAGATTCTGAAAGGAACCATTCCCCGTAGATCTCCGGGGCCAGGTCTCCGATTTTCACCGAGTCTGCACCCATGGGCGCGAAAACAGCAGCAGCTGCCAGCGCTAAACCAAGTATCTTCATGTGACTTGTACCTTCGTACGGTTGTATTGTCTGTTGTGGAACTGTGTCGCACGGATAGTGCCAAAGCCCCAGTCGTCCAGCCTAGCTCACATCTCGATCCATGCAACTCCTGCTTTCCGCCCTACTGCTACTCGCCCAGGCCTCGCCAGAGGCAGAAGCACTATGGAGTCAGGGTGATCGTGTGGAAGCACTCGCGATCATGGAAGCGAACCTGGCAAAAGCCCCTAATAACGGGCGCCTTCGCACGTTACTCGTGCAACGCGAGCTGGATTTGCGTCATTTTCAGCGAGCATACGAGTTCAGTGAAAAATTGCCGCAAGAGCAGTTTGGACTCCGCGGACGCGCCTTGTATTTCCTTACGCGCTACGAAGACTCCCTTCAGTACCTGCGACTAAGCGATAGAGACGAGCTTCTAATGCGCGCCGAGGCACTGCGCGCGCTTGGCCGCTTTGCGGAGTTGGATGCGCTGCTCCCCAAGTTGCATGAGAACCTGGGAAGCGATTCGCTCAACCTGCAAATGATCGAAGCGCGGATTTATCTGCGCAAGAAGGACTACAAGGCTGCCTTGCCAATTCTACGCCAGGTGACCGCAAGGGACCCATTGCAAGCGGAAGCTCTCTTCAATCTAGGACGGGTACTCGTACGCCAAGGGTCGCGTGAGGAGGGCTTAGAATTACTTGAACAACACCGGCTCTTGACTCCTCTCTTGGACAAGCTTGACTTCGCGAAACGCGGAGTCGCGCTAGCACCGCGAGGCGGAGCCAATCAGGCTGCTTTGGGCGACGCATTTCGCGACCTGATCGGCTTCGATAAGCGCTTGTCCCAGAAGGCTGCCAGCGCCTACGAACGGGGCTTGGCTCTCGCGACAGAATCAGAAATCACACCGATCGCATTGCGCCTTGCACGGTTTCAGAAGGAGTGGTTACTAAACTCAGAAGCAGCCACCACGCTTCTCCTTAAGACGATTGAACGTCACGATGATCTGCGCTTGCGAGTACGCGCCGCCGATTACTACGCCGAACTCGACAAGCTGGACGAAGCCTTGGCGCTCCTTGCGAAACTCGCACTCGAGAGGCCAGGGGATCAGGCCCTTCAAAGTCGCGTTACCCGGTGGCGCAAACAAAGAGACTCACGTTGAAGCCTTTTGTTCAGTTCGGCGCTTACTTACTCCTCGCTGGATGCTCGCAAGAGCTGCCCACTCCGAGTGCGACATCTAGCGGCAGCATCCGCTTCAAGGATGTCACCAGCGCGAGCGGGTTAACTTTCCTGCACAATGCTGGCCTAACCGCCGAGAAGCATCTGCCGGAAACGATGGGAGCTGGAGCAGCGCTCTGCGACTTCAACGAGGACGGCTATCTCGATCTCTACCTGGTTCAGAGCGGCTTGCTACCGGAAGCTGCAAACGCGCCAGGCACCTTCACAAATGAATTATGGCTCGGCGATGGTCAGGGTGGCTTTCGCAATGCCAGCGCCTCCTCTGCTGACGGTGCACACGCTGGCTATGGTATGGGAGTCAGCACTGGAGACTTCGACGCGGACGGGCACCTAGACTTGTACATCACGAACCTGGGTCCCGACGTTTTGCTCAAAGGAGACGGCGAAGGCAGCTTTCGCGACGTCACCGCCAAAGCGCAGATTTCAGATCTGCGCTGGACAGCCGGGTCCACCTTCTTCGATGCGGATGGAGATGGCGACCTCGACCTCTATGTCACGGGCTATGTCGACTACGACTTGAAGACGTCGGTTTATTGCGGCGATCACAAACCTGGGTGGCGTAGCTACTGTCACCCAGATCGTTTCCCCGGCATCGTTGACCGCTTCTGGCGAAATATGGGTAACGGCACTTTTGAAGATCAAACGACAGCGGCTGGCTTGGAAGATAGCCGTGGCAAGGGTCTCGGAGTCTGCGCTTCCGATTTCGATGCCGATGGAGACCTAGATCTCTACATCGCAAACGACTCTGTCGAGAACCGTCTATGGATCAACGATGGAAAGGGGAAGTTTAGCGACGGCACGCTGCTTTCGGGTACCGGCGTCAACGGACTCGGCCTCACCGAAGCAGGCATGGGCATCGCCTCTGGCGACTTCGATGGGAATGGCCTCATCGACATCTATGTGACGAACTTCGACGACGAGTCAAACACCTTCTACAAGAATGATGGCGACGGCTTCTTCACAGACACCACCGCTACTTCGGGACTGGAAGCCGCATCGCGTATGCCCGTGGGATTCGGCACCATCGCTTGTGACTTGGACGGTGATGGAGACTTGGACCTCGCCGTCGCCAATGGACATATCATTGACAACATTCATCTCTACAACGATGCCAAGACTTGGGCGCAGAAGACGCTCCTATTTAAGAATGATGGTCGTGGCCACTTCAGTGATGTCTCGTCACAAGCCGGAGACTTTGGCGCGAAGGCCTTCGTCGGTAGAGGCCTCTACGCGGGCGATATCGACCGAGATGGCGACTTGGACCTGATTCTCACGGAGAACAACGGACAGGCACGTATCTTTCGCAATGAGAGCGCATCACAGGAGTGCATCGAACTCTGGGGCCTGCCGCAGGGGGCACGCGTGGTGTTCAAGCTAGCGGACGGCAGCAGTGCAGTTCGCGAAGCGGGGCCTGCCACCAGTTACTTTGGCGCGAGTGGATCGGAAGCGCGCTACTGCGGCAACCAAGTCATCGCCATCAAAGTTAGCCCGCCCGGCAAGCCGGCAAGCAGCATAACGAATACAAATGGAATCAGCGCGGGTCGCTACCGCGCTGAAACTGTTCAGGGCAAGCTAAGGCTCGCCCCGCTAGAATAGTCTCCGACTAAAAGCTATCGCTGCGCGCTCGCGAGCAATCTTCCTCGTAGTTTTCGGGAACCGGATCGAAAAGCAGTGAGCCGGGCTCAATAAAATCAAAGATGTCCGCGTAACTCTTCACTTCAGTCACACTCACGCGGCGCTGGATGTGGCGCGGTTCCAATTGATCTGGGCGATCGAGACCCGCCGCGCCGAGGAGCTCGAGAAAACTCTCGACAGTGGACCTTTGGAAACGCTCCACGCGCTTGCGCTTGTCCCCCACGTCGAGTCCAACGACCAGTTCCGGTCGCTGGGTAGCAACGCCAACCGGGCAGTCATTGGCATGACAGCGCCGGGCTTGAATACAACCCAATGACATCATCATGCCGCGGGCGGAGTAGCAGAGATCAGCGCCGAGCGCCAAGACCCTAGCAATGTCAAAGCCCGTAATCAGTTTGCCCGCGGCGATCAATTTGACCCGATCACGGACGCGGTAGCCGGTCAGCGCGTTGTGAACAAAAGCCAATCCCTCGCGCAGGGGCATGCCCACTGAGTTGCTGAACTCCAGGGGAGCTGCTCCCGTTCCGCCTTCTCCACCATCAACGGCGATGAAGTCGGGCGACTTACTTGTCTCAACCATCGCTTTGCAAATCGAGAGAAACTCTGAACGCGATCCCAAGCAGAGTTTGATACCAACAGGCTTGCCGCCGGAAAGAACGCGCAATTCGTCGATGAAAGCTAACATCTCCACGGGGCTAGAAAAGGCTCTATGCGAGGGCGGGGAGAGCACGTCGGCGCCCATGGGAACCGCACGTATATTAGCAATCTCCTGGGTCAACTTGGCAGCAGGCAAGATTCCACCATGTCCCGGCTTCGCTCCCTGGGAGAGCTTGATCTCGATCATCTTGACTTGATCTTGCTTGGCTCGCTGTTGGAACAACTCGCGGTCAAATCCACCATCCGCCCTTCGGCAACCGAAGTAACCGGTTCCAATTTGCCAGATGAGATCAGCGCCACCTTCTAAGTGGTAATTGCTAATTCCGCCCTCACCGGTGTTGTGTGCGAAGCCGCCGGCCTTGGCGCCGTGACTCAGGGACAAAACAGCGTTCTTGCTCAGCGCGCCAAAGCTCATGGCTGAGATGTTGAGCAATGATGCAGAGTATGGCTGAGCACAGGATCCGCTGCCGATCATGACGCGCGGAAGATCACCATGGATGTGATGAGCACCGAGAGAATGATTGATCCACTCATAACCCACTCTGTAAACGTCCTGCTGCGTTCCAAACGGAGTCGTATCAAGTGCGCCCTTGGCCCGCTGATAAACAAGAGACCGCAGCGCCCGATTGAATGGCATACCGTCCGTGTCAGACTCGACAAAGTACTGGTTGATCTCCGGACGAATCATCTCGAGCAAGTAGCGACCGTGCCCGATGATCGGAAAGTTTCGCAGCACTGCTTTGCGCGTTTGCAAGGTATCGGATATGCCCAATGCAATGAGCGGTCCGATGACAAGATAAGCCCACAATGCGGCAGGTGCCACCATTGCGAGGACCGGGACGAGAAGCAGCAAAGCCGCCGCACAGATGAAGAAAATATTTCTCATTTCAAGATGGGGTCAACAGGCAGATCTTCGGATGAAAATCCCAAGCACTGAACCCCGCTCAGGCAAGTTCTAACTGAATTTGCAGACGCAGGAAATCGACTTCCTTCAGGACGACCAGGATCGGATAACCCTCACTGAAAGAGCGGTGCCCACGCCCCACCTGAATAGTCAAGGTGGGTCCCTTCACCTTGCCACGACTACCGATGGCACGCGTGGGTAGAAAGGCCGTAACGTTGTAGTCCGTCAACATGATTTCCATTCCCGGAGGCATCACACGCACGACCACAGCCTCTAACGTCTCACCCATATGCGGATCCATGAACTGGCAAATCTTCAGGTCGCCAATTGCGCGCTCGGCCATCTGAGCAATGTCTGCACGCAAAGATGCGTGTTGTGCTACTTCATTCAGATCCTCCAGGAATTCTTCCGTCTTGATCTTCTCTTCGGCCCCCTCCGCCCCGCTCGAAATCATGTGCAGCCATCGGTGCACAATCAGGTCCGGGTAACGACGAATCGGAGAAGTGAAGTGCAGGTAGGCTTCACGCGCTAACCCAAAGTGCGTGGCGACGTCTTCGTGATCGTGAACCTCGTAGACCGCGCGCTCGATGAGGCCCATGATCCGCTGAATCAAGGCGTCCGCATTCGGCTTACGGCGCGCAGCGCGGATCAGGCGTGAAATGTCCCTACCTGTTAGATGATCCTTGTCCGGCACGCGCAAGCCGTGCTCTTCCAATTGACGTGCGACAGCTTCGATCTCTTCCGGGTCCTTCTCTGGGTGAACACGGTAGATCGTCGGTAAGCCGCGCTCACGAAAGTAGTCGCCAACCGCCTGATTGGCAGCGAGGGCTGTCTCTTCGATCAGAGTTTGCGAGAAGTAGCGCGGGGCATCGATGATCTTCTCGACTTCGTGCTTATCGTCGAAGAGAATTTTACGCTCACGAGAATTCATCCGTAACGAGCCCTGGGCGTCACGTCGCTCTTGTTGTTTGCGCGTCCACTTGGCGAAGAGTTCTAAGGGTACGCGTAGGTGCTCGATTTCGCGGGCCGTTTCCGTGTCTTCCCCATCGAGTAATTCTTGCACACCCTTGTAGGTGTTGCGCTGCTTACTGCGAATGACGGTCTTGTGTACGGAGTAGGCCGTGCGCTCGCCCTTCTCGTTGAAGCGCATGATGACCGAGAAGGCCAAACGGTCGCGGTCAGGGACCAAAGAACACAAGTGGTTCGAGATGGCCTCAGGCAACATCGGGACAACTTGATCGGCGAGATAGACGCTGGTGGCGCGCGCCAAAGCTTCGTCATCGAGGGCAGTCCCGGGAACGACGTAGTGGGCGACATCGGCGATGTGCACGCCAAATTCAACCTCACCGCTGTCGAGCTGGCGAATGTGAATGGCGTCGTCGTAGTCCTTGGCGTCTGCCCCGTCGATGGTGAAAATCATCTCATCGCGTAGGTCCAGGCGGCCTTCGAAATCTTTGGGATCCGGATCCTGGGGGAGGATGTCAGTTTCCTTGATTACGTCGTCTGGGAAGAAGGTGCGAATCTTGAAAGAACCGACAAGCTCCATCTCCTCTGAGTTCTCATCCGCATAACACGGCGGGCCCGTGTCCATCGGGCCGAAGGCGCGCGGACGAGAGTCCACTCGGCTCCGAGAAGTCGGTTCCTGAGACTCCAGTCGTTCCACCGCTTCCTTCGAAACAGCCTCATTGCCGTACTCGATTTTCCAACCGCGATCATCCGTCGGCTTTTCTTCCGGGATCTCCTCGCCCTTAGAGCGAAACATGTCCTTGAAGCTACCAAATGACTTGTCATCTTTTGAATCGGCCATGCGTAGACCCTACCGAAGTGGAGGAGAATCAGGACAGTGAAAGTGGGCTGGATTGTGTGAGTGGGTCAGTTTGAGGGTTTTGTGCGAGGGGTTGGGGACAGAGGTGAACGGCTCCGCTTGCTCCGCAAACCTACGCTTTTGGGTTCGGGGGCTTTTTGGAGGGCGGCGTGAGCTACGGGTTGATTGGTCTTGGTGGGTTGCGGTTGGGAAGCCACTGGGATTTGGAATTCAGGGGGGCTTCGCAGAGGACTTCTACGGGAGGGTCTGGAGTTTGCGGGGGCTTTGAGCTCGCGGCGTTTTTTGAGATGCGGCCATCGGGCGGAGGTCTCGGATAAAACTTAGGTTCTGGGGGCTTTCGGCCTTCCGAAAGAGTGCCGAGTTCAAGTTGGTTTTAGGTTGTCGCAAACGGGCTCTATTAGCTAAATAGAAGCTTAATTTGGCACTTTAGCTGGGAATACGAGGGGCTCATACGTCTATGTCTGTATGCAGAGTCAAATGATGTTTCCGAATGGTTGGGGTGGTTGGAGAAAGGGAAGTGGTCCTCGGAAGCGGAAGTCGGGGGTCGCGCATGTGACGCGGCCGCGGGTGAAGAACAGTGATGTGATGCACCTCACTTGGAAGTTGCGGCAGGAGTTGCCGTCACTGCGCAACAGCCTGGCGGCTCGTGCAATTTTTGATGCGCTACGGAAGGCCAAACTCGCTGGGCTGCGGGTCATTCACTTCTCGATTCAGAACGATCACATCCACATGATCGTCGAGGCTCCGAATCGCGAGCTCTT
>JBLIOI010000126.1:0-13270 GCA_047639675.1 Planctomycetota bacterium | reverse complement strand
CGTTGCGCGATGCAATCTTGGTGAAGAACAAACTGTGGTTCAACCGCTACCGAGCAACGGACGGCTACAACGTCTATGGCGGCCGCTCAAGACTTGCCTATGTGGGCACAAGAGACGGAGTGACCTACACAAACTTCGAAGTGCTGCAAAGAGAACTCGATCACATTGACGGCCTGTGCGCCAATCGCGACGAACAGGTCTGGGCAATTGCGAAGGGCGAGGAGCATGAAATCGATGACTCCAACGTCATCCCGCTGCTCACTGTGGCTACCAATCTATCCGGCGCCGGCGAAGACGGTGCTCACCGGTACGCGAGTGCGTTGGACGCAAAAGACGAGATCGTCGCTGCTCCCGGCATGATCGTGGATGTCTTTGCTGATGAGCGGCAATTCCCCGAATTAGTCAATCCGGTACAAATGGCCTGGGACACACGCGGGCGTCTGTGGGTCGCGACTTGGCAAACTTATCCGCACTGGCAACCCGACCAAGAGATGAATGACAAGCTCTTGATCCTCGAGGACACGGACGGAGATGGCAGAGCCAATACTTGCACCGTCTTCGCGGACAACTTGCACAACCCGACGGGCATCGAGTTTTGGAATGGTGGCGTCTTGCTCGGTGGAGCCCCAGACCTGCTTTTTCTGAAAGACACCGACGGCGATGATCGAGTTGACCATACCGAAGTGCTCTTGCACGGATTGAGTTCCGCCGACACGCACCACGGACTCAATAGTTTCGTGATTGGTCAGGACGGCGCGCTGTACTTCCAGGAGGGAACCTTCCACCAGTCGCAGATCGAAAGCATCTACGGCCCCGTACGCAACCAGAACGGCTGCGTGTGGCGTTTTGATCCGCGTACATGGCGAGTAGAACGCTACATCCCCTACAACTACGCGAACCCGCACGGGCACGTCTTCGATCGCTGGGGTCAAGACTTCATGACCGATGGCACGGGTAACGTGAACTACTATGCGCTGCCTTTCTCCGGCTTCATGCCGGAACCCCGGAAGCACTCAGCCTACTTCCCCTTCTTCATGCAAAGCAGTCGCCCTGCTGGCGGCACGGAGATTCTGTCGAGTCGCCACTTCCCCGAAGAGAACCAGGGCAACTATCTAATTGCCAATGTGATCGGCTTCCGCGGAATCTTTCAGTACAAGGTCAAAGATGACGGCTCGGGGTTTTCAGCCGACGCAGTTGAGCCCATCGTTCAGAGCAGTGACCTCAACTTCCGGCCAGTCGATATCGAAATGGGGCCCGACGGAGCCCTCTATTTCTTGGATTGGCACAATGCACTGATCGGGCACATGCAGCATCACCTGCGCGACCCAAGCCGCGATGCTGCGCACGGCCGTGTGTTTCGCGTAACTTACGAAGGCCGTGAGTTGCTCAAGCCAGAGCCTATCGCTGGACAATCGATCGAGGCACTCTTGGAGCTATTGAAGTCCCCCGAGGATCGGACGCGCTACCGCGCGCGCATCGAGCTTAGTGGCCACGACTCGGATCTAGTCGCACAAGCCGCAATTGCCTGGGCCGCAGCGCTCGACACATCGGAACCGGAATTTGAACACCACAGGCTTGAAGCCCTTTGGATGCTTCAGCAACACAACCGACTCGACAGGTTCTTGCTGCTCAGCATCCTGCAAAGCCCCGAGCCTCGCGCACGGGCGGCTGCTACGCGCGTCATCCGCAACTCGCGCCACCTGATTCCGGACGCGCTAACCATGCTCCGCCTATTAGCCGGTGACGAGGACCCGCGAGTTCGTTTGGAAGTGGTCGTCGCTACCAGTTTCTTTCGTGGAGCGGATGCTGCCGACGTCGCTCTAGAGGTGCTCAAGAAGCCCACAGACAAGTTCATTGACTACGCCCTAACCGAGACGATGATCGCCTTGGAAGAGGATTGGCAAAGCGCTTTGAAAGCACAAGAGTTGATCGCAGTAGACAATCCTGCAGGCGTCAAATATCTGCTCACCCGAGTCAATCCGGAAGATCTAATCAACATGCCCCACGTCGAGGGCGTGCTCCGCACGATTCTTACCCGCGCCGGAGTCCCCGCTGCCGACCGCTTGACCGCTGCAACCGAGCTCTCCGAAAAAGGAGGCACTCTCGCACGAACATTGCTCTGGGCAATTCACACGGTTGACATAGGAACGGGTCCCGGAGCTGACGAGACCATCCTTGAGCTGGGCAGTCTTCTACGCAGCGCAACTCGAACGAGCGAGCCTGCACCGAGAGCGGGACTCGTTGCTCTCGCAGAACGAGGAGAGCGGCGCTCGACTCGAAGTGTTGGTTATGCCGAACTCGTCAGCCAAGACGGCAACCTGGATGCTGCCTGGACGAGTGCTCGCCAAGCGCGGGATCGAGTCATCAGCTTCCTCGACAGCGTCTCATTAATCGAAGATCCAGCCCTGCGCGCCGGACTTGCTTCCACGCTGCGCTTGATCATGTTTCCAGAGCCGAAGGATGATGTGGTCTACAGCCCTGGCACGGGAGTGTTTACTGCCGTCTACGAACCTGCGCCGAGCGATGCGAAGCTAGAGACCTTCGCCACACTCATTCCCGAAGCTGAGCAGTTCGGAGAACGTATCAATCTCGACTTTGCGAAGGGACGCAACACCGACAACTATGGTTTGCTATTCGCTGGCTCACTCTTCGTTCCGAGCGAAGGACTCTACACCCTGCGCACGAGTTCAGATGACGGGTCGCGCCTCTACATCGACGGCAAATCCGTAGTCGATAACGATGGCTCCCACGGCACGGTGTCCAAGAGCGGGCAGATTCAGTTGACCGCAGGGGCCCACGACATCCTTGTCACCTACTTTAATAGTGGCGGAGCCGAAAGCCTCAGTGTCCACTGGAGTGGTCCGGACTTCGAAGATCAGGAGATCCCCGCGGCTTCCCTCGGCAAGGTAGTCGGAGCGCGGAGTGGTACCGCTATTCGCCATGCTGCAAGTCTTGCCATGGCTCACTTGCCCACGGATTCAGCGCAAAAGCTCGCCGACGCAGCGCGCCTGCTTGAGACACCCAACCTGCTCGGTGCGAGTCTCGCAATCATTGACAGCGTTCCGAAAGAGAAGCGTGCCGCCCAGTCAAGTTCAGCCCTTGTCGACGCACTCTTACTACATATCGAGAAGGTTCCTGCGGAGCTGCACACTTCAGAGTCAATCACTCGAGCGATCGCCCTCGGCCGCGAGCTTGCGGCCGGGCTGAGCCCGGACGAAAAAGCCAATGCGCTCGCACGACTCGACGGCCTCGGTGGAACTTCGATCGTAATCAGCACCCTACCGCACCAGATGCTCTACGACCTCGGCGAGTTCTGGGTCGAAGCGGGCAAGCCGGTATCGATCACCTTCAGGAACAACGACATGATGCCGCACAACTTGGTCTTCACCCTGCCAGGCGAACTCGTCAGCGTGGGGCAGGCTGCCGAGAAATTGGCGCCCTCGTCTGGCTCTATGCAGTACATCCCTGAAAGTGATTCAGTCCTGTGGCACACGGGACTCGTGCTTCCCGGTGAGACGGAAGTTTTGACCTTCACTGCGCCGGACGAGACGGGTGAGAGGCCCTTCGTCTGTACATATCCTGGCCACTGGCGTGTGATGAACGGTGTCATGCACATTGTGGCGGCCGGCAGCGACAAGCAAGCCATCGAGCGCCGCGAGAGTGAAGCGACGACCGCACCCATTCGTAGGTTCATCAAGGATTGGAAGCTCGAAGAACTGCTGCCGATCTTGACAGCAGACTGGGAGAGTAAGGGATCAAGAGAACGGGGCGCGCAGCTGTTCAACGATGCGGGTTGCATCAAGTGCCACAGCGTGACGGGAACCGATGCTTGCGGCGGACCGGACCTGATGTCCGTCGGTGAGAAGTACCAGGGAGCTGACCTGCTCGCTCACATCATGAAGCCCTCCAAGGAGGTACTGGAAGACTACAAGTTCTACATCTTCGAGGTCGAAGGCCAGAAAGATGTCATCGGCCGGATTCTGACGGAGGACGGCGAGAACCTGCATATCGTGCCGGTCTTGCTGGAACCGGAGAATGTCGTGGTCGTCCCCAAGGATAAGATCATCGAGCGCTTTGACACGGGCATCTCCCCCATGCCGACGGGAATGCTCGTCACCTTGGACGAAGCGGAGATCCTCGACCTGCTGCTCTTCCTGCAAAGCGCGAAGGAGGAAGGAGAGAAGAAGTCTGCTGCAGTCAACGTACCCCACAGCGATTCTTGGGTCGATTTCTATGGTTACGAGGGCCCGGGACTCGGCAAACACATTGTCCTGGTCTCTGGCGATGAGGAATACCGCTCCGAGGAGGCCCTTCCGATGCTGGCGCGCATCCTCGCAACCCACCACGGGTTCCGTTGCACGGTGCTTTTCGCCACCGACAAGGAAACTGGCGAGGTCAACCCGAACGAGCAGACCAACATTCCCGGAATGCACCTGCTCGACACGGCGGACATGCTGATTTGCTTCCTGCGCTTTCGGGAACTCCCCGACCAAGACATGGCGCACTTCGCCAAATACGTCGAGTCCGGGAAACCCATCCTAGGCCTGCGAACTTCGACCCACGCCTTCGACTACAAGCGAGACAAAGAGAGCCCCTATGCCAAGTATGGCTGGGCGAGCAAAGAATGGCCTGGGGGGTTCGGACAACAGATTCTCGGCGACACGTGGATCAACCATCACGGGCACCACGGTCAGGAGAGCACTCGCGGCGTGATCGAGCCCGCCAATGCCTCGCACCCAATCCTGCGCGGCGTTGATGATGTTTGGGGTCCGACGGATGTTTACGGCGTTCGAAACATTCCATCAACCGCGACCGTGCTGCTTCTCGGCCAAGTACTGGACGGCATGCAACCCTCGAACGTCGCAGTCGACGGACCCAAGAACAATCCGATGATGCCGATCGCTTGGGCCCGCGAGCTGCCGAAGGCGAACGGCCAGGTTCAGCGCATCGTCTGCTCCACAATTGGCGCTTCGGTCGATTGCGAGAGTACTGACTTGCGGCGCCTATTTGTCAATTCATGCTACTGGGGGCTCGGAATGGAAGATGCGATCTCCGCCGATAGCCCTGTGGACACCGTCGGTTCGTACGATCCGACCCCCTTTGGTTTTGGCTCTTTCCAAGTCGGGAAGCGAGCTTCGGACTTTTAGCAGCCCGTGGTAAAAGTCATTTCACGTCAGCTGACCATCATCCGGTCCGCATAGGCACCCGGAATGCTCGCTGAATCCATCGATTCGCCTGGGCTTCCTTTCAGGCGCCTATGCAGACCGGGTGTTGGCCATCTGACGCAATAGCACCTTCACCATGGACTGCTAGGTTCCTTCCGGTTCGAAGCAGCAAATCGCGCCCCAACTACTTCGACGGAATCTGAATCGTCACGGTCTCCGTGCGGCTGGGGCGCGGGGTGAACTTGTAGTCGAAGTTGATTTTGCTGCGCTTCTTGCCTGCTTCGATTTTCAAGATGCAGGGACCACGGGGCGTTTCCGTGATCCAATGGAGCTCGAGCGTTTCCTTGTCGAAGGTCAGTCGTGTGCCCCCTGAAAAGGACGGATAGCCGGCGAAGGCCTCCCGGTACTCGACACGTGACAAGCCAAAGGCACTCCGCTCCGGGTTCTCGAGTTCGACCTTTACCTCAATGCGGCTGCCCAGGTCATTCGGATCGATTCCCTGGGCTGCAGCCCAATCGGGGTCGACTTTGAAGGTCACTTCTAAACGAAAGGGCCGGCTCTCAAGAAGCTGGTGATCCCCTACATCCAAAGTGCCGCCTGGAACCGTCATCTGGAGATCGGCGTATACGGGATCGACAAAGAAAGCCGCCTTCCTCTCACCAAGGGGAAGCTCATAGTCACCCTCCAGTTGAATGCGAACCATGCGCTGCGGGAGATTCTCGAGGAGAAAGATACCATCCAAGTCGGTTGTCGCCTGGGAAAGGCGATAAGAGAGGGCGATCGGTCTCCAACCCTCCCTGCTCTCCATGTGCGGAAAAGCCTTTACCAGCATGCCCGCGAAAGGATTGCCGTCTTGATCGACAATCCTGCCCTGAGCACTGATTCCCGCGCCCCCCAATTGAAGAACGCCCACGTCGTGAATTTGGCCCGCCTCGATCGAGAGCTCAATGACAACCGGCGCAAGTGCTGAGGTCTTCTCGCTGAGGTTCATATTCGCATCCTGGACGTTCAATCGATAGTTCCCTGGGTAAGGCTGCGTAAGCTCGAAGTTTCCAGCTTCGTCGGTTTGGGTGCTTCCGTAAGCCACCATGGGCATGTGGTCGGTTCCCGCATAAGACAAGGACACATAGGCCCCCTGCATGGGATCTCCGAGAGAGTCGACTACTTGGCCCTGGATCACGGCCGACCGAAAGACAGTCAGCACAATTTCTGTGGGCCCCTCCGCGCTAGGAATCTCGAACTCCTGTGCTTCGAAGACGGAGTTGTAACTGTGCCTGTCGACTTCGATTTCCAAGGGTGCGTGGAAGCCCGCAGGGAGCGAGGATTCGTCGATACTGGCCACATAGACTCCAGCCTTCAGGTCTACGTAGAATTCCCCGCTCCCATTGGGATGCAGTGATGCGATGCTCACGCCGAATGCATCGCGTACTGAAACCCTCGCTCCGAGGAAGGCGCTGCCCAGGTCATCGACGACTCGTCCAGTGAGCGGATGCAATTCTGCCTGGTGCGCCAAAAGTGAGCTGCTGCCCCCGGGGATCGCACTTGCGGCCATGTTTTTTTCAGTTGTTGTGCGTCGGCCAATTCTTGGCCCGGTAATCGGCAGCCTTCTCTCCGTTGTCGTCGCATTCTCTACGTCACCCGCTACGAATAGAGATGACGCCCCCAGTTCATCAGGATCGCTGAGTATGAAGTACGCAAACCCCAGAGCAATCAGCAAGGCGAGAACACCAAGGCAGCTGTTTCGACTGATTTCATTCATGGTGTTGCCTACGCCTTGCTTCGATTTAGTTCTTACCAACTGATGGGAATTGTCCCTTGCGTGCCCGCCCTCCCCAGCTGGGGAGAGGACGGGCAAGAACAAGTCACTCGTCTATAGAGAGGTGAACAACTTGATGACTGTGGCAAGGGATGCCAAGTGCCCGATGCTTGTCATGAGGCCATTGTCCGGAGTGATCACTCGCGGGCTGTAGTCCGCTCCCTCCCCTCCGTCATCGCCATCATCACCATCGTCCTCAAAGGGCGGAAAGCCGTCGCCATCGCCGCCCTCTCCGCCTTCTCCGCCTTCACCGGGGTTGAGTCCATTGCCGCCGTCGCCAGCGTCGCCGCCATCTCCGCCGGGGTCACCATCTCCACCATCACCGCCATCGCCGCCTTCACCACCGTTGCCGTGTGCTCCACCGTTTCCACCGCTGCCGCCATCGCCGCCATCGGCTCCTTCGCCGCAGCCGCAGTCGTCCCCACTGGAACCGTCTCCGCCGTCTCCGGCACTACCACCGTTACCGCCATCGCCGCCACCGTGGCCGCCATTGCCGCCGCTTCCGCCATGCCCAGTACCGCCATCGCTACCGGTTCCCGAGCCACCGGATCCTCCAGAGCCTCCGTCACCGTTATAGGCGCCACCATTGCCGCCGGCGCCGCCGTCACCATTCGGCCCAACGCCGGTCCCCCCATTTCCACCGTTGCCGACTCCAAGACCATGGCCACCTTCACCACCATTCGGCGGACAACCAAAGGGTAAGCCCGGTGTTCCAAGGGGCGTGTCCCCCGGAAATCCATCGTAACCATCCAGATGGCTGGAAGTGCCCGGGGCACCGAAGGGGTAATCAGCAGGGTAGTCGTTGTAGCTCTGGGCGCTGGCCGTCGCCAAGCCCAAGGTTGCGAACGCGAGGATTGCCAAAAGCGGCTTCTTCAACTCAAACATAAAGGTTCTCCAGAGTTTTGGTTTGAGAGCTGATGACCACCAAGACTCGACGTGAGCAGAAGGGCCATCAGCTGTTTCGAACGGGTCAGCCAGCGTTCCCCCATGCAGTACCAAGGGGGAACGAGCTGAACCGGTACGAACCCCACAGCTAGTGGGGAGAGCGCGAGCTCACTTCAAAGACGCTCGGTACAGGAAGAGTCACTGATCAGGCCTGTTTTCTTCTGACAGCTCGAGTGCTCTGCCTTCCGAATACCGGCCTTCTAATGACCAAGACCCCTCGCTCTGATCCTGTCCCTCGCTTTGTCAGATCTTTTTCCATAGTCCCCCTCAAGCAGGACCCCCGCAGGACCTAGTCATCTGTGACGCAACGGCGATTACCGCCGGCTGCACATCATTTACCGCGCTAAGGTCTGCTACGGCGAGCGCGCCGAGCCTCCCTGGAACGACCGAACACCCTATCGAGGCTCCAGCACAACACCCTGAACCTGCCGAGGTCCTGGAACGCATCGAAGAGACTGCCCCTGATCCCGCTGAATTAACTATTTGGCGCTATTGAGAAATATGCTCAGTTCTCTGCAATTTGGTGCAGGTTGCCCACTCGACCCCTAGCGAGATCCAACTATAATTCTCGGCCAAATCATGAATACGACACATGCAAGATTGGAACGTTCAAAATAGCCGAAGCCTCTACAACATCGACCAGTGGGGATTGGGGCACTTCAGCATCAACTCGGCAGGCAATGTCGAGGTAACGCCGAATGGCACCAGCGATCACATCGATCTACGTGAGCTGATCGATCAACTCGGACGCCGTGGAGTCGAGACGCCGATCTTGTTGCGTTTCGATGGCCTGTTGCGCGCGCGCGTGCGCGCCTTGTTCGATGCATTCGATAAGGCGAAGAAAGAGTTCGACTATCCCGGCGACTATCGCCTGGTCTACCCGATCAAGGTCAATCAAGAGCGCGAAGTTGTAGAAGCGCTTTTGAAAGAAGGCCGGCCGCGCGGAATGGGGCTTGAAATTGGCAGCAAGCCCGAACTCGTAGCCGTGATGACCCTGCGCGGTGGCGGCGACGATAGCTTGGTTATCTGCAACGGTTACAAGGACGAAGAGTACATCGAGCTAGCGCTCTTGGCACAGAAGCTGGGCATCACCCCGGTGATCGTGATCGAGAAGTTCACGGAACTCGAAACCCTATTACGCAAGTCGAGGGAACTCGGCATCAAGCCCATTATCGGCGTGCGAACTAAACTCTCCTACCGCGGATCAGGCCGTTGGTCGGAGTCCGGCGGACACCGCTCGAAGTTTGGGCTAACCACGGAAGAGATTGTGGCCCTCGTCGACCGCTTGCGAGCGGCGGGCATGCTCGACTGTTTGCGCCTCCTGCATTTCCACCTCGGCAGCCAGATCACCAGCATCCGTTCGTTGAAGCAGGGCTTGCGCGAAGCCACGCAAACCTTAACCGGCCTCAGCGCGATGGGCGCCAACATCGAGTGGTTCGACGTCGGTGGCGGACTCGGCATCGACTACGACGGTTCCAGCACGAGCCTCGAGTCGTCAATGAACTACTCGCTTCAAGAGTATGCGAACGACGTCGTGTATCAAGTGGGCGAAGCCTGTCGCGAAGCGCAAATTGAAGCTCCGACTCTCCTCTCCGAATCCGGCCGCGCGCTGTCCGCTCACCACGCCGTCTTGATCACCGACGTGCTCGGCGTCTCGGGTCCGCAACGCGACAGCGCGCCCACCAAGCCCACTAAAGATGACCACGAATTGGTCAAGGATATCGCGGAAGTGGCCAGCACTATCACAGGCGAGAATTTCCAAGAGGGCTATCACGACCTGATGGAATTGCGTGACAGGGCGCGCATGCTGTTCAACACGGGGCAGCTTGAAATGACCGAGCGTGCGCGTTTCGAGAGCCTCTTCTGGTTCGGCCTAGCTCAGGTCCAGCGCGTCACCAAGAGCCTTGAGTACGTGCCCGACGAGCTCGCTGGACTCGAGCGCGACCTAGCCGACACCTACTTCATGAACTTCTCGCTCTTCCAGTCGATGCCCGACTCGTGGGCCATCAAGCAGCTCTTTCCGGTGCTGCCCGTCCACCGTCTGGACGAAGAGCCCACGCGCCGCGCAGTCCTTGCAGATATCACCTGCGACTCCGACGGGAAGATCGATCGCTTCATCAGTTTGGGCGAAGCAAAACCCACCCTCGAACTGCACGACGTGCGCGAGGGTGAGCCCTACTACCTTGGCTTCTTCTTGGTCGGCGCTTATCAAGAGATCCTGGGTGACATGCACAATCTATTTGGCGACACGAACATCGTTCACGTCGACACCGATAGCCAAGGCCGCCCGCGCCTGCACCACATCGTTCGCGGTGAGCGGGTGCAAGACGTACTCTCCTATGTAGGGTACTTCGAGAAGGATCTCTTGCGCGACATGCGTCGCCACATCGAAGATTCTCTCGAGCGCGGTCTACTCACGTACGAAGAATCAGCGCTCGTTTGGCGCCGATTCGAGTCCGCACTTAGCGGTTACACCTACCTTTCCAGAGAACGCGCCCACAAGTCGGCGCAGACAACAACACCTCCCTCGAAATGAGCATCTCCCAAGGACATCTCGTCGAACTTGATTACACCCTGAAAATCGAAGGCGGCGAAGTCGTCGAGTCGAGCGAGCAGGAAGGCCCCTTGCAGTACCTGCACGGCAACGCTGAAATCCCTGAGAAGCTTGAAGCAGCTCTCGTGGGCAAGGGCCCGGGCGACAAGTTCGACCTAACCCTAACTCCCGAAGACGCCTTCGGTGACTACGACGTCGACGCCCTGACCACCGTCCCGCGCGACGAGTTCCCCGCGGACGCCGAAATTGAAACGGACCAATGGATCCAAGTCGACGTCCAAATGGACGATGAAGACGACGACGAGGAAGGCGAATTCGAATTGGATATGCGCGTCGTTGAAGTCAACGCCGAGTCCGTCGTGCTCGACGCCAATCACCCCCTCGCTGGAAAGACCATCACTTACACCGTCGAGGTTCGCGAGTTCCATCAAGCGACAGAGGAAGAACTCAAGGAACGTCACGTGCACGGCCCGGACTGCGAGCACGAGTAAGTAGCGTCTCGTTAGAGATTGCCTGAAGGCCATCCGTTGCTCCATTTGGGCGGCGGGTGGCCTTCCGTGCATTTGGTCAGCGGGGCCAGCTAAGGCCGCACAATTACCAACTGGCCAAGGTCAGCTTGCGCCCTTAGGGTCCAGATCGAGCAGTGCCGCTCAATTTGACAAGGGACCTTCGGAACGAATGCGCCGCTCACGAGTTGAAAGGTGCGCGTCAAGCATCCAATGACAAGCGGGAGCCTGTACCGATGAGAATGATCCTCAGAAACTTGAACATCAAGCTCTACAGCTGGTTGTGCGATCCCGGCTTCGCTTGGACCTTCGTTGTGATTGTCCCAGTCATTCTGATATTCGTTGATCCCTGTATTTTTCAAGGCGAGGCACTAGTAGTCAAGGGCCCCTACCTCGCAAGGTATCGGCTCGCCTGCTACGTAGCCACCGCGATTGGCATGGGCACAATGGTACTGCGCCTCACGTCTAATCGAAGGCCCGCCCTACTCGCAGGAGCCCTTATGGCTAGCGCTGTATTTGCAGGGGCTCTTGGCCTCGCCATGCTCCCCATTAGTTTGCTCGGGATTCTATGGCTGGGCATTGGATTCCTGGGTTTCGCGCCCTTCCTGACGAGCGCAGTACTCGCTTGCCACGCCGATCTAGCCTTTCGTGCTGCAAAAACCAAGTCGCGCTGGGCGTTGGCCATTGCGGGCTTCCTGCTCTTCTTCCTTCCGAGTACCTCAATCCAAATAGTCTTCCCCTGGGCGGCCACTAAGTCCATAGATCAGATTTGCTCTCCCGATCCGGAACTTCAAGCCGAGGGTCAGGAGCGCTTCCGGAGATGGTCACTGCTTCTCGACCCCGACTCACTCGTATTTCGGTGGAGGCGCGCGGAAGAAGAAGGAGTGCAAAAACGCCTCGCCCGAGCCTACTTCGAGTTGACGGACGGTGAAGAGATCGAGCAGCGGGCTGACCTGCTATTTGGCTGAGATGGAACCTCCCGGGCACTTCCTCTGATCAGCCACAGTTGAACGTTTGGACACGAACGACTCTTGGTAACCTTCGCAACGTCCACACCGTGCACTGAGCGAACCAGACCTGCCCCATGGAAACACCAGCAATCAAGAGCAACGCCACAACCTCCTTTATCCAGGTGGGCGCCGCTGTCCTTCTGATCTACTTGTGTTTGCGGATCACTGCACCGTTCTTGAGTATCGTTGTTTGGGGAATGCTGATTGCGATTGCTCTCTACCCGCTGCACTTGAGGCTCACTTCGATAGTCGGTGACAAACAGAAGCTCTCCTCCGCGATCTTCGTGGTCGCTGGCATGTCTTGCCTCGCTATCCCTACTTGGTATCTCGGCAGCGCGAGCATTCAAGAGATCCAATCGCTCTCCAGCGAATTCCAAAGTGGAAGCATAAAGATCCCACCGCCCGACCCTTCCGTGGCTAGCTGGCCAGTGATCGGCGAGGAACTCCACCTTGTTTGGGGGAACGCCGCTTCAAGCCTCGAATCCACCGCCAATCAGTTTCAGCCACAGCTCGAGTCCTTCGGCAAGTGGCTGCTGAAGTTCATCGCCTCCTCCGCTGGAGGTGTGATTCAATTCTTGCTTTCAATTCTAGTTGCTGGCGCCTTCCTCGTGAACGCGCAAGCGGGCTACAAGCTGAGTTGCTCGCTAGCAGCTCTCGTGACGGGTTCCCATGGCAAGTCTCTGACGGACCTCTCTATCCTGACCATCCGAAGCGTCACCAAAGGCGTTCTTGGGGTCGCGGTCATCCAAGCAGTGCTTGCAGGGATTGGATTCCTATTCATCGGTGTTCCCGGCGCTGGTCTTTGGGCAGGCCTGGTCTTGATCCTGGCCATCATTCAATTGCCGCCGCTCTTGGTCCTCGGCCCAATCGCAGCGTGGGTCTACTCCACTTCAGGAACCGTGCCGGCGACGATTTTTGCGGTCTATGCCTTCCTGATCAGCATCAGTGACTCGTTCCTCAAGCCGATTTTTCTGGGCAAGGGCCTCGACGTTCCGATGCTCGTCATTCTATTCGGTGCGATCGGCGGTGCGATGGCCTTTGGGATCCTCGGACTCTTCGTCGGACCCGTCGCCCTATCCGTCAGCTACACCTTGCTTGTCGCCTGGATGAAAATGGCTGAAGTTGAGCCGGACACCAATTAGGCGAAGCCATTCAACAGAGGCGTCACTCGCTCGCGCAACCCTGCAGGCAAGCGGCGCTGAAGAATCTCCGTGATTTGCGCCCTGCTGTAACGCGGGCTGAAGTGCGTGAAGAGAATCGATTCATTCTGGAGC
>JBLIOI010000125.1:0-13300 GCA_047639675.1 Planctomycetota bacterium | reverse complement strand
TTCTTGATCTTGAAGGCGCTCTACGACAGCTCTGGCACGGCGGTGGCTGTCGAAGAAGAGGACCTCTTGGCGGAGACGGACAAGATGGCCCGCATGCTGGGCCTGCAATGTTCACCGGAAGGCGGCGCTTGCTTGGCGGCAGTGCGGAGGTTGAAGGCGTCCGGTTGGTTGAAGGAGGAGGAGACGGTTGTGATCTTCAACACGGGGCACGGGATCAAGTATGGTTGATGTCGTCGGGCTGGTATTGCCGCTCGAAGGGGTGGGGCGTCGCATCTCGGATGCATGTATCTGTAACCATGACACAATAGATCTTGTTTCATGTCCTGGCCCGGCGGAGCACGGCGACACCCGAATCGAATGGGTGCCCACGCCCGCACTCCGCTACCCGCTCATTGATCTAACGCATCCCCTCCGAGTTACAACTCAAACGCGCCCATATCAATGACTTGCTCCGTGACGAGAGAGCCATCTGCTTTCTTGAAGCGGCGAGTTCGGTCCAGATCAAAAGTCTGTACTTCGAAAAAGTCGCCGTTCGTATTCACGTCCGCAAAGTCGGCCGGGACAAGGGAATTGATTCCTCTATCCGTGGCCGGCGAACCTGTTAGAAGGTGCAGGTCGCCATTCGGTCCGTCGGCAAACAATGGATCTGCCGATAGGTTACGCGCCCCGTAGAAGGCTCCGTTTTGAATGTTGCAGGCGATTGCGGAGTGGCGACCTCTTAGGTTGGGAGAGATGGGCGCAGTGTTACCCCAAACGATCGAATTGTAGAGGTAGGACTCGGCTGGAACCTGAGAGAGGGTGTTCGCAAAGATGCCGCCTCCGCTCTCATCGGCTTGGTTGTATGCAATCGTGCAACTGGAGAAACTGGCCTTGCCCGAAGCGAAGGGCGTTCCGCCAATGAAGACAGCGCCTCCACGGTTGGCATGGTTGTCATAGAACACGGAATTGTGAAAGAACACGATGGGCAATGAGACTCCGTTGTCATCGCCGATGGACTGAATGAAAGCTCCACCTCCCTTGTCGGAGGTATTACCACGGAAGATGGTGTGCGAGATCTTGTAGTTGATGGCCTGTCCCCAAAGACCGCCGCCGCGCTCAATCGCGTGATTGTCGATCAGTTGACACCAACTCATTCTGATCAAGGCGGGTTGCCCATGAACCCCGCCTCCAAAGCGCGCACTGTTATTCCTGATGATGCAATTGGACAAGTACAGTCCCGAGTTGAACATCATCACTCCGCCGCCCTGCGAATTCAGCGGAGCGTTTGCGTTCCCATCGCGGATGACAAAACCGTCGACTCGCGTCGGGCCCGGGGGTATGCCGCTGTCAAACATTGCCTGCACAACGTGGTAGGCATTGTCTGTGGGATCGCCAGGAACTCCGAGGTCGCCGGTCAGAATGGTCGACTCGAAGAGCCCAGCTCTGTCATCCAACGTGGCTTCAGTGCCATCGAAGCCGCCACGCAGCGTGATGCCAGGAGCCACGCGGAAGGAAGCGCTTCTCGGATCCGCGAGATCGCTCGGGTCGCCTGTTGTGTAGGTGCCCGCCTTGACCCAAATCGAGTCCCCAATGGCGGCCGTGGTGAGAGCTGTGTTCACCGATTGAAAGGCTGTATTCCAACCAAGTCCATCGCCACCCGGCAGCGCAGCTGCATCCACATGGAAGCGTGCTTGACCGGCAGCGGTCGTGGACATCAGTAGCAGTGTCGCGCCAAGGATTGTGGTTCTCACAATACTCCAATCTCCCAGTCTTGATTCACTCACAGGTCATGCCTCCAAATGTTGGGTGTCGTCGTGTCGAGATGTCTACTCTACGTCGGCTATCTCATTTGGGGTAAGGGATTGCGAAGTCCGAGCCAGAGGTGGGGGGCACACGCGCTTGAGCGGCGGCTAGGTCCGATTGTGGCCGCCGAATTGGGTGCTTCTTTCAGCGGTCACCGATGGTGCGTACGCTCGAGGAGAAGTTGGAGCACGCGGCGCCTTGGCGAAATCTGGACCAGCGGCGCGCCTTTGGATTGCGCGTGCCCGGTGCTTGAAGGCGTCCGGTTGGTTCAATGAGGAGAAGCCGGGCGTGATCTTCAACACGGGGCACTGGGGTAAGTACGGTCGATGTAGTCGTACTGCTACTGAACTTCGAATAGGTGCAATGTGGGCCTCCCCAAATCGAATGGACACCGGGGGTAAACTCCTCAGGTGGACGCAGAGAGGGCTCATGTCTGTTACCGAGTTCAGCTCCGTGCAAAGTTCTCAGCTAGGGGCCCGTTTCAGTTGGCTAGCCTCCTCCGACTAAGCCAACCGCGTCAGGAGATTCAAGCGCATCATCGCCTGAACTGAAGTCCCTTTTGTCAGCGCAAGCGGCCAATCCGCGACCACAATCGCCAGGCTATGGGCGCGCGATACCGCGACGTTTAGCCGGTCGCGTCGAGCACGAAGGCGAGGCCGCGTCCGCCGGTCTCGGACTCGCCGGCGGTTCGACACAACGAAAGGACGACCACCGGCTATCCCTGGAATTTGTCAACGCTCGCGACGCGAGCATCGGGGGTGGCTTCCTGCGGCCGTTGAACCTGCATGTTGAAGGGAGCGACAAAGAGGATGTCTTCGAGTTTGAGGGGACCGTAATTTTTCCCATGCTTGTCGACCTTTGTTCTGCCCAGAAGATCGCGCGCGAAGGCTTTGATCCTGTTGACTTCTTCGTTGCTCGCTTGTGTGTTGCCCTCGTGTTCGACGATCGAGAAGAGGGTCCCCGCTTCCGGGGAGAGGAGTCCGTTAGCCATTGGTTTGCAAATGGCTGCGGAGACACAGACAACTACTCTGAAACTAAATACAGGGAGGATTGTCAACTCCAAATTCGGAGCAGGGTTGACGGGGCTAGTCGGCGGAATTCTCTTGTGGCGACGGCCGATGGCACCTGTCGGGTGCTTGGGCCTTCCGCCAATCGCGCGCCATCCCTGGTACTGGGCACCGCTGGGACTCGCCGGATGAGGTCAGAGTGACACCGATCGTCCATTGCAGAGAAAAACTATGGGATATATGGCGCAGAGGAAGGTCGCTGGTCGTTTCACTTGTGGGCGCAGGGACCCAATCTCCAAGCCTGTCGGCGGCGGAGACTCGAGGAATTGGCTCGCTTTGTTGGCCCCATGCCTGGGACGGATTCTCTCTTCCGCGCGGTTGCGGAATGCTGATGTCCGTTGCGCTCTATCTACGAGCCCTGTGCGGGCCCGGTTCTCAAACACTTCGTTCAATTATCCCAGTTCCCTATAGAAACCCATGAACTCACTTACGCTTAAGTTTGCGATTCTCGCCTTAGCTTCCTCCAACGTGGCTCTAGCTAATGACTTGGCTATCGACGTGACCGGTACCGTGATCTCGACCAACGGCTCCGTGCTTTTCCCTTTCGGGCAAGCCACTGTGGGCGACTCAGTATGGTTTCATTGCTCACTTCCCTACCAAGCGGATCTATCGGTTCCCAACACTTCGACGTATCAGCTCTATGTGCCTTCTAGTCACATTCGCATTGGGGACGTTACTTGGCCAATATCTAATGTGCCGCTCATGACAGGTGTTGCTCCCGTGAAGCTTGTGGACGATACGGTAGATACACTGGAAATCAATGTGTTGATGCCTGGCAATGAGGAGTGGATTAGCACGACGATCATGGATCCGAGTGGGAGCATGATCGCTAATCGTGACATTGCCTTCATGCAAGGTCACTCTGCGGGGCCGTTCACTGCTGCGGAGGGTGGTACACTTTTCTTGTCAGCCGCCGGAACGGAGCTTGCAATTCAAATTGATCAGTTAAGTTTCGGGCCACAGGGTGATCCTTTTAACGGCCCATACTGTTTTGGCGATGGCCCATGTCCTTGTGGAAACTCGAGTACCAAATGGCATGGAGAAGCATGCACGAACTCTACGGGAGTTGGTGCACGCATGTCCGTTTTCGGGTCATCTAGCGCAACCTCGGATAGCATATCTCTCGTTGCAATACAGACTCCCCCTTCAACTTACGGCCTACTATTCGCCGGAACAGCAACAGCCAATGGATTCACGGGAGCTCCGGTCGGAGACGGGCTGTTGTGCGTTTCTGGGACAACGCAGCGCCTGCACATTCAGCTCTCCTCAGCCCAAGGTGTCATGGTTTGGGGACCTGGAATCTTGGCTGATGTTGGCGCTCTTGGGGGTCAAACGCGCTACTTCCAATCATGGTTCAGAGATTCGAATGGAGGTCCCTGTGGAGGTAACTTCAATTTTTCGAATGGAGTCTTGGTGCACGTCCTGCCCTGAAACTCGGCCTCTCTGCAGATTGCCGATTGCTTCAAACAATAGCGTCCGGGGCAATCACAACACATTTGCTCCGCTAGCTTCCAAGCACTTGCCTGACCATTCACAGTTTGAAGGTCTAGCTATTGGCTAGCGCGTGAGGAATAGAGCTGTGCCGCCCGATGCGGGACTGCTTGGTCTTAACCCCGATCCCCGCGAATGCACTCCGACTCGACTTCTACTCAACCCTTGTCCAGCGTTCACGTACCATGTTGATTTTCCCTGCCTTGAACCTTCTCGCTGTCTGTTCTGTATCCATTGCATCTCCGGATGAAGTGGAGATTCAATTGGGATTGCCTACCACAGTTCTCGTCCAAGCTGAAGGTGGTTCAACTTCGGCAGAGTCCACATTCTATTTTGATTCCTCGGCTCCAGGCACGTTGTACGTTCAAGTGAGGTCCTCGGAGCTGGACCCGAATCTTGTGATTGAGCTACCCAGGGGCGAGACAATCGAGGATGACAATTCTGGGGGAGGGACTACATCTTTTGCTTTCTGCCAAACTGCCGAAGATCAGAGATTTCACTTCAGAGTGCAATCTTCGGATGGAGTGCCCGGGGAGGCCGTATTACTGGCAAAGTGGGTGCGGAAGACATCGGAGTTGGAAGATGGCCTAAAGGAAGTCGATGCCCTTAGAGAAGCGCTTGCCGAATACAGCGCGAGTGACCAAGTCGAGGAAATGGAGGAGTGCATTGATGCCATCATGGACGTCCTGAGCACCATTGAGGATCCCGACCACGAAGTTGGCTACGCCGCATACCGGGTCGGAGTCATGGCCATGAAGGGGGGATTCCTCGACGATTCACTACGCAGTTTTAGAATCGCTGTAGATATATTCGATGATCTCCAACCCGAGGAGCACCCCTACACACTCGAAGCCCACGTATTATTGGGAAATGCACTCACTGATCACGGTGACTTGGATTCTGGACTTCAGGAGATAATCCATGTGTTGCGCGTTCGAAAGGCGACCCATGGAGAGAAAAGCCTCAAAACGCTAAACGCTAGAATCCATCTTGGTCGTGCCTTTGAAGTTTGCGGGCGCTTGGAGGAAGCTCGCGACGAACTTCAAATCGCAGTGAACGAGTTGTCTCTAGTTTCTGGAGGGGAAGCCTACCTCACGATGGCTCAGGGAAATCTAGCCCTCGTAGTGAAAGAGCTTGGAGATCTCGACCTATCTCGAATTCTTGAAGAGCAAGTTTATGAGTCATTCCTCGCATCTTATCCTGAAGACCACCTGTACGTTCAAATGGCCCGCGTGAATCTCGGGGGAACCTTGGGACAATTGGGCGAGTACGAGGAGGCGGAGATTCTCCTTAGGGCTGGATTTGGCGAATTGAGTCATCTATTCCCCAGTGATCATCCCATGGTCCAGCAGGCTCGGCAGGACCTTGCTGGTTGTCTAACCTCAATGGGGAATTTGAGCGAAGCTAGGGACATGCTTATAAAGGTTGTTGAGACCTGGGAGGGCAAACTTCCTGACGATCATGTGTACCTTCAGAAGGCACGGATGAACCTCTCGACTGTCTTGGTTTCACTAGGTGAAGTGGCTGCTGGAATTCAGTTCATAGAAACGGTGTTGGAGCAATATGAACATACGCTTCCACGCGGACACTCGGCATTGAGTGGTGCTCGTGTCCAGTGCTTAGGGGCACTGATGGCTTCAGATGATTCCGAAAGGGCCGCTGAAGTCGCAATGGATCTGATTCAGGATACGAAGTATGTCATCGAGAACATCGGATTGACAATGTCGATGCGGGAAGCGGGTACAGCACTAATGGAAACGCAGCGAGCGATCAATGTCCTGGCTCGATACGCTGGCAAAGTAGAGCAACCGAGGATTGAACAGGAACTGTTGTCCTTGATCGAGAGTGCGAGGTCAGTGGGATCCACGACCTCTAGGTTGTTTCGGCTCGCATCGCAAGGGTCGGGCGACTCTGATATTCAGGTGGCGATCACGAGTCTACAGCAGGCTTCTGCCAAGGTGGCTAGTACGGCCATGACAGATCAAGTTGCGCTTGGCCGGGCGGTACTCGATCGGGACAAGAGTGAGCGAGGGCTTCGAGACGCCTTGAGGGGGGCAGTCTCAGTCACGCCACCCTCTCCTGAGGAGGCGTTAGCAATTCTCGGGTCAGAGGAGGCAATACTGGCGTTCCACGAGTACAAGCGGCTTGATTTGGAGACAGGGGGGTATCGGCCGATGCTGCTCGTTCACGTTCTTCGAGATGAAGAAGTCGAGCTTCATTTCCTGGGACCCCTTGCGCCGATAGAAGAGGCAGTTGCGAGATGGCGAAGAGAACTCGGCGTCGGCTCCACGATGCGTGGAGAGGGAGTGCGGGAGCCTCTTCGAGAAACGGGAGGGCAAGATAGTGGGGCTCAGTTGGTTGACTTACTCATCGCCCCTATTCTCGAAGATCTGGATGGGATCACCAGAATCCACGTACTTGCTGATGGACCAATTCACAAAGTGCCTTTTGATGCTCTTCCTTTTGAGAAGGGCTATCTTGGTGAACGCTTCGAGGTGATTCATCAGCCTTCACTCATCGACTTGGTTGCTTCTCACGCAATTTTCGATGGACAGGGTGGGGCATTATTGGTGGGTGACATTGACTACGGGAGTCCTGGGCCCGGGGGTGATTTCCTCCTTCTCCCCGGCGCAGCAGCTGAGATCAGAGCAATCGCAAATCTGTATTCAGGGGCCGGTGATCTGGGTGGGGGCTTAAAATCGCTCGCTGGATTGGACGCTACACGAACCGAGCTCTTTGCTCGCGCCCCCGGTGCGCGCTACCTACATGTCGCCACTCATGGGTGGGCAACATCGGACTCGGATCGCCCGGCCGATGCGCTGGCTCCCATGTTGCTTTGCGGACTTGCGTTGACCGGCGCAAATCGTGGTGGGACGGAGGGGGCCGTTACTGCAGAGGATATTGCGATGCTTGATCTCAGCGACTGCGAACTCGCGGTGCTCTCTGCATGTGAGACGAGATTAGGTCGCGAGAACGAGGCGGCAGTCCATTCACTACAGACGGCCTTGCACGTTGCGGGCGCACGCTCGAGCATTACATCTCTCTGGCGAGTTGACGACCTCGCAACTCAGCTCCTGATGGCTGAGTTCTATCGCTTGCTCTGGGAGAAAGGATTCTCAAAGGCCGCTGCGCTTCGCTCAGCGAAACGCTGGCTACGGACAATGACAAGTGAGGACTTGACGAATCAAATCGACAAGCTTGGACTCAAGACGGCTCCCAATGGAGCTCCTGCCCTTTCTGCTGAGCAGGATGAACTACCTTTTGCAAGTCCGCGCTATTGGGCCGCATGGGTACTGACAGGATCAACCGACTGAGGCTTCTAACCCAATAGAAACTATCGCTATCCACTCCTACTCATGATTCTCTTCACCACGGATCGAGTGGGAAGTCCCCGTCATCACTGCTCGCGAATTGGCATGGTCACCAGTACGTCCACGCAAGAAATCCCCCAGCCGCGGTAGGAGACGTTGGTTGCAGATCCACGTGTCAGAGGTCCCAAGAGCGCATTTTCAAGCAGTGGGGGAGCTGCGTTTCCGTCGCCGCGCTGTGTGGCTTTGCGCTCGAATTGCTTCAGGTCGAAGGGCCGTTTCCAGGCTACGACTATGTAGCGGTCGCGCATTGGGCGATCGAGCGGCCACTCTCCACGAGCGAGGATCGATATTGGACATAGCCGTCGCTCTCCAGCCGCCAGCAGAGCGCTGCCTTGGTCGACCGGGAAGGCCATCGAAATTTCGCGAGACTCCTCGAGCGAGAGCACTCCCACATTTAGGTCCATGTCGTAAGTGTTCACGATTTCCAGCATGGCGAGGGAGGAGGAGGGTGCCTCTGATTGCGGAATGCGGCCTCCGATCAGACGCACTGTGCAACCACCCGCTTCGTTGTCCGGGGAGGGCAGCTCAATTACAGTCCGGTAGTTAGGGTAATCCTCAGCCTCCGCTGCCGTCGCAGGTCGGATTGATGCGCGTAGCGGATACTGGCCACGCTCGGCCGCCAGATCGCATAGGGCCCGCCAGCGGACCTCCTCACGCGCCGTGGACTCGAGTTTCTCGCGGAGCGACTCGCCGGTCAAAATAGGCGTGGTGTGGAGATCGATACCCTCTTCCGTTCTTAGGTAGAGGCCGTCCCCGCGCTCCTCTATTACGTAGTCGGCCGGCTTGTCATCGTCGACGAATTCCAAGAATGCAGAGTCCATCGGGAGAGTGAACTGATCTAGCTCTAGGTGTACACGCAGCTGCGGCTCCTCAGATCCCCGGCTAAGTTCCAGCGCACGCAGTACGCCTTCGGGGGGGGGCTGCGGAATTGCCTCCACCCACTCAGCGCGTGCCGCTGATGGAGTCACACGTACGACCCTAGCCACTCCCAACGATGTGCCGTCTGCTTTGCTGATTACTAGCATCGAGTCTGTGCGCAGCCCGACCAGAGCACCCGCTCGTACTACCAATCCGTTGCCCTTTACTTGAGTCCTGAATCCTTGCACCGTGTGGGATTTCCCGCCAAAGACCTCGCGGTTGACATTGCCGAGATAGTTGACATTCTGAAATCGGTACGCCGCGACACGCACTGCGGTGTCGTCAACAACCTCCCGCCAGGTGGTTTCTGGCCTTGCGCGCTCCAGGGCTCTGACCAAAAAGTAAGTCATCGCGCCATGATGCTGTTCGGTACCCGTTTCGTCGGAGAGCTCGAGTTCCCAGGCGCGCTGATCGCGCTCTGCAGCAGCTACATGTAGGTAGCGTGACGGGTCGAGGCCGGTGCCAGGTCCGTCCTCTTCAAGTGCCACGTCCTCGGGCCAGAATTTGCGAACATACGCCATGTCCGCTTGTGCCAGGCCCAGCGGAGCCGAGCGAGCAGTTTGTTTCCCTCGTACGATGCCACCGGAATGACATGTGTCGGAGATCACGATCACCTGATCTGTAACGTGGGTGAGGACAGACAGCAAGCTTCGGAGTTCATCATCTGTTACGTCGCGTTCGCCGCGCAGCTTATCCGCGCGGCTGTCGTAGGCTAGAAAGGTAGAGTCATATCCGTCGGGCTCTGCGCTAAAATCACCACTTGCGTCTGGGATCCGTGACCCGTGACCTGATAGATATAGCACTACGGTCGAACCCGGACGTACCTTGCGCAATAGGTGCTCGTCGAAGGCCTGTATTAGGGCTTCGTGGGTTGCGGCTTCGTTCAGTAGGACTCGAATCTCTTTTGGATCGAAACCAAAGCGCTCAATCAGCAGCGCCTGCATGTTCGCCACATCATTGATGCAGCCTGAAAGCGCCTGGGGAGCCCACTCGCCAGCCGCATACTTGTTGATTCCCACTAGGAGCGCTATATCCGGCGGTGCCGGGTTCTGCCCCGACGCCGGAGGGAGAGTAGCCACAACGGCCACAAGTCCTCGACAACCTTTCCACAATGAACGGCAAATTGTATTCATCCCACTTAACCTCTAGTTCTCATGTTTCCTCAGCCTGCTTCAGGAGAGAGCCATTTGCCATCCGCTCGAACCCAAATTCTCGAAACTTTGCGTTCTGCTCAAAAGAATCCGAGAATCACAACCCTCCGCGCAAGTCTTGCGCATTGATGTAGCAGGAGCGTGCCTTAATTGAGTTTTCAATCTGCTAATGATCCCACCAATCTGATTCCCGAGCTAAGCCTTAGAGCGGAGGAATTGATGATCGAGTATCTGGTGTGCCTGCGCCGCGGTGAGGCCCTCGTTCTCGATGAGACCCTCGAACGTCTCTCCTCCGAGCCCGATCGGGCGGGCTTTCGGGTGATCGCTTTGGCAGAGGCTTACCTTCTTGCCCGCGAGCAGCGCGTCGATCTTGGTCTCCGCCACACCCTCGATCGCGCCGCAACGGAGGCCGAACGCAGTGCAATTCACCGATACGTTGAGGACAGCAAGTCGGCGGGCCGCACGCTCCCAACTACGCTTGTTCCCGGCGCTCTCTTCGCAAGCCGTTACCGCATTGAGCGCGAGCTGGGTCGTGGGGGGCAGGCTGTTGTCTACGCCGCCGTAGATGAGGAGCTCGAGCGTCCAGTGGCTATCAAGGTCATGAACCCTCATGAGACCCGGGCTACCACGGTTGGAGCTTGGGAGGTAATCGTGCACAGCGAGGCGCGGCTGCTAGCCAACCTAAAGAGCCGTAACATTGTCCCGGTCTACGATGTGCGCGCCGACGAGCAGTACAGCTACATTGCCATGGGGCGTGTCGCGGGCGTAGACGTGATGAGGGCGGTCGAACACCTCCGCGCGCACCCTGACGAGTCGCCCGCCGTTGCTCTGGCTGATATAGTTGGTGCAGAGGCCATTAGTGAGCATGAGACCATCCTCGATCCCCGCAGATGGGACCACACTATTGCACGAATCGGGAGTCGCGCCGCGTGTGCCCTCGAGGCAGCCCACGGCGAAGGTATTCTACACCGCGACCTCAAGCCGCAGAATGTGATGTTGGTTGCTGGTGGCGAGCCCGTTCTACTCGATTTTGGCTTGGCCGCCCGTTCCGATGGCAAGGAGCTTGCAGCTGGCGTTGAGTTGCACGGCACGATTCCGTACCTCGCCCCCGAGCAGGCGCGCTTCTACGCCACGGGCACAGATCCGCGTACCGACCTCTATCAGCTCGGCTTGGTACTCTATGAGCTATTGACCCTCGAACCGGCTTTCACTCGTGGCGATAATGAGGCGCTAAACAGCGTGATCGAGCGTAAAAAGCTGGGGGCCTTCCAGGCGCCACGCGACCTACGCCCGACGACGCACCCTGCCCTCGACGCCATCCTACGCAAGACCCTCGCGCCGGAGCCAGACGAACGCTATGCAACGGCGGGAGAGTTGCGCGAGGATCTTGAGCGCTTCGATCGCAATCTGCCGCCGCGGGTCGCGAAGCTCGATCACCTCGCGGCAGTTCGCATGCGATTTGCGAGTGTTGTGCGTAGTCCAATTACGGTGGTTGCGTTATTGGCGCTCGTGCTGCTTGGTGCAATTTTTATTCTTCGAACCCCAGCGTGGGTCCCACCGGAGCTGCAGCCTATCCTCATGAGTGACGAGGGCGTGAGGCTGCTTACGCCAGGGGAAGCGATCTCTCTTGCAGGGGACGCCAACCTCGGACTAAAGGTCCACACATCAGATCGAGCTGTTCTCTACGCATTCGCATTCTCCGGCGGTGAGGTGGGTGCCGCCCGATTTCTTCGGCCGATCCTTCCCGAAATCCAAGGTAAGCCTGTTAACGACCCTGCCGATTACGGCCGACTGGATCTTGAGCCCGGGGAATCTACGATAACCTGCTCATGGTTCGACGCCGAAACGGAGCGCCACGCGAGCGAAGGGCTCCTAATCTACGTTTGCCCAAAACAGAATCCTACACTTGAGGCCTGGCAGGCACGGCTCGACGCGTCGGCTGAGAGCGGACTCTTCGAGGTTTCCTACGGCGAGGCCATTGCGCTTGGGGAGCAACTCTTCGAATCCGGGAGTCGGGGCGAGACCGGCGCTTCGGTTGATCCGGGTCTGCGTGCCCGCTTCCTTGGGCAGGCCGCTGAGCCACTCGACGATACTTGGCAAGACGATGGCTTCCGGCGTAGCGAGTACCTATTCCCGGTTCAACAATCACCCCAAGAGAATCCATGAACAAACGGCTTGGAGAAACTCGCGATCTACAGACCCTCGACCTCGTACGCCTGGCGAAGCAAGGCCACGGGGATGCGGTAAGTGAAATTTATGCTCGCTATTCTAACCGTGTTCGAAAGATTGTCCGCATGCGCTTAGGCAGGGAGCAGAGTCTACTTGATGACTCGGCTGACATCTTGCAGAGAGTCTTTGTAGACGCATTTCGCTCCCTGGATCGCTTTACCATGAACGACGACTCTAGCCTCATTCGTTGGCTTGCAACGTTCGCTAAGTATAGGATCCTTGAAGTTCGACGCTTCGAGCGTGCCGCTTGTCGCGATCGGCGCTTGGAGGTTCCCCTTGAAACGCCAACCGATGATGGCGGTGTGCGCGAGCTTCCCCTTCTGGCAAACCTGCCCACCCCCAGTATGGAGGTTGGCCGCGCCGAGGAAGCGGAGGCGGTTCGTGGATGTATTGCGGCGCTCGACGAGAGGTGCCGTGAGGTCATCATCCAGCGCGACTATATGCAGTCGAGCTGGGCCGATATCGCGGAGGACCTTGGTTCGCCTTCAGCTGAAGCGGCGCGAGCACTATATGACCGGGCGTTAAACAAGCTTGGAGCGGAGTTGCGTCGTCGGGGCATTGAGTCGTCCTGATGGTAAGTCGATACGCATTTGATCAGCTGCAAGGCTGATGCGTCGGGTCGGCCAGACTCCATCGGAGCATTCGAGTAGAGAAAGCGCGCTCCGCATCAGAACTGACCGCCATCTTCATCCCCTCAGAAAAGAATTTCAAGATAGTTTGCGAGCTCGCAAACGCTTTCCCCTTTAGAGGTCGACGGCGTCTACCTCAGAACGAGCAATCCCCCTGAGGCTTTTGTCGGACCCGATTAACTGCGAGTGGCGACAGAGCTACTCGCAACGGCCCGGGAGAGATGTCCCTTTCCGTCCCAATGTCTATTTTGTATCGAGATCGCCTAGCCCTTCGAGAGTCTTTGAATCAACACGCCCAGCTCGCGGGTTGTGTTCCGAGTTCTGGTCTCTCGGGGGCGAGGTGGTTTGCTCGCACGATACATGTCAGAGGAAGTAATAGTCTCGCAGGCTTTCTCTTAGAGGCGTGGGGCGGAAATCGCGCGGGGTGTCATTAGTCTTGGTGGAAGAATTGCGTGTTCTTTGTACTCCTCTAATCCAGGGAACCCGAGAATCTGCGCGGCTGCTAATCTGCCGGTGACTCATCAACGCCTCGCTTTGGCCGGAAATCCAAGGCGCACCGCACAAATGGGCATGATGATTCAAAGTCTACGTCCGTTCCGATATTCCCCCTATCGCCGCCGATGAAATCCGATCCCCTGACAGAGTCCTTCATTGGAAACAAT
>JBLIOI010000124.1:0-13555 GCA_047639675.1 Planctomycetota bacterium | reverse complement strand
ACGGCTACAGATCTGCCGAACTCGTCTCCAGCTTGAGCATCTGAAGCCACCAGTTTGAAGCTTTCGGCTTGGGGCTGGGAGTAGAGAGTGGAGGCGGCCAGGGAAGCAGCGAGAAGAGTGGGGGCGATGCGCATGACTCCGCAGGAAGATGAGATTGGGGTGGCAAGGAACAGGAAGAGCGGGCGTAGAGCACTCATCATATCGGTCAGATTCGATCGCGGGATGCGATCATCGATATTGCTGGGGTAATGCTAGTCGCTGGACGGCGGTTGAGATTTGTTAGTATCCCGCGCAACTATGGTCTTCAGCTCCCAAGTCTTCCTCTTCTACTTTTTGCCAGTTGCGCTGCTTTGCTACTACGCACTGCCGCAGAGAGCACGGAATGGGTTCTTTGCGCTGATCAGCTACGCGTTCTACGCATGGGCGAACCCGTGGTTTGTATTGCTGATGTTCGGGTCGACGGCACTCGACTGGTTTTGCGGCTTGGCGTTGGATGCGCCGGGAGCTTCGAGTTCAAAACGCAAGTGGGCGGTGACCATTTCCGTCGTTGCGAACCTTACCTTGCTGGGCTTCTTCAAGTACTTCATGTTCGCTCAGGAGAACGTGAACCGCTTGCTGGACTTCCTGGGGACGGACTCCCTTGGGACCTTGGAGATCGTGTTGCCGGTTGGAATCTCGTTCTACACATTCCAGTCGATGTCCTACACGATCGACCTCTATCGCCGCACCACGAAGCGCGCGGAGAGTTTCACTGACTTTGCGTGTTACGTCTCGATGTTTCCGCAGCTCGTTGCTGGCCCGATTGTGCGCTACAGCGATGTTGCTGCGCAGTTGGTCAATAGACCTCAACGCGGGGAGTTATTTCAGCAAGGGGCGATCTATTTTATGGTCGGGATGGCCAAGAAGGTCCTGATCGCGAACACCCTCGGAGAGGTTTCCGACCTTGTGATGACAACGGGGCCAACGCCAGTTCACGTCGCTTGGTACGGGACCTGTGCGCACGCTTTCCAATACTACTTCGACTTCTCGGGCTACTCGGACATGGCGATTGGTCTTGGGATGATGTTTGGTTTCTCCCTGCCGGCCAATTTTAGAGATCCCTATCGTGCTCTAAGCATGACGGACCTTTGGGGTCGTTGGCACATCTCGCTCTCCGGTTGGCTACGGGACTATCTCTACATTCCGCTCGGTGGTAATCGGCGCGGGAACCTCGTGACCTACAGGAACCTCTTGATCACCATGCTGCTCGGTGGTTTGTGGCACGGGTCCGAATGGACTTTCCTGATTTGGGGAGCCTGTCATGGTTTGCTTCTGCTCTACGAGCGCTTGGCAGGTGAGAACTCGCTCTATGCGAAGCTCCCGAAGCCGCTCTGCCAGTTGCGCTCCTACCTGACCTTTGCGCTGCTCTTCATCCTCTTCCCTGCGGAGGATCTTGAGGCGGCTTGGACGATGTTCCAGTCTCTGTTCATTGGTGTGAACGCGAGTGGGGGAACTGAAGCTGCCGGGGCCATGCTCGCTGCGCGAGTTTATCAACCGCTTTACCTATTCGTCATGACCGTGTCCGTCGCCATCGTTTGGGGCGCACCCGCTAGCTATTGTGATCGCGCGCAGCGTAGCGTTCCGCTGACAGTCTTGACCTTCGCCTTCTTCATAGTTTCGGTCGTTGCGCTGTTTTCGCAAGAGTCGAATCCTTTCCTCTACTTCCGGTTCTAGTCATGTTTCGAAGACTAGTCTCCCTCTCATTCCTGGCCATTATTTTCGGCGTGCCCTTGGGGCAGGCGGGCTGGGAGTTTCATAGGGAGAAGCCGCTGCAGGCCTTGGATGTGTTCGGTTCTATTAAGCGTTCTGAGCTAGCTATCTTTGAGCGCGACCTTCGTGAAGCGTCTTTCATTCACACGCTAGCGAGTGGCTACCACCAGTGGCTTCTGTTCAGCGCTTTTGGTCACGGTAATCAGAAGGCTGTCGTAGGCAACGATGGCTGGGTGTACTACGGCCGGGATCTCGATCTGGTTACTTCGGACGGTTTTCTAAGTGGGGACGGGGCGCCTGCGCTTGAAGCAATCCTTGACTTCCGCGATCAGCTGGAAGCGCGCGGAGTTGAGTTGTTATTGCTGCCGGTTCCGGCCAAGGCAGCAGCGAATCCAGAGCACTTCTCGTCTTGGACGAGTGCGATGAGCGAAGTGGAAAATCAAGACTCGCAACGATTCTTCGAGATCCTAAGCGCGAAGGGTGTCCATGTTGTTCAAATGAGCGGACTCTACCGGGAGCTGCGCGGTGATCAAGCTAACCTGTACCTGGCGAACGATACGCACTGGACGCCAAGTACGATGGCACAGGTCGCAAAGCGAACCGCAGAAGAGACGCTTCGACTGCTTGGCGATCTGGAACCGAGTACTTCTCCATCGCGCTGGAAACGCGTAGCCCAAGAGGTCTCCGGGCCCGGCGATATGTTGGAGATGATGCGGCTCCCCAAAGGAGTCGTCCCCTTCGATTCGCTCGAATTGACCACCCAGCGAGTCATTGACGCAGGAACTGGTGAGGATTTCGAGCGGGCAGCTAGCGCCGAGGTGTTGCTCTTGGGCGATAGCTTCAGCGGTGTCTTTGGAGATGCACAGTTGGGGTTTGGAGAGGGAGCCGGTCTTTGTGCCCAACTCGCGTTCGAATTGAATCTTCCTCTCGACTCAATCGTGATTGCCGGAGGTTCTGCGCGAGCTGTTCGTGAACGTTTGGCCCGGCGGCCCGGCGGAGTGTCTGGAAAGAAGGTTGTGATCTGGCAAATCTCAGAGCGAGACCTCATCGAAGGTGACGACATTTGGGGTGTCGTGCCTTGGCCTGACGTCCCCCTTCTGCCCACCCAAGCTCCACAAGTTTTTGGTACACAGGTCTTGGCGCAAGTCGTTGAGGTCAGTCGTATTCCTGATGGCTTCGATTACAGCTTTTGCTTGGGCGTCGTAGAGTATCGGGTCGAAGAGATCGTTTTTGGCGAGCTTCCCGGTGGGCCCTTGTGGATTGCGCACGTTCTGATGGTGGACTACGAATTGGTGGAGGACGCTTCACCACGAGTTGGAGAGCGCTATCGAATCGATTTAGAGTTGATCGAGGAGCACTTTGATCTCGATGAAACGTCCTGGGTGGATGACACGGATGCGGGCTACGACATTTGGTTCGCTACAGAATTGGAGAAAGTGGAATGATGCAAATGGCAGCACTCGTGACCCTCTTGGCCTTCGGTCAAGGCGAGCCAAAACCCGAGGTCGAACGGACAACGAGCGCGGAGCGGCTCGCGCAGGATCTTGCTGGTTTGAAGACTTCGACTGCACGCCAGGCGCAAGGCGAATTGCACAAGCTCGTAATGGAGGTCGTTAGCAAGCACCTCGCCGTAATGCAGGGAGAGCCTTTCGCGCCCTCGACTCTCGGAGGCGTCAAGCGCAAGGAGTTGGAGTTTTGCCAAGCCTGGAACACGCCTAGCGCTGACCGCGCAGGTGCGATTCCTGCCCAAGACTTCAAGAACCCCGATCAGTTGCCAGCGCTGCTTTGCGCTTATAGCAAGGCGCTCAAGGAGATGGGCGTCGAGCTCTTGGTCGTACCGATTCCGCTACGCCTCCAGGTATACCCTGAGCACCTTACCGGCGTGCCCGCCCAAAAAGACTTCGCCGGCTACGATGCGGGGATGGCTCCAACCCTCCAGTTCTTGGCCGAGAGTGGTGTTGAAGTTCTGGACCTCTTGCCGGTCTTTGCAGCGCAGCGCTACTCGGAATCCAAGGAGCACGATGCGCGCCTGTACTTCGACTTCGACGTTCATTGGACGCCGCGTGGTTGCCTCCTAGCTGCCGAGGAGATCGCCAGACGCATACAGGGTTCCGATTGGTTCGTTCAGGGGTCGGACACCGCTGGAAAAGACTTCATCGTGCGCAGTTTCAGGGGCACCTGGACTGTTGCGAAGAACCGCCGCTATGACGTTGCGGCTGCCAAGAAACCGATCGATGTATGGTTCGAGAAGGTGGTGAACGACAAGGGGGCGTCCGCTCACAAGAGGAACTCTGGCAGCCCAATCATGTTGGTCGGCGATAGTTTTTCGGGACTGTTCAAGTCGGAATCCGCCGATATTGCCAGTTCGCTTTATGCGCGATTTGGACAGAGCTTGGATGTGATCAGCATTCCAGGTGGGGGCTCCGCCTTATGGAAATCGATCGGCCGTCGCCGCAGAGAGACCATCGAGGGCAAGCGAGTCGTTATCTGGCTTTGCTCGGTTCTCGACTTCGGACGTGCGTGTAAGCCTGGCCCGCTATTCAAGGATTGAGAGCCGGTCTGCACAGCCCAAAGGTCAATGTGCGATCGAAGAGCGGATAGCCCGCCACACCCAAAAAGGCCTCAGACCCTTCGGGGCGCATGGACTGCAGCAACCTCTGCAAGTCACGATGCCCGGCTGGGAATCGATCTTAGGACGGGCTAAAAGCGGTTAGCAACTCTTCCCGAGTGCGGTTACCGAGGCGTACTGCGCCCGTAATGGAGGTCTAACGCTGTGCCTGCTTCTCTTGATCAGGCTGTCCTTCCAGCCCAGCCACGCGGCTATTTCTTACGTCCGACAAAGGTGTGCCAGCGACCCCTTTGCAGCGATTCCTCGATCTCCAGCCCGGCTTCCTTGATCGCTCGCACGGTTGGGTCGAGGTGATGGTGCGGGCACCCGCTGAACGCGAACCAGCCGGATGGCGAGAGTCGTGCGTGAAGATCTTTGGCGTGAGCCTGGATGATGTCCGAGTAGATGTTCGCGAGCACTACGTCGAAGTTTGTGTCCTTCGATTCGAGGGTTTCAAACCCTCCTGTGCGGAAGGTGCATTTGTCGGAGACGCCATTGTCGCTAGCCAGTTCGCTGGAAGCGACCGCGGAGTTCGGGTCGATGTCAAAACCAACCGCGGACTGGGCTCCTAGCAGGCTCGCGGCGACCGAGAGGATGCCGCTGCCGGCTCCTGCGTCGAGGAGGCGCTCGCCGCCACGGATGCGACGGGTGAGCACTCGCACACAGGTACGCGTGGTTGCGTGCCGTCCAGAGCCAAAGGAACCACCGGGCTGAATGGTGAGACGTAGCTCGCCCTCCTTGATATCGCGCTGATCCCACGGGGGCAAGAGGCACAATGGCGCGACCCGGAATGGCTTCCAGCTCTTCTTCCACGAGGTTGCGTAGTCCTCGGGCGGGAGGAGTTTGAACTCAAGATCTAAGCCTTCTAGGTCCGGGTCTCCGGTGCTCTTGGCCAAGCCCTGCAGTCTCGACCTAAGTTCCGTTCGCAACTCTTTCGAGTCTTCCGCGTTGGAGATGAAGACTCGAACGAAGTCCTTGCCGGGCGGCGCTTCATCAACGGCGAGGTTTGGACGACCAAAGGCGGCACTCGTGCAAGGGCCGATCATCAAGCACTCAGCAACGAGTTCTTGCCAGCCGTTCGGGACTAGGGCGCGTACTTCGATCCAGGCTAATGGGGTGCTCAAAATGGGAGATCCTCCATGTCGATCTCAGAGGGGGCGATATTGGTGGAGTCCGCATCCTTGTGGTCGGGCTCAAAGCGTTCGATGTCTCGTTGCGGTAGTTCGTCGACGGCGAGCGGTCGCGCGGACTCTTCCAAGCCGACGTGAATCATTGCCTGATGGAAGCAGCGATCTGTGTCGCCACGCACCATGCGCGCGAGACCTTCGATGTCTTCACCGATGCGTGCGATAGGCAACTCGCGCAGGAACGCGCGGTGACGGGGGTCGACAACGCGGTGGTCGAGCAGATAAACGCAGCCATGGTCTTCAACGCGCCGCATCAAGCGACCAAAGCCTTGGCGAAACTTGGCGAGGGCGCGTGGCATGTAGATTTGTCGGCGCTGTTCTGCGATACCAAGTACGCCACACTGAGCGTGGTGATAGCGGTCCGGTACGCCGTAGGGCAGGCGTACGATAACCAAGTGTTCGAGGGTGTCGCCAGGGAAGTCTGCGCCGTACCAAAACGTGTCCACGCCGAGAAGAATCGAGTCCTTGCGGCGGCGGAACGAGTCGCTGAGCTCCTCTTTCGTGGTGCCCGGCATGTTTTGGTAGAGGAGTCCGATGTTTCGGGCACGGAAGTGACCCTCGAGGCGAGCACCAACTCGCTTGACGTCTTCGGCATTGGTGAAGAGCGCCAAGATGCGGCCGTTCGTACGTTCGCCAAGTTTGGCGATGAAGTCGCGGACATACAGCAAGAAGCCTTCCTTGTCGCGCGAAACGGACGGCGCGTCGCGCGGTACAGCGACCAGGACTCTCCCGTAGTCAAAGACCTCTGGTGCGCGAAAAGTGCGCAGGCTGCACAAGAGGTCGGGGTCATCGTCCGCAGCTTGCACCGCGCGATCGAGCCCTAGATAGGCTGTGGCCGCATCGAACCCGCCTTGCAGGAAGGTTGTGGCTGATAGAAAAGATGCGGTCGAGAGGGTCGGGTAGTAGAAACGCCCGAGATACTCATTCGGCAGCAAGACTCGCGCAGAGAGCTCTAAACCTCCGTTTGCGTCAACTTCGACATCGTGAAAAGTCCGTGAGTTGAAATGCGGCTTACCTTCTTGCAGCGGCAGCCAAGCGGAAACGGCGTCGATGATTTCAACCAGTTCCGTGCGTACAATGTCGATTGTGCGCCGCAAGCGAGCCATGCGGCCCGCACCGAGTTTCTCAAGCCGTTCCGCTAGCTCAGCGAGCTTTTCGTCGAGTTGATTGCCGACGCGACAAAACATGACGCGTTTGACTATCAGCGATTTGCCCAAGTCGCTTTCGACGTACTCGCGCAGCAGCGAATGGTCTTCACGGTCATCGCGCTCGCGGGATTTCGACTTGCGCCAAGTGTCAAAGGCTCCTACCTGGTCTTGCAGTTCGTGAAATGTGGAACGCATCTCATCGCTCCGTTCGCGACAGATCTGCAGCGTCTCCCAGCTTGGTGAGCCATCGATGATACGCTTGGCAATGCGCACAAAGAGACTACGCGTCCTCGACTTCTCGGGGGCATAAAGTCTGTCGAGTAGAGAGGTGACCTCGTGCATTTGAACCTGGTGGCTCCAGGCGGAATGCGCTTGATCGTGCAGGTGTTCGCACTCATCAAAAATGATGTGACGAAAAAATTCTTGGCGCGCTAGGGCGAAGCTGTGATTCGTTACGACCAGGTGACTGCGTTCCGCGCGCCAACGCGCTACTTCGGCAGCGCAAGCGACCTTGTCTTCCTTTGCACGGCAGCATGAAGTGCGCGCCCGAACTTGTTTGAGTAACTCGCTGAGGGTGGAACGATAGGTCGCGTTGTGGGTGAACTCAATAGGGGCGCGTCGCGGCAAACGGTCGAGGTCGCCGGTTGAATCGGTCAACGAGAAGGCCAAGAGCTGACAGAAAGCCAACCACTGCTCGCCCGCTGCTTCAAATGCGGGGACGTGCAATTTGAGTGTGCGCCAGCACAGATAGTTTTCGCGACCCTTGAGCATGGAGACCCGTAGAGCCCTTCCTACTCCCATGCGCTTTAGGACCTCGAGGGCGCGCGGAACTTCACGATCGATTGCTTGTTCTTGAAGAGCACGCGTGAAAGTTGAAACGCCAACGCGCACGTCGTGACGTCCGGCCCACAAGAGCGCGGGGAGTAGATATCCGAGTGTCTTGCCTGTTCCTGTTGGCGCGTGAACAAGTAGTAGTTGTGTCTCTGGCTTTTCTTGGTGGCCAAAGTTGGCTGCGACTTCACGAGAGACAGAGTGTTGGCTAGCGCGATATGCGGAGGCCGCTCCCTCGCCAGCCTGCTCGGCGAAGATTGCAGGCAAGTGTTCGGTGAAGGCCAGATCTAAAAGGGCGGCGTCTTCTTTCGTCCACGGCAATCCACCCTCTTTTTGCGGCGGCAGCGGCTTGTAGCTATGCCAGTCCGCCGCAAGGGTTTGCCAATACGGTTCAGCCTCGGCGAGTACTAGCGGTAGAAACTCCGTTTCGACGGAGTCGCTTTCGAAGCGCAGCGAGGTCACTCCTTCATTGGACGGAGTGCAACTGTTCCAGGCGTCGAGGGATTGCAAGAGGGTCAGTACGCGCCCAATGCGTTCTGCGGCCTCCGGCTCCGTCACAAACATTCGCGACCAAGCTGTAGCTAGCGAAACGGATATGGCGTGGACCGTGTCGCGATCGCGCGACAAGAAGCGTCGCGCAAGTTCACTGAGTGCGCTTCGCAATTGATCGGGCGTGCAGTCACTGCTCTTGGCCACTGGATGGAGTGTGGCGACGAGTTCCTGCGGCTGGTTTGAGATCCGGCTAGGGGCCAACAATGCAGCGACTTCGCCCAGCCCAGTGACTTGCGACAAGCTGTCCACTTCTGTTGACAAGAATGCATTCCAGGCGCAGAACTCGGCCACGTCGACAACGATCAGCGGATACCCGGCAGCGAAGGAGGTCAGTTGTTTCCAGCACTCCTCGGGGGCCTCATCCGAACACTCCAGTTGGAGTTCGGCTGTCACCTGGCCAGCTGAGACAATCTCTGCCCGGAGACCGAGCATTTCGCCGACTGATGGGTCATTGCCGTGGGTGCGGAAGGTCAGAAAAAGGACTCCGTCGACAGTATTCTCCCAGGGGGGAGCTGAGCCCGTATCCTGGCCTTCGAGTGCCTTTTTGTCTTCCGATTGACCCATTCTTGCGTCAGCTATTCCGTTCGGCGCGACATTAGAACCGCAGGAACCGTGGAGAGCCCAAATTGGGCCGTTAGTTGACCCTAAACTGTTTTTCTAAAGTGGTTTAGGGTCTGTTTGGGGGGTGGGTTTGTTGGTGCCACAGATCAGACCTTTGCTCGACTGGAGCTTGACTCTGGCTCAGAGCACCTTATCAATTGCGCCTTCTAACAGCCTCCCCCCCGGACCGAAACCCATCGAAGAACCATGGTGTCACTCCCGGAAAAGGCCCTAGTCATCGTCGAATCCCCGACGAAGGCTCGGACCATCGCGAAATTCCTGCCTAAGGGTTATCACGTTGAAGCCAGCATTGGCCACATCCGTGATTTGCCCACTTCCGCCTCCGAAATCCCCAAGGATATTAAGGGGGAGAAATGGTCGCGACTCGGCATCAACGTCGATCACGAGTTCGAACCTATCTACGTCGTCCCGACAGAGAAAAAGAAGCAGGTTAAGAAGCTGCGCGATCTGTTGAAGGAAGTCGACGTCGTCTATCTAGCGACCGATGAGGACCGCGAGGGTGAAGCCATTTCATGGCACTTGATTGAAGTCCTCGCGCCGAACATCCCTCAAAAGCGCCTCGTCTTCCACGAGATCACGAAGAAGGCCATCCACGAAGCTCTGGCAAACCCGCGCGAACTGGACACGCGTATGGTCAAGGCTCAAGAAACACGACGGATTCTCGACCGCCTTTACGGCTATGAGATTTCGCCAATCTTGTGGCGCAAGGTTGCCCCGCGTTTGTCGGCGGGGCGCGTGCAATCGGTCACGGTGCGCTTGATCGTCGAGCGCGAGCGTGAACGCCAACGCTTTGTCAAGAGCACCTACTGGGACCTCACCGCTGGATTCCAAGCAGGCCGCGGGCCGGAGTTCTCAACGGTACTCTCATCACTCGACGGAAAGCGCATTGCGCGCGGCAAGGACTTCGACAGCGAAACCGGCTTGCTCAAGAGTGGCGACGGTAAGAGCGCCGATGTCTGCTTAATTGACGAGCCGATGGCGACACAGCTCGTCGAAGACCTGGGCAAGTCGGATTGGAAGGTCTCGAGCGTTGAGCGCAAGCCCTATACGGATCGCCCTGCACCGCCTTTCACAACAAGTACGCTGCAGCAGGAAGCCAACCGCAAATTGCGTCTTTCCGCGCGGGTGACCATGCAGGCGGCCCAACGCTTGTACGAGAACGGCCTCATCACTTACATGAGAACGGACTCGACCAGTTTGGCACAGTCCGCTATCGACTCTTCACGCAGTGCAATCGAGCGCTTGTACGGCAAGGAGTTCGTTCCGGACGAGCCCCGCATCTACAAGACGAAGGTCAAGAACGCCCAAGAGGCGCACGAAGCAATTCGTCCTTCGGAAGAGTTCAAACGCCCCGAGGACTTACGGGCAACGTTGAACGATCGCGAGTACAAGGTCTACGAGATGATCTGGAAGCGGACCATGGCCTGCCAAATGGAGGACGCCAGAGGTCATCGTATGACGCTCAAGATTTCTGACGGTCGCGCAGTCTTCCAGGCAACGGGCAAGACGATTGAGTTCCCGGGATACCTGCGTGCCTACGTCGAGGGCGCGGATGATCCTGATGCTGAGTTGGCGGACAAGGAGCTACTCCTGCCGGCGGTGAGTGAAGGCGAAGTGGTCGACTTGAAGTCGCTGATCTCTAAAGATCACACGACCCAACCGCCTGCGCGTTACACCGAGGCTTCCTTAGTGAAGATGCTTGAGGGCTGCGGCGTTGGACGTCCGAGCACGTATGCGACGATCATCGACACGATTCTCTCACGCTCTTATGTCGTCAAGCAAGGCACAGCTCTTGTTCCGACTTTCGTTGCCTTCGCTGTTGTGAAGTTGATGGAGCAGCACTTCGGTGGGCTCGTTGATACGACATTTACCGCGCGCATGGAGGATGACTTGGATGCCATCGCTCTCGGGACGATGGAGGCCCTGCCTTATCTCAAACGTTTCTACTTCGGTGAAAAGGGCGAAGGCGGAACCGCCGGGCTTAAGAACCTGATTCAAACCGAGATTGATGCGCGCGACGTTTGCACCTTGCCGCTTGGCAAAGATGCAGAGGGGAACATGATCAACGTTCGGGTTGGACGCTATGGGCCTTACCTGGAACGTGGCGAAGAGCGAGCTACAGTGCCGGATGGCTTGGCTCCCGACGAGTTAACGATCGCGGCTGCTGAGGAGATTCTGCGCAAGGGCTCAGGTCCGCAAGAGTTGGGTGAAGATCCCGAGACTGATTGCAAGGTCTACGCCAAGACAGGGCGTTACGGTGCCTACTTCCAGCTCGGCGAGAACGACGACGAGCCCAAGATGAAGTCGCTACTTCCGGGTATGGACGTCGAGGAGGTGACCCTCGAAGACGCGATGAAGATGCTGAAATTGCCGCGTGTCGTCGGTCAGGACCCGGACGGCGAGGATGTGTTGTGTGACTACGGCCGATACGGTTCGTACGTGAAGCGCGGCAGCGACACTCGCAGCCTAGAGAAGCCCGAAGATATCTGGGACTTGACGATGGAGAAGGCTCTCGAGAAGCTGGCAGAGCCGCCCGCACGTGGCGGAAAGCGCCGCGCGTCCAAGGTTCTGAAGGAGCTCGGCGTCGACCCGAAAACCGAGCTGCCGATTCGTTTGCTCTCGGGGCCCTACGGTCCTTATGTCAGCGACGGCACGATTCACGCCTCTATCGAGAAGGACGCCGATCCTGAAAAAGTCACTTTGGAAATCGCCTGCGACCTAATTACGGTTCGAGAAGCGACGGGAAAGGTACGCCGCAAAAAGAAAAAGAGCGCCAAGAAGAAGGCTTCAAAGAAGAAGGCGACCAAGAAAAAAGCGGCTTCCAAGAAAGTCGCGAAGAAGGCCACTACTAAGGCTAAGAAAACGAAAAAAGACGCTTCCTAGGACTCTAGTAGGCATTTGAAGAGCTGCGGCAACTAAGCTGCACTCTCGACGGGAGGCGGGCTTGCGGATATCATGCGCAGCCTGCCTTTCCTGTTAATAGAGCCCGCAAACGAAACCCTCCCTCCGAGCATGGAAATCACCGACATCCAAGTCGACGGCTATGAAAAAGTCGTGCGCTGCCGCGATCAAGAATCTGGACTCCACGCCCTGATCGCAGTTCACGACACATCCCTCGGCCCGTCGCTCGGTGGCATGCGCATGTGGCCCTATGCTTCGGAGGATGAAGCGCTCTTTGATGTGTTGCGTCTCTCGCGCGGCATGACCTTGAAGTCAGCTGTTGCGGAAACCGGATTGGGTGGTGGCAAGTCGGTGATCCTTGGCGACCCCAAAGTCGTCAAGAGCGAGAAGTTGTTCCGCGCTATGGGCCGCTTCATCGATAGCCTCGATGGGCTTTACATCACCGCTGAGGATATGAATATCGGGATCCCGGATCTCGAGATCGTTCAACAAGAGACGCGTTGGGTGACAGGCCTCAAGCGCTCCAAAGGTAGCTCTGGCAACCCGAGCCCGTTCACTGCGGATGGCTGCTTGATCGGACTGCGTGCCGTCGCTGAAGAGCTGGACGGTTCTCCGAGCTTGAAGGACAAGAAGATTGTCATCCAAGGCGTGGGCGCTGTGGGCGGCGCACTCGCGATCTTGCTTAAGGAAGAAGGCGCGGATGTCACGATCTGCGACATCAACGAAGCGCGCGTCCAGGAGCTGCAGAAGGAGTACGGCTTCGGCGTGGTCAGCGACGAGGATCACCTCTCACTTGAGTGCGACATCTACTCGCCCTGTGCGCGTGGTGCTGGCATCAACGATGAAACGATCCCGCTGCTCAACTGCCGCGCCATCGCGGGTTGTGCTAACAACCAGATGCTCGAGGCACGCCACGCTGGCGTGGTTCGAGATGCGGGCATTCTCTACGCGCCTGACTACGTTTTGAACGCCGGTGGAATCATCAACGTTTCGGTAGAGCTTCTACCCAGCGGGTACGACGAAATCTATGCCCGGGAGCGTATCGCGCGCATCGGACCGAACCTGAAACGCGTCTTCGAGATCTCTCGCGAAGACAATATTCCGACCAATGAGGCTGCCGAACGTTTGGCGAACGCCCGCTTGGAAGAAGCGCGCGCCGCAAAGAAGTAGACCTTTCTTGGGCTCTTGGCCCGCGACCACACACCCCGTGCCCTTCGATGAAGGGCACGGGGTGTGTGTCCTTTTAGGGCGGTATGACGATCCAGCTTGAAGCTCAAAATCCCACGACAGTTTTTTTAGCGTGATCTGCGTCAGGTGAGGAAGCCCATAGACCAGAGCGGATAGAAATCCGCCTCACGCTCCCGACAGGAGATCTCTGCCATGCTTATCGGACATCACAGACTTCGGCCCTGCGACGCTCTTCGCCATCACTCCCCTCCAGGCTCAAGCGACCGCCGATTCGACGACCTTTGAGGAGGCGCCCTCCTGCGCACCGAGGGCCGCGTGAGTGTTGCGGCGGACAACTTCGTTGTCATCGGCGAATACTTTCCTCCCGGCAAGACCTGCTGGCCGAGCATGGCGGAAGCTAAGCCTTTTGACGGCCAGCAATTTGGTGATGGCTTGTTGGCAGGCACGAACTAAACCACCCGTGTTGTGTATCGAACAGCCAGTGCCAATGTCGAGGCGCGCTGGGCTGGCGTGAGGGCCTTTTTCAGCTTCGATTCGGACGACACACGGATCTTTCGGGCTTGGTCTCGCGATTAGGTCAAAGCCTAGTGCGGATCGGGTATGAATCTATCCAGCGGGATGGAGTTTACCTTTGATCCGTAGCTCCATCGTGCGCTCTGGAGTAATGGAATGCAGGTGACTTTTAAATCCCCCAGCTCCTTACCTGGGGTTTTTTTTTTGGGGGGGGGGGGGGCCAATTTTGGAATATAATAAAACCGAAGCCGATATGA
>JBLIOI010000123.1:0-13643 GCA_047639675.1 Planctomycetota bacterium | reverse complement strand
AGAGAAGTGGGGAGGTTGATGGGCTGGAGATGGGGAGTGGTGGCTCGCGGAGGCCCCTTGTATCGCTTACACTCTGTTAGCGGCGGAATGGAGCCCCGACGGGACGCAGATTCTGGTCGGGCCGGGGTTCCCATTTCCAGCGTTGATTTTCGACTCTGCAAGCGGGCAAGTCCTCGTGGAGCTGGAAGGAAACATGCACGAGTGGATGGTGGACTCCTTGGCCTGGAGTCCCGACGGGACGCGGGTACTCGGCAATTTATTCCGCCGGGGCGACGATGCAGTGGACCCAGTTATGATGGTCTGGGATGCAGAGCACGGCGATCCTCTACTCTTGCTCGAGCATGCAGAAGAAAGCACGCTCGGCGTGGCCTGGAGTTCCGACGGGACGCAATTACTGTCAATCGGAAAGTTTGGCTCGCGCGCCTGGTTTGCCGCAACAGGAGAGATAGCACCGACGATTGCACGCGAGGAGTCCCACGTTGGTAGCGTGGCGTGGAGCCCCGATGGAACCCGGATCGCTTCGTACCCGTCTTTTGGCGTGCCGCATCTTCGAGATGCTGTGGACGGAAGAGTGCTGGGAGTTCTCAAGATCGATGGTCATCACGGAGGCACGCTCGCATGGAGCCCGAATGGCACACAGTTAGTCTCGTCCTCCAAGGACAATACGTTGACTATCTGGGACGTGGAGACAGGTAGCTGCCTGCGGGTACTTGAGGGACACGCCGACTTCGTGAACGCAATTGCCTGGAGTCCCGATGGATTGCACATTGCCTCTAGCTCAGTCGACGGCGATCTGTGCATCTGGGAAGCTACAACAGGCGAAACCTGGAGAATCTTCAAAGTAGTTGGAGGGCAATGTGTCTCCCTCGCCTGGAATCCTGACGGGAAGCGGATAGCCGCTGGGGTCAGCGGACTTCCCGGCGAGGCTCTACAAATCTGGGACGCGGCCAGTGGCGTGATCTTGTCAAGTGAGTGGGTCCAGGCCGTGAGCTCGAGCCATAGCGCCAGCGACTGGTTCTTCACACCAATCTCCTGGAGTCCAGACGGAAGGTACATCGCCGCGGCATTGTTTGGAGAATCCTTGCGCATCCTGGATGCCTCGACAGGGGAGACCCTGCAAACCTTGCGAGGGCATCGGAAGACTGTGTGGAGTACATCATGGAGCCCCGACGGAAAGCGCATCGTCTCGGGCTCGCTCGATGGGACTGCGCGCGTATGGGATGCCAGCAATGGATGGTGCCTGTTAGTTCTGAAGGCGTCTGAAGAAGAAAGAGCGCCCACCGTCGCGTGGAGCCCTGACGGAACACGGATTCTCTCTTCGGGTGGGCGGGACAACTCCATTCGTATCTGGGAGAGCAGGGTTGAAGATGTCCTACCGCATTGGATCGAGAGGGAGGAGGACGCCAAAACCCTACGTCCCAAAGTCCGCCCCATCGTGGAAGCCCTCTTCGATCAGCACGTTCTTCCCGAACGAGTGATGGACGAGCTGTTGGCGGATCCATCTCTTCCCCGTGAGCTACTCGATACGGCGAAACACATGGTGGCGTTGCGCGGAGGTTATAGAACCAGCGTCTCCGCTCAGGTCGAGTCTCTCAACATCCGAGCATGGCACCTCGTCGACCCGGATCGTGAGGATCGGGATACTGGCGTCGCTCTCGGCCTGCGACTCGCGCGGGCCGGCGTCGAACTGCAACCGGAGGACTCAGGGATTCGCGACACCTTCGCCTGGGCGCTCTTCGCCAACGACCTCTGCGATGAGGCTCTCGCCGAATCGGAGAGAGCGTTAGAGCTAGCGCCCGAGTATTACAAGGAAGACTACCAGGGACACTTCGACCGTCTGCGCACCGAGATCGCCGCGCTGCGCGTGCCGGCCATCGACAAAACCGAGGATGATTGACCGATCCCGTAGGCGATGAGCAGGGCCACCTCGTTCGAGTGGGGGGTGCTGGCGCAGGCAATTGCTAGAGACAGCAGCCCAGCCCCCGAACTTTCTCGCGCGCCAGGTGGGGTCAATCGCTCGCATTTCTCGCATTAGCTTCCGGCAACCTGATCTTCGGTAAACGCCACTCCGATGCCGAACCGTTCTTGTACCCTCTGTTGACCAAGCTCATGCCTAGATCTCGCCCAGAGGACATCTTTCATCAAGCCCGACAGAAGGCTGTCGGAGCCGAGCGTGACGCTTACCTGCATGGCGCCTGCGGCGACGATGTCGGCTTGCGTTCGAAGGTGGACGCTCTCTTGCGCGCTGACGCGGAGGCGGGTGCGTTCCTGGCTTCCGGCGGTCCCTCCGGCGCTTTGCAGGACGGGGACGCCGCTGACGAACAAATCGGCACGATCATCGGCCACTACAAGTTGTTGCAGAAGATCGGCGAGTCCGCCCTCTCGTGGATTCGCTGTTGGACAAACACTTCTTCCTGGATCCCGTGCTTTCGGCACTGCAGGCCAATCCCGAGCTCGCGAATGGACTGCATGAAACTGCCTCGCGCCTTGCAAGGTCGAAGCGTCCTACCGGGGATCAGCTCAATTTTCGGGCTTGGGACCTGGTAGATCCTGATCGCGATGAGATGCAAACCGACGTTGCGCTTGCGTTGCGCCTCGCCCGCGCAAGCGTCGAGCTCCGGCCTGAGGATTCGGCGAGTCGTAACACCCTCGCCTGGGCTCTCTTCGCTAACAACCACTTCGATGAAGCTGTCGTCGAATCAACGAGTGTTCTCAGGATAGCGCTTGAAGATGACAAGGTGAAGTCTCAGGTATACCTCGATCGTCTACACGCGAAGATCGACGTGCCTGGCAAGTCGGGAGCCGATGATGTTGAGCCCAAGAGTACTGACGCCGAGGACAACTAAGCGAACCCGCGTTCTACCCGTGGAACGGCGCCACTCGTTCGGGAGCGCTCGATTGGTGTGTAGGACTGAACCCCAAGCCTCTCGCCGCAATTCTTGACTTTAGGGTGGGGTCATCCTGCCGCACTTTTCGCATGAGGTTCTGGAGGCGGTCGCGATGTCCGCCGAGGGGCCCAGAAGGTGTTAGTGGCGGCTTGTGGCTCCCACGTTGCCACAGGGCCTGGTCGACTCCCGGTTTCCCCTTTTGATGAAGATGACACCATGAAGATCTTTGCCAGACTGAATAGCCTTGGCTTCTCCCTACTGGTCCTGACCTGCACAGTTGCACTTGGCAGTGTTGGCCTCGCGTCGCAACTAGACCGCTCCCCGGTACCGACCATTGAACTTCGCAAGGAAGCGTTGGAGGAGCTCAAAGCTGCGTTCCGAGCGAAGTACAAGTCACACGACCTGGACTCGCGCAGGATGCTTGCGGCAGAGCTAGTAAACGTGAGCGAGAGGTATCGGGAGGATGCGTTACCCGATTACTATGCGTACCTAGACGAAGCTCGCAAGATCGCCATGGAAGTGCAGGCGATCGAGACCGGCTTCGCCGCCATCGACCGGATGGGAGGTGCCTTCGAGGTCGATGGACGAACGCTGAAGGTTCGATTCGTTGACAGAATCGCGGATGATGTGCTTGCTGAGGAGCGATGTGCCGTGCTCTCCGAAGCGCTGCCGTTGATCGAAGAGTGTGTCGAGCTGGAAGAGTACGGCGCCGCCGTGGATCTCCTCAAGAGCTTGGGGGCCTTTGCAGGGAGCTGTGAGGATGATTACGTGCAGCGGACCTTGGCCGCAGCAAGCTATGTGTGTGACGAATTCGAGAAGATTGAGCGCCAGTTGGGCAAGCTGGAAGACAACCCCGATGATGCGAGCGCCAACGATCGGGTTGGGCAGTTCTACTGCTTCGTTCGTGCTGATTTCGCAACTGGTTTACCGCTGCTGGAAAAGTCGGGGAGCAAGAAACTGAGATTGCTCGCCGCAGCTGATGTGGCGATGGGGGAGAGTTTCGAGGAGCAACTCTTGCTTGGCGAAAAGTGGCTGAATCATGCTGAAAGAAGCAAGAAGGGAAACGCGCGAGCGCTGTCTGCAAGCCGCGCCGCCTTCTGGTTCGAGCGCTCACTGAATGGCTTGACGGCCGAGCGATCGAAGCTAAAAGCAGAGCAGCACCTCGAAACGGCATTGGCGCTCTCTGTCAAGGCGCCGATCCCCATGCCGAAGCCCGCAGCCCGCACGGGACTCGCTTCAGCTTCTGCCGGAAAGTCGGGTGGAGTGAGGACTCCAGCTTGGGCAGAACTTCAGAGGGCCACTCCGGATTCAAGGGTTGTTAGGGATAAGGATCTTCGCAAGCGCATCGCCGCCACGGGCTGGGCCTGGCATGTACGAGATAAAAGTAGCGGCATTGAGATGCTTCTCGTGCCGCAGGGTTCGTACAGGCGTGGAGCTAGCGAGGGTGACAAGGACGCCAAAGAGCCGGAGCTGCCCGCTCACGAGATCCTCGTCACGAGAGCCTTCTATCTCGGGCGGTTTGAGACGCAAGAGGATGAGTGGTTGCACGTCATGGAAGGTGAACCGTTATTGAAGAAACGTGGGGTACCGAGAACATGGATCAACTGGCCCGACGTGCGGGAGTTTCTTCAGAAAGCCAACGGAGAGGACAATCATCTCCCTCTGAGGTTGCCCACCGAAGCAGAGTGGGAACTCGCGTGCCGCGCTGGGAGTAGCGGGCCGCGTTATGATTCGAAACTAAAGGACATCGGCTGGTACGCCGGCAACTCTGGGGGGCGCCTTCACAGTGTCGGTGAGCTTCGTGCCAACCCGCTTGGATTCCACGACATGCTCGGGAACGGATCTGAATGGTGCGCGGATACTTGGGAGAGGCGCTACTACCTGGCCCTCGCGGATGGGCCAGCGGAAAGGCTGACCGACCCTTTCAACGGGGCGCGTGCTGCGGATTGGAAGCACGTTCTACGCGGAGGCGCATACGACAAGGACGCAAGCTTGAGCCGGGCGTCCTTCCGGCAACATGGGTTTCCCGTACCTCACAAGGGGCCTTATGTTGTCCGCGTAGCGCGCCACCCTTAGAGGGGACCAGGGTGGTTTCCTCCGCGTCGGGTGACGGGCCCCCTCATCTGTTTCACTACTTGGCTCTTGCCACCCAATGGCCAAGTCATTGGTCTTCCCAAATGAACAAGGGGGGCCGGCATGCGCCGACCCCCCTGCAATGAAGAGCAAGTGCTCTTCCACCAAAGCCTGTTTCCTACGGAAGCCAAGTGATCGCAAAGGCGTTCGTCAAGTTGAAGGCAACTGAGCTGCACAGCGGACTTACTTCTCGGTACCAAACCTGGTAGCAGTAGGTCGTATCGCCGCAAGATTCAGAATCTATGGAGAGCTTGGAGTTAGGGAATCCGAAGGAGACAGTGCCCGCGACAGCCATTTGGATTTCGACCCGAACGATCTGTCCGCCACAGCAGCGCAAGCCATCACCGAAGGGGACGCCATTGCCACCGTTGATATCGGAAGTTCCCTTGAACAAGAGGGCGGGAGCATTCGGCATACCGGTGGCAGTCAACTTGACCGTATCGGTTCCCGCGGGAGAGACTGAAGGACACGGAGCGTATTCGGAGTAGGGGTTGCCCACGCCGGAGAGGACTGCGGATTGACCCGTAGAGTTTAGGCAACCTCCGCCGGAACCCGCGGGAGCATCGTTGCCGCAGGGACAAGTGCCATTCTCACCAAAGCAGAAGGCGGTGCCGGTGGTGCCGGTGGTACCTTCACAGGGCGCGGGCTCGACCTCGCAGGGAACTGCGACGTCTCCGATTTGCGTCTTGTCTTGGATACTGAGGTTGCTATTGAAATCCAGGAGGATGCTGTCGGCGACAGTTCCACCGTTCAGCGGCAAACCTTGCGTTCCGTAGATGACATCAGGGCTAAACTGCAGGGCATCTCCGGTCACGTAGACACGTCCACACTCGCCGGGGCTCACGTCGACGCCGCCAGCGCTATTGTTTCCACTCGAGACGCCCACACCGAAGTTGTTCGAGCTGGGGGCCCAAGCGCCACCGGCACAGACAAACTCCATCAAACGTGCGTTGTGAGCAGAGGGAATGGTTTCGCTGGACATTCCACGCTCGGCGACGAGTAGGCTTCCACTCTGTGTGAAGCGCATATCCGAGATGGGGTTCGAGTGGCCGCCATTGTTGTTGGGAAGGCTGAGCTCGAACTTGGCCGTGCCACTGAAGTCTCCAGCACCATTGAGTGCGATGGACCAGACTTCGTTGTTTTGGGACGCCGAAGTGTTGCCGTCGTTCTCAATCCACACACCGAAGTACAAACGGTCGTTGTGCTTCTGAACAGCCCAGATGCGATCTCCGAGGGGTGCGTAGAAGTCGCTCGGATTGTCAGCGGCACCAAAGTCAAAGGTGCTCAAAATCGCACCCACACTGTTCAAGCGGTAGATCATGCCGTCGTCCATGTTGGAGACGAAGAACTGACCGTTCTCGCAGTCGTAGCAAAGGTTACCAAGACCCGGACCCGAGTTTGGAAGGGTCGCAAAGGTGCTGACGGCGGAAGTCGACGCGTCGATCCTGTAGACAGCTCCGTCGCCGGCAGTTCCAACCAAGTCCAAAAAGTAGCAGGTGGAGTGGGCCACATAAATGTTTCCCTGCGTGTCGAGGGTGACTCCAAAAATCGATCCCATATTGGCCGCTGTCCAAGTGGGGCCCGAGTAGATGGAAGCCCCATAGTCAACGTTGAAAGGCCCATCGTTTGCATTGCCCAGGTTATGGACTGCGACCACAGCGGAACCTTGTGCGGTCGGCGATGCTGTCGTGATGGAAACTTGGGATCCAAAGCTCGAGTAGCCAGCCGCGGTGAATGATGGACGTCCACCACAACACTCGCCAGCTACAACTTCGCACTCATTGCCGTGGTCGCCGATGTCCGCTTCCATGTCATCCATGAACACTCGACTGCCATTGCCGAGGTGGCTACGGATGACGATCTTGCTAGCGTCCGGTAGTCCCGCGGAGGCTAGGTCCCAACCATTCCAGGTCCACACGCAACCGTTCGGTGCGCTAATCGTTTGAGGCACACCAATCTGTATGTCGAACTCGTCGTAGAAGGTAGCGGTTCCACCAGAGGGAGCGAACAGGGTGCTGAAACGTCCGCCGAAGCGTGAGACGCCTGAACCAAAGGTGTAGGTCGCTTCCAACATGCTGCTTCCAAAGAAGCGGGTGCCGCTATTCGGCAGGAGTGTGCAGCTTGCGTTCCAGCCGCTGGATAGAGAAACCTGGGCCGCACAAAGCGATCCGGCTCCGGAAAAGACGCCACCGGTCACGCAGTCCGGGGGACCGCTCTGGGTTTGCGTTTCGAATCCCTCTGTGCCTGCGGTTCCGGCAAAAGGGGTCGGGATGATGTTCTGTGCCAGTACGGGCGCAGTCAGGATGAGAGGGCTGAGGTATAGGGCGAGGTTCTTCACTTGCTTTCTCCGACTCTAGGATGATGTATGGGCTTCAAGAGAGTGAGACGATCAATCGCGTCTCTCTCTAAACCCCTCATCCCGCACACCGGGGATGACCGGACGCGCAATTGGAGAATTGATTCGAAAGTTATCCTCGGGCGTCCATAGCGCTCACGATTGGTGCCTCCCAGCGCCACCGAGCCGCAAATGCAGCACAGCTGCGCCTGGCAAACGATTCCGAATCAAGATCGATTGTGCTTGCCAACCACAGCCGCGCCGTGACAACCCTCTCCCGCAAGGGCTTCTAGACGCCCCAGGGTACTCGCCAAGCACCCGTGAAGTTGAACTGGCCGTCGCACGGAAGCCCAAAAGTGGTAAACGCGTTGTCTGGGTCTCGATACCAGAATTGATAGTTTAGCGTTTGCCCTGCAATCGCGTTGACTCCGAATCCCGTCTGACTCGTCTCGCCCAGGGCATCTGTGATGTTGACTGAATAGCGAAGAGTCGAATTCAAACAGAGGATGCCATCTCCAACGGGTGCGCTGAGTTGCACTGTTCCCTGGAAGAAGATCCCTGGCTTGTTGGCGGGAGCTCCCGAGACAGAGAGCGTGAAGGTGTCGCCCGACAGGTTCGCAGCGCCGGAGCCAACCAGGGTCGCGCCGCCACCACTAGAATTTCTGCAACCCTCGCCGATTCCGCCGGGGTTACTGCAGGGGCAAGTCGTTCCGGTCCCATCTCCAAAGCAATAGGGGAAGCCGGAGTTAGAGGTGCTGGCATTTCCACCAAGCTTCCATCCGCTAAAGGAACCAACGTCGCCTCCTGCCCAGTCGTAAATGTGGAGTGTCCACGTTCCGGCCGCACCCGTAATCGAGTTCATCGACGTGTTGTTGATGCCGTTCGTACCGCTGACCCAAACGGTGCCACCGCTGTCGAACGTTTGGTTGTAAGTGCCGGGAACTACATCGCCCGCTCCGCTAGTGGTGGGCAAGGAGGAGCCTGATCCGTCGCCGACAAAAGTGTAGGTGCCAGCGGTAAAGTCCCCGGAGCTGCCGTTGCTGCCAGGGTTCAAGTATCCGGGACGCAACCAAATCAAGTGCTCAATTCCACTCGGATCCTCGAGAGTCGCTTGCGTATCACCGACGAAGGTGTGCGTTAGTCCGTCGATGGTTATGAAGTCGATACTTGTGACCGCGACTCCGACCACGACAGTTGATGTGGCTTCGAAGCCGGGCTGCACCGTGTCATAGAGGGCTGCACCGTCACCGACGATCAGATCATCACCGCCCGTGCCTGTGCTTGGGATCAACGACCCACCGCCGGAACTCGAGAATTGAGCACTGGCAACAGCCGTGAAGCAGAGGCCAAGAAAGGGGACGATGATTAGTTTTGAAATTCTCATGTTGGTCGTGTGGTTCCGTTCCGGGAAGCTGGATGGAGTTAGACGGGAAACTGGCTGGGCTCATGAAGTAGGCGAAAGCAATGGGCGACCGGTTCCATTTCAATCATACAATTGTATTGAGAGTATTCTCTCATGGGCGACATTTCGCAATCGTGAAGAGTCCTGGGGGCGCCCAACGGAACTCAAGATATTGCGTATTGGGAGCCTTGGAAGTAGGCTGACCAGCTTGAACGGTTCGAGAAGTGACCCATCGTGGACGATCACCTACTAAGCAAGTACCTCGACGATCTGATTGACGACGCAATCCCCGAGAAGGGGGATACTTTTTTTAGGCGCCGCAAGAAAGATCAGAGTGGCCATGCCTCAGGACTCGGAGCGGGGACAATCATTGGCGACTTCAAACTGCTCTCCATGATTGGCCAGGGCGGGATGGGCCAGGTCTGGGAGGCAGAGCAACTCTCGCTTGGCGGGCGCCGAATCGCTGTCAAGTTCATGCGCTCAGGCTTGATCACCGGAAAACAGGGAGCCTACTTCGAGCGCGAGTCGCGCGCCGTCGCACGACTCTCACATCCTGGGATCGTGACGATCTATGGTGCCGGCGATACGGATGGCATTGCATGGATAGCGATGGAGCTCGTCGAGGGAACTTGGACCTTGCGAGACATGCTCGACGAACTCGCTCTTGAGGAAGACCTGCCGGCTGACCACGAACTTCGTGTCGCACGCTTCGCACAGAGTTTGGCGTCTGCAGTTCACGCGGCGCATGAGAAAGGCGTCATCCATCGCGACTTGAAGCCTCAGAACGTTTTGGTGGACGAAAAGGGTCAACCTAAGCTGACAGACTTTGGCCTGGCGCAAATTGTCGGCGAATCAGCGCTCTCGGAAACAGGAGACTTTGCTGGCACCTATTTCTACATCAGTCCTGAACAAGTGGCTGCCAAAAGGATGGGAATCGATCATCGATCAGACATCTTCAGCTTGGGAGTCATGCTCTACGAGATGGTGGCTCTCGTTCGGCCCTTCCAGGGGGAATCAACCCATCAAATCGCCCAGCAGATCTTGACCAAGCGCCCGATTGATTTGCGGACGGTTCGTTCGCGGATGCCCGAGGACCTGGTGGTGATCATTGAGAAAGCGCTTGAGAAGGATCGCGATCTGCGCTTCTCATCGATGCAAGAGTTGGCGGATGACCTCCAACGCTTCCTGACAAATCAGCCCATCCTGGCCAAGCCTGCCACTCCGCTTCAAAGAGCCTTGAAGTGGTGCCAGCGAAATCCTGCCCGTGCCGTGGCTAGTGTTGTTGGAAGCATGGCTGCAGTGATTCTTGTTGTGGTCTCCATCATTGGCGTCAAGGCGACGGCAGAGCGCGACGAACTCGAGGAAGCTATGCGTGGTGATAGATTCGTCACGCTGTCCGTTGAATTTGATGACTTGATCGAGGACGCGCGCGAACTTGGCCAACATTCACCTGTCTTCGTGGAACCCATTCAATCCTGGCTTTCGGATGCACAAGCATTGCTTGATGAGCGGGACGCCCTTGCCGAGTTCCGAAACAGCATTCGGGGATTCGCCCTCCCGTTGACGGAAGCCCAGCGGCTTGCGGATGTGGCCTCGCATCCGCAACGAGTACGTTTGGAAGGTGCGCAGGCGGAACTCGAAGCGAAAAGAAAGGTGCTTGCCATTCGACGCGGTACCCAAGAGCCGGAGCCTTTCAATGCGGGTGATCATGATTCGATGCCTGCGGACAATTTGATGGCGTCGGCCTGGCTGCGCTTTACAGCGGGGGACGACGAGACGGCTCGCGACCTTGGCTATGAAGCGCTTGAATCCGGAGACTCGGTCGCTACTAGTATTGAGTCCGACTACGAGCGACTCGAAAAAGCAATCGAGCACGCTTCAAGCCCGAAGGGCTTGGCCGAAGCGGAACTTGACATTGAGGCTCTGCAGCAAGAGATCAACGAACTCGAGCTCCTGGTCAACGAACGTCGAACGTGGACTTTCCCGCTCACCGAAGAGGGACTCCGGAATCGCTGGTTGAACCATGAAGTGACGGACTTGCTCTCGCGCATTGTGGATCTAGAGGATCCAGAGACTGGCATTCTCGTCGCGGGAACCAGAAGTCTTGAGTGGGGCTGGAGCATGCCGGATCGCTTGGCATTCGCGACTGAAATCGATGCGGGCTTTGCTTCCGGCGGTAAGTACGACTTGCGCTGGCAACAGGCTCTCCCTGCAATCAATGATACCTATCCCGGTTTGGATCTCGCCGTTCAGATCGGTCTAGTACCGGTCGGAGAGAACGAGGAGAGCGGATGCTGGGAGTTTTGGCACGTGCAGTCGGGCACGGAACCGAAGAGGAACCTTGCAGGACGCTTCAGTATTGACGGGGGCTCCGGTCTCGTCTTCGCGCTTCTGCCGCGGGATCAATTTTGGATGGGCTCGCAAGGCGAAGATTCTGCAGGACGAAACTTCTCCTCCCAGGCTCAGCCCAATGAGTTGCCTGTGCATCAGGTTAAGCTTTCCGCGTTCTTCCTCTCCAAACATGAAATGACCCAGGGGCAGTGGCTGAGAATCACCGGCGAGAACCCTAGCCGCTATTCAAACGCTGCCTTCGCTTTGGACTCGTCGGCGACTCCCGGAAGCGTCGCTATTGCCGGGCCGTTCACGATGGCTCATCCGGTTGAGCAAGTCAGCTGGGTCGAGAGTACAAAGCTCCTAGCCCAGCTCGGCCTGATCTTGCCTTCGGAAGCCCAATGGGAGTATGGCGCACGCGCGGGAACGGACACGATCTGGTGGACCGGGAGTGACCGCAACTCCCTTGTTGAGGAGCGCGCCATCAATCTCGCTGACAAGTCTGCCATGGCTCAAGATCAAACGTGGAGTGCCATTGACGACTGGCCCGAACTGGACGACAAGTTTCCCTTTCATGCGCCAGTGGATACGTACGAACCGAATCAGTTCGGGTTGCACAGTGTTCACGGCAATCTGCGCGAGTGGTGCGCGGACGTCTTCGATCGCGGGTACTACGAGCTGAGCCCGGCGTTCGATCCGCTCAACGAATCGGGTACAAGCACCAATCGGTCCCTGCGGGGAGGTGGCTTCACCGGCAACTCTCACACCTCGGGCAGTGCATCCCGGGCAGAGTTTGACAAAGACAGTCACTCGAACCTAATCGGGATACGCCCCGCTAGGGCCATCGACCCCCACTGATCGGCGGAAGGTGCAGCTCCTGTCGGCGCGGGTCTGCCCGAGTGTCTCTTCAGGCGTTACACTATGCGCCTACCGTCGCAACCGAGGAGGTGCCCGTTTGAGTTCTGCTCCCGAAGATACCATTGCCCTGCTTGAGCGTCACAAGGCGGGCGATCCGGACGCCTTGGATGTTCTGCTGCAACGCTACTACCCGCACGTGGTTCGAATCGTCGGCGTACGAATGCGTTCGCAAACGAAGGCACGTGTAGACATCGCAGACCTAGTTCAGCAAACGATGGAGCGCGCGATCCGCAGCCTTGAGCACTATGAGCAGCAAGAGGATGCGAGATGGATCAACTGGCTGGCATGCATTGCCGAACGAGTGGTTCTCTCAAACTACCGCGATCAGTTGGCGGCTTGCCGCGACCTGCGCCGTGAATCCGCAAAGGTTGGACAAGGAGACACAACCAACGGATTGCCCTATGTCAATCCTACTGCTGATGTCGATAGCCCCTCGGTCGTTGTTTCTCGGCAGGAGCATCACGAGATGTTGGACGAATGTCTTGCCGAGCTTGAAGAGGATCAACGCGAAGTCATTCTGATGCGCGACTTTGCTGGCGCCTCATGGGAGTACGTTGCGGCGGAATTGAAACGTCCCAGTAGCGACGCCGCACGAAAGTTCTACGATCGTGCGCGGAGCGCACTGAAAGAAAAGCTACGTCTGGTCATGGGGGATGGCGCTTGAGTGGAGTACACGCCACTCCGTGACTCATAGCGCAAAGGCGAGCATCCGGGCATAGCTTTGCCCTCGCAGTTCGAGGCTCATGCCTGCATAAAGAGAGCCGCCTCACCGCAGTCGGTGAAACGGCTCCTCTTGAACGACAACTGTCGTGCGGACGTTTGCAGATGCTACGGAAGAACCAGGAACTCGACCGCGTTCGTGAGACCCGCTCCGGTTCCGTCGACCGCAGCGCCATCCCGGAAGAAGGCTTGGGCAAATAGTGGCGTGTTGGCGGCGATGCCAGCCTGCAAGAATGTCTCGGCGCCAAGGCCTGAGATGAGAGTGCCTGAACAGGATCCAGCGCCGCTATCCGAGAAGGTTGCCGGACCACGCACGAGCGGGGGACCCAGGCACAAGGTGCCGCCCAAGAACGGAACCGTTGCGGAACTCGTCGACCAGAAGACCCACGTCGGGACCTGGGGCAGGGAATCCGTTAGCGAGAGCTCAAGGTTGTTGTCGCCGCTCAAGCTCATCACGTTTCCGATGGCGTTCAGCTGCGCAAAGCATCCGCCAGAATGCAGTTTGTTGGCTTCGCAATAAGCGCTGGGCATGACGAGGTCATAAGGCAACGCGCCCATGTCAGCAGGGCTGCCATCGGGATCCGCAGGCAGGCTTGCATCTGCCGAATCGATACAGGGAGACGCGGCGGTTAGGTGGCTCGTGGCGTCTAGTAGCGGGGGAGTGTTGATGTTTCCACCGCCCGTGCTGCCACCTTCGACGCACGAGTACGTGGCGAGCAAGCCGCTGTCCGCAGGCATGGCGCCGTTGTCCCAGATGATAGAGTTGCTAACCACACCGTCGGTGGTTGCCAACGATTGTTTGTCAGTGCTGAGGGCCTCGACAACGTTCAGCAACTTCTCGACCGCCAACTCTGCCCTGGGCGGCAGATCCCTCACCGAGGCCAGAAGGGCCTCGATCTCTTGCAGTATCTCCTGG
>JBLIOI010000122.1:0-13698 GCA_047639675.1 Planctomycetota bacterium | reverse complement strand
GGAAACGCGAGCGGGCCGTGATGAAACAGCCGCGGCTCTCACGTGCGAAGCACACCTTTCCTGTGTACGTCTAAAACGTGGGTTAGTGGCGCCTCAGACCAGTGAGATGATTCTCGCTACGGGCCGCTAGAGCATTGAGGCGATCTGCCACGCGCCGAACTGCGCGAAGAGCTTGGGAGACAGGAGAGACAATTCCCATCCGTTCCCATCTTCCGCCTCAATCCCGGCGCTGGACCGATGGTAGGCTTCAACCGCGTTCTTGACGCGCATCGAATTTGCGTCTAACTGAACAGAACTGGACCAAATCGAAGCTCCCGTCTCGGTAGCGACCATGTCCATCTGAAGCGATAAACGTAGGGGGCTATAGAAGCTGTAATCGACAACCGTTCCAATTAGCATCGCATCGAAGCGAAAGCGGCGGGCAAGCTCTATCACCATCGCAGGGTCGTAGCGACCGCGAATAAAACCATCCATTGGGAGCATGTGCTCCAAGTCACGCTCCGAGAGCGGAACGATCTCGAATGGGGTTTGCAGGCTGAGCTCAGTGTAGAGCGCCCCCTGCAATAGTTTGGCGTGTTCAGGACCCAACTCGCGACCAACAATCGGGAGCAGCCCAACGCGATGCAGAGTGTAGCTATTGAAGTCCGAAGCAATCTGGGCCGTCGCCAGATGGTCGACTTTCTGGTGACCCAGAGCGGCGCAGCTACCCATAAAAAGTAAGCAAGCAGAAATGGCTAGCCCTTTCACTGGGTCGGCTCCGCCTCTGCGGGTTTGGCCAGAGGAGCTGCACCGAGAGCGCTCTCAACACGCTTCCAATCCAACTTTGTTTCTAGCAGAAGCTTCTCCGACTGGAGCCGGCGAATCTGGGCGGTGGTCAGGCGCGAGGCGAGTTCGACGTTATGTCCTTCAAGCATTCCGATGCGTTCGTCAAGCTTCGCCTTACCGACTCTGAGTTCCTCAATAGCTTGCATGGCAAGGATCTTCTCCTCGTCCGCAATCTCGAGTTCCCGTGTCAAACCGCGCAACTCGACCTCAACATCTTCGTTCCGCTGCATGGTTGATTGATACTTCTCGAGCAGGGTCCAACGGCCTCCAGGGTCAGATACGGAGGAGTGGCCTGTGCTCGGAGAAACAGTCAAAGTACCCGGAGCCTGCTGCGTCACGACACTTCCGTCACGCGCATAGAGTTGAGGTTCGCTGAGCATAGTGCTCGGCTGATTTGCTGAGAACGTCTGGCGTGACGTACCCAACTCAGTGGGACGAGCGTCTATGGGCATGGCCATTTGCGCAGGCATGGTGCAACTGGTCGCACCGCTAGCAAGAGCCAGCGCGAGAAGAGAAAGGCTTCGTAGAGACTTCATGACGTGTGTTCAGATTCAGGGTAAAGCAACTCGACCGCGGTTATGTCACCGCAGGAACAAGTGAATTCGATGCCAAGTACTCGGCCCGCTTCTTCAAGCAAGCGGACTGTTTTTTCGCCCGTTCCGCACTGACCAGATGGGTGTGGGCCAGCTGCGTTCTGCACAAGAGAGACGCTACCAACATCTACATTTTGCTGAATACGGTTACGCTTGATGATCGGCTGTGACATGTGCGGAAGAGTAATATTGTAAGGGAGGAGTGCTAACCGGTGATATCGATGTTGCCGCCGGTCTCTTCGTCGTCGCGTTTCGAAACGATGATTTTCTCGTCAGAAAGAACGTGATCCGGAAGAGACTCAGGCTCCTCATCTTGATCGCAGGTGAAGCGCTTCTTGCGCGGATTGCGACCCTGCTGCTTAGGCGAGGCCGGCTTGATGTTGTAGATGTTTAGAGGTCTTGGAGCATTGATGGGTTCCATGGTTTTCTCCACCCATTAGGGCGTACCGATAACTTCACTGAGATTTTGATTCAACCTATACAGTGCTCGGCTATGGATTTGACTCACCCGGGATTCTGTCACTCCGAGAATTTCGCTAATCTCCCTCAAAAGCAACTCTTCCCCGTAATAGAGAGTGATAACCGTCTTCTCTTGTTCGGGTAATAGAGTGATGACGTTGGCGAGCAACTCACGAGTCTCCTCCCATTCGGCGCTACCCACGGGGCAATCGCTCTTAGGATCGGAGAGCATGGACGCCACTCGAGCCGTCGGCTCATCGTCGATCGATATCTCTGCGCAGTGACGAGCTTCAGTTAATGCCTCGTCGACATCTTCCGCGCTCAGCCCCATCTGACTGGCTATTTCTTCGGGCGACGGCGGATAGCCATTTCGCTGTTCAAGTTCGCGCACGACCTTGTCCACGTCACGTACACGTTCACGCCTACCGCGAGGCAAGAAGTCCATGCGGCGCAATTCATCGAGGATCGCTCCACGTATCTTTGGGTAAGCGAAAGTCGAAAACTTCAGTCCACGTGAAGGGTCGAAGGCATCCGCTGCTGCGATCAATCCGAGCATTCCGAAGCCGTACAGGTCGTCTTGATCCAAGCCGCCCTTACCATCAAAGTTCATTCGACCAACGATATGGCGCAGGAGCGGAATGTGCTCGATAATCATCACATCACGCTCAGCGGATGAGATTTGCGTGTTTTTGGACGTGCTATCCACGGGTCACCTCCAGCCCTTCGGGCGAAGTTCTATCCATCGGAAGTGTTGTTCGGTTCTTCATCGGGTGTTCTGATCTCTCGTTGCAGCCTCGTCCGGTTGGCGCGGGCGTTCTATATTGGTTCGCTCTTCCATGGCATCGATACCCCGCAAGGCTGCGGTCCCAATGCGCGTCAGAAAGAGCACTCCAAAAAGCGCCGCGGCGCCCCGAATACAAGCGGTGCTAACGGTGCTTCCGGAGACCAGGGACAAGAGCGCTGTTAGCGCGCCCGCCCCAGTCGCCAAGTTGCGACCGAGAGCCCGCCAGACAATGTCAGGGCGGAGTTGGCTAGAACTGATATCGACCATTTTTTCCGGGAGCCTTAGCTCTCTAAGCGTTGAGATGTACTTGCGAGCAGCCGTGAGACTCTCACGCCAAGTCGGCACAAGCAGTTGTGGTAAAGAGACTTAGGACCTCCCAAGGAAGAGCGGTTGAAGGCCCAGCGGGTCACTGGCGTCTCCGCCGAGAAGGGAACCCAGCCTGCACTCCGCGGCCTGCGGCATAGAAAGCGCTCACAGACCTTCTGAAGGCGCTTTGCTGTGGATTCGGCCTGCTCTATACCCGAGACACGGTTGATCACTAGTTCTGGCGTGGGCACTTCCATGTCCATTTTGCAACTCCACGTATCCAATGCCTTGATGAATCCATAAGCATCGGTCAGCGCGACAGGGCTCGGAGTCGTCACCACAAAAACGTGGTCTGCCTCAGCCGCAAAGGCCAATGCGTCGTGCCCAATCCCGGCACCGGAGTCTCCGATCACCAAGTCATAGTCAGCAGCGAGCTCTCTTACTGCTGCGAGCAAGACTTCGCGGCGTTGCGTGTCAGGCAAACCCATTTCTATGTTGCCCGATCCCGCTGGAAGAACTTTAACCCCACAGGGCCCAGTCACTACGCAATCCTCGAAGGCGCATCGGCCAGCCAGGGCGTCTTCCATGTTGTTCGTGGCGGTTAGTCGTAATAGAACGTCCAAGTTGGCAAGCCCGAGATCAAAATCAACAAGCAGTACACGCTTGCCTTGACCTGCTAAGTGAACACCAAGGTCCGCCGTCAATGTCGACTTTCCGACGCCACCTTTTCCGCCAGTGAAGAGCACCAGGGGTGCCGTCTTCTTTGTACTTTGCTTCGGCGCTCTCGCTTCGATGAGGGCAGAACTTCTCATTCCATTCTCCCCAGCAGCAAGAGGTCGGCGAGTCGCTCCTTCGTGACTCGATGGAAGTCTCTACCAATATCTTGGCCATCACTGAGGAAAGCTAGCGGCAAGCCAAGTTCGATCACATGTTCGATGGCCGCTGACGGACAGCGAGTTTCGTCGAGCTTCGTGATGATGCAGCCGGCTAACGGAACATCACAATAAGACTCCGTAACTTCACGCAGTGCCTCGCGACTGCTCGTAGCAGGTAAAACTAAGAACGCATCAAGCCGAGTCATGCGGTTTCCGCTCGTGAGCAAGTCGTGAAAACGCACCAGTCGCCTTGGATCGCTGTCCATTTGTCCCGTCGTATCCAACAGCACGATCTCGTTACCGATAACGCCGAGCCTTTCCGGAGTCAACTCTTGGTTAGAAGGGATAACCTCGAGGCTTGCCCCCAAAAGTGCACCGTAGGCGCGCAGCTGCTCAACAGCTCCAACACGGCGAGAGTCGAGCGTTGCCAACGATACCCGGCGTTTGCCCTTGATCAATCGCGCACCAAGCTTGACGAGCCCCGTTGTCTTACCGACTCCGGTTTGACCAACAAAAGCGATCACCCTGGTTACACCCGGCGCCCTCGGCAATTTCGAAATACGAGCATCTATCCCGATTGCAGCACACAAGCTGTCCATCGGATGATCCCCCACTTCGCTTTGTTCAGCAGCACGTAGGCAGAGCCTTCGACTCCAAGCTTCGCTGCAGCCTGTACGTAAAAGACGTGCGCGCACCTCTTCATAACCCTGAGGCAGGCCACTTTCGGAGGGAAAGCTCATAGGTTCCACCTTAGGTGCAACACTTTCCATCGCCTCAGCTTCGGCCGAGGCTTCGCGCTTAGCAACGGCAAGTGTGATGCCACCGTCCGGCGAAGCCTCTTGGCTAATCACCATGGCGCCTTCCCCGTATGTGCGTCGGGCTCGTTGCAACGCATCTTTGATATCGTTTCCGCGGACTCTGTGTATTTGCATTTCAATCCTCAATTCTCACGACGGCGGCTGTTTCCACCGACCGTGCAGGGACTACTTCGTTGTAGGAAAGCACCGAAACCTTCGGCAGGGATGAACGAACAAGCTCGTTCAAGAATCGTCGTACATTCGACCTAACGAGTAGTACGACATCGTGTCCGCCTTGGGCAGCTAGGGCGATTGACTCGCCGATAGCTTCCATAAGACGCTGTAGATAGGCAGGGCTAACGGCACCGGCTTCCATGTCCGTTCCGCCCCCTCCGACCGCGTTTGCGATTCGGTTCTCGACTTCAGGGTCAAGGGTGACCGCGTGCAAAGTGCCTTCGCTGTCGGTCAGTGCCTCGCATAGAACTCGCCCCAATCGTTGGCGAACTAGTTCCGTCAAAGTGTCAACGTCCTTAGTGCGCGATGCGTGATCGGCCAGCACCTCAAGGATTGCGGGCATGTTCCGAATCGCCACGCCTTCGCGCAGTAGATTGCGCAGGACACTTTGAATTTCACCATAGCCCATTTTGTCAGGAACAAGTTCCTCCACGACGGCAGGTGACGTGCGCTTGACCGACTCGACTAAGTCCTTGGTATCGTCGCGGCTTAGGAGCTCGCCAAGATCGCCTCGAATCATCTCTGAGAGGTGAGTGATAAGCACACTGGCCGGGTCGATTACTGTGTAACCAAGCAACTCAGCTTCGTCGCGCTGGCCTTCATCGATCCACCAAGCAGGAAGGCCAAAGGCTGGGTCGGTTGTTTCCTTGCCACCCATTGAGCCACTTGCTGTTCCGCCATCCATCGCCAAGTACTGGTTAGGCTCTACCTCGCCGCCAGCAACTTCCTGACCACCTATCAGTAATCGGTAGGCCTTCGGCTGTAAGCGAATGTTGTCCTTGATGCGTACAGGCGGCAACACCACACCCTCGTTGAGAGCGAAACGCCGACGCAACTGCGCGATGTGGTCCAGGATTCCGCCGCCCTCTTCATCTTGCACAAGCGAGATCAGGCGATATCCGATTTCGAGGGACAAGCGGTCGACTTGCAATAAGCCTTCGATCTCGTCCTCTTCTGATTCCCCTTCAGCCACGGTTTCCACGGCACCCTCTTCCGGGGCGGGATCGCCACTGCCTGGCTCGAGAAGCTGGCCAATGCTAGTCACGCGTTTCGTTGCGTTCCACAGAACGAGGAGGACTGTAGAGAGCAGGAAGAATGGTAGTCGCGGCATGCCTGGCAAGAGGCCAAGTGTGAACAGCATCCCAGAAGCAATCAGAGTAGCTTTCGGCCGTCCACCGACTTGAGCGAAGAGGTTCCTGCCGAGGCTGTGTTTACTTGTGCTCTTGGTGACCAGTACCGCTGCTGCAGTTGAAACGAACAGCGCGGGTATTTGGCTAACCAAGCCATCACCGATGGTCATTTTTGAGTAGCGCTGACCTGCTTCAGCAAAGTCCATTCCGCCCAAGGTTCCGATGGCGATTCCGCCCAATAAGTTCAAAGCAGTGATGATCAAGCCCGCGATCGCATCTCCGCGCACAAACTTGGAGGCACCGTCCATTGCCCCGTAGAACTCTGCTTCAGTGGCAATGTCTGCGCGGCGCTGTTTCGCCTCGGAAGAGTCGATCAACCCGCCATTCAAGTCGGCGTCAATCGCCATTTGCTTGCCAGGCATCGCGTCCAAGACAAAGCGAGCGGACACTTCACTGATCCGACCTGAACCCTTGGTGATCACCACAAATTGGATGATGATCAATACAAGGAATACGACAATCCCGACCATGAGGTCGTCGCCAGCAACGTAGTTACCGAACGCAGTGATCATTGTGCCCGCTTCGCCACCTGTAAGGATCAAGCGTGTCGACGCTACGTTGAGCCCCAAGCGGAACAAGGTGGTGAACAGCAAGATGGTCGGGAAGGTCGTAACCTCTGTCGCATCTGTCGTGTTCATAGTCACCATCAGCAATAGAACTGAGATGGTGATGTTGGTTGCCAGTAAAGCGTCCAACACGTGAGGAGATAGCGGCGCGATCAAGGTCACCAGGAGTCCCAAGACTCCGATTCCCATGAACCACTCAGAGTAGCGGCTCAGAATCTCGCCAAAGCCTTTTCCTGCGCCCGACACTTCCTTTGCTTGTTTGCTCATGTTGATTCACTCGGCCGCTCTAAGCGCCAACGTGTTCCCCTCGCACTCGATAGACGTAAGCCAGAACAGCCGCCACGGCCTCAAATAGATCTTCGGGGATGTACTCACCAATTTCGCACTGAGCATGCAGCGCACGGGCAAGCGGCACGTCCTCGAAACAGATCACGTCGTTCTCGCGGGCAATCTGCTTGATGCGCTGAGCGACCTGGTCCATACCCTTGGCAACCACTCGCGGAGCGCTGCCACCTTCTGCGCTACGCTCGTACTTCAACGCAACGGCATAGTGCGTCGGGTTCGTTACAACCACGGTCGCGTCCGGCACATCATCCATCATGCGCCTACCCGCCATCTCGCGTTGAACCTGACGAATGCGTGCTTTAATCTGTGGGTCGCCCTCGGAGTTCTTGCCCTCCTGCTTCACTTCCTGCTTGCTCATGCGCAAGTCTTCGCTGTGCTGATAGCGCTGGTATAGAAAGTCCACGACGCCGAGCACGAAAATCGCAATCAAAGCAGCGATAACCACGCGAATGAAAACTCCACGGCCAATCAAAAGTAGGGGCCCAAGTTCTGATCCGTCGATTCCAGAGATGAGGTCTAACTGGGTGTAGATCGTGAACGAGATCGCGAACCCGATGAAAATTACTTTGAGCGTGGCAAGCCCGGTCTTCATTACCGAGCGCATTGAGAACAACCGCCCCAGCCCTTTGATCGGGTTGAGCTTCGTGATGTCCAGTTCTATTGCCTTGGGGGATATGCGAAAGCCCACCTGGCCGTAGCCCAAGAGCAAGGTCAACATCAAGAGTGGCAGGGCGAACATGACAACGGCGTCCATTACATTGTTGCCGTGCTCATCCATCAGCCTTGTCGCCGTCATGATGTCGATCTCTCCCGGACCGATGGTCGTCAATTGCGCGAAGCAAGTACGCACGCCATGCCCGAGAATCTCTAAGACTGGGCCACTCATGCCGAGGAACAGTCCAAGCGACCCCATCAATGCAATCGAAGAAATGAGTTCGGTTGAAAGCGGCACTTGCCCTTTCTCGCGCGCCTCTTCTTGCTTCTGTGCTGTGGCGTCTTCTGTCTTTTCGCCTGTTTCGCCTTCCTTTGCCACCTTAGGCCTCCAATGCGTCTAAGCAATCACCAAGCCCGGTCATGAGGTGCTCAAAGAGCATGTTCATCCCAGGCGCGATGTAGGGCGAGAAGATCAACAAAGCCACCAGGCCTACAGAGATTCGAATGTTGAATCCAACCTCCATAACGTTGATCTGTGGAACGACACGTGACAGGAACCCAATCAACACCGAGACCATCATCAGCAGCACCAGGATGGGTCCACCAAGAACGATTCCAGCACTGAACATGCGAGTGAAGAGTGTCAAGATCATCGGCAACAGTCCTTCCTTCATACCGATTCCGCCGATTGGTGCTCGCTCGAATGAACTCCCCAAAGCTCGCAACAACCAGTGGTGTCCGTTGATTGACAAGAGGCTCAGGAAAAACATAACTTCGTAGATCTGGGTGATTAGAGGCGTCTGGATGCCTGTATTCGGATCGACGAGACTTGCCATATTAAAAGACATCTCAGTACCGATGATCTCTCCCGCGACGCGCACAGAGAGCAAGACCATCTGTAAAACGAAGGCCAAGAACATTCCGATCATCACTTCGTGCAGGCACATCATGGCGAATTCAATTGCACCAGCTTCCTCTACGAGAGGTTCTCCGGTACTCATGAAAGCGGCTACCGAGATGCCCACAATCAAGGCGATCTTGTAGCTCGAGAAACCTGTACCGCTACCCAGCAGCGGCGCCGCAAGGATCAGCGTGCTAGTTCGCAAGATGTAAAGCCCAAAGGCTTCGATGAACGGGACTGTGAGATTCAAGCTTTAGCCTTAACTCAATCCGAAGGTGTTCATTCGTTCGATGATGCGCAACGTGTAGTCACGCATCATTTGCATACCCGGTGCAAGCAGCACCAGAAGTACAAACATCACAGCAAACATCTTCGGGATTAGACTCATCGTCTGCTCTTGCACCGAAGTCAGGGCTTGAAACAAGCTGACGCCAATACCAACAGCCAAGCCGATCAAGAGCACAGGTGCCGCCAGCATCAGCGCGGTCATCAATAGCTCGCGCGCCAAGTCAGTAATTTGAAGGTCGAGTTCCGGCATGAGTTAGGCCGTAATGAAAGAAGAGACGACGGATTGGCAAATGAGATGCCAGCCATCTACGAGTACGAAGACCAGGATCTTGAACGGTGTCGAGATCATCACTGGCGGTAACATGAACATGCCCATCGACATCAAGATGCTCGACACAACGAGATCGATAACGAGGAATGGAAGGAACAACAGAAAGCCCATTTGGAAAGCGGTCTTGAGTTCGCTCAAAACAAAGGCGGGAACGATGACCGTCAACGGCAGGTGACCTTCCTTGATTTGATCGTGCTCGACTTCAGGTTCGTAACCGCTCATCTCCGCGAAGAGTTCCAACTCGGTTTCACGAGTGTTTGCGATCAGGAAGACACGCAGTTCACCCCAAGCCACCTCGGAAGCCTCCTTGGGTGCTAGCTTCCCTTCTTGATAGGGTTCCCATGACTTCTCATAGATGCGCTCTGCTACGGGAGCCATCACGAAGGAGGTCAGGAAGAGCGCCAATCCAATAATCACAGGGTTCGGAGGCAACTCGTTTACCGAGAGTGCGCGACGAACAAAAGAGAGCACGATCACGATGCGGGTGAAGCTAGTGATCGAGATCAGAATGGCTGGCAAGAGCGAGAGTGCCGTCAAGAGCACAGCAATTTCGACAGCCGAAGACAACTTCGCTCCGTCTTCTGCAGTTGCGGCGCCCGTCGTACCCTGCCCGTCCGAGGCCAGTCCCTGGGCGCTGTTCATCAAACCGTTGATAGCTTCTTCCAAACCCTGCGCATGAAGAGGGTTTGTGAGCATGGTTCCGCAAAGAACCACCAGAAGTACAAGACGTATCATTCGCTGGAAACTCATCCGATGATGCCTTCTAAGCTGAGGGTTTGTGGGCGCACAGGTGCTTTGACCTTGGCCTTCTTCGGTACTGCAGCTTTAGGCGCAACACTGGGGAGCTGCTTGCTGTGTGCAATCTGCATCGCTGCCTGTGCCACCTCTTGAGCGTTGATCTTGCGCGCTACCTGATCCGTTGCCGGTGCGCGGCGAACCGTTTTCTTGATGCGCTTGGCAGGAGCGGCGACGGGCGTCACAACTACAGCGGATGCCGGCTTGGCCTTCTTGCGCTTGACGAGCACCTTGCGTTCCGCAGGCAATGCTTTTGTCTCTATGGCCCTTTCCGGCATAGCCTCGCGGACCTGCTCGAGAGCTCTGGTGAAGGCCGCTTGATCAGACTTCTGCGGCATGGGCTGCGGTACATCATCTCCAACGGTCGGGTCCAGTTCGGCAATCGCTGAGACTTCACGCTCTCCGATCCCCACAACAAAAGTCCGGTCGTAGCAGCGCACCACCGCGAGCTTGCGCTTACCCCCGAGGCCCAAGACATCGATGATGTGCAGTGAGCGCTGCGCTGCGCGAGTCTTCAGATTGCCCGATATCAGCCTGCGCAGTCCCCAAGCTACGCCAGCTGTAACAAGGATCAGCACGCCGCAGACCGTGAAGTAGCGGGTTAGATCCGGCCCAGTCGTTCCACCGAGGCTTTGAGTGCCTTCGGCTACTTCGATCAGGGCGAGGTTCAGTTTGGGGAGTGTGTTCCACATGGGGCGTTTGAATCAGGGGAGAGAGAGACTTCGTCTCCGTCCCCTAAAGCAACACCTGTGCCATGCGTACAAAAGGCTCCCTATGGGCCTATATGGCAGATTACCCGCTCCTGACGCCAAAACACGCTGTTGAAAATATCAACACCCTGTTGAAATTTGCAACACCCTCTCCAGGGAATCGCGGGTCCTATCGAAAGAGTTTCCAGCAGGGAATTCCCTCACCCAGAAAACAACGACTATGCAAACCACAGAAGCTACGCAGTCCACCCAAACCGCTCGTGAGCTCATCCATGCGGTGAACAACTTCCTCAACCTGGTGGTCGTCAGCGGTCAAATCGCCCTGGATCAGGAGCTTGATTACACACCGGAGCGGGCGCTATCCGCGATCTTGGAGCGAGCTGAGAGTCTGACCGAGTTGGTTCGCGACTCTCGCGGGTCTTTACTCGCCGTGCAAGTAACTGACTAGCCCGTTAGCCTGCAAGGTCGCAGGTACCGCCCGTTGAAGCCCTGCGTCCCGCGTAGGCTTTCATCTGCTCGTTGATCTTCTTCACGCTGGACAGCTTGCCCGACACTGCCTGCTTTTCGCAGACGGCCGACTGCATGGCGATTGCATTGAGTTGCGCCAACCGCTCGAGGCCCGTACGCAGAGCACTTCGCTCTACCGCCGTTAGAGACGGGGCTCCAGCCAGGTAAACGTTCAATTCAAGCTGCGCTTCCTGACAACGAGACCAGGCTGCGGACACAGCTTGTGATTCCGCTCCGTCAATCAGTGCGAGCAACTCATGCAGCGCCCCTTCGAGCTTGTCAACCTCAGCTGACATGCTTGACACTTGCCTGCGTTGCAGGCTGCGAATCATCGCCGATGACCTTACTGGCCTTGGTCCAAGCATCCAGGAGGGTCTCCAGGATCTTGACTGACGACTCAATACCAACCATGTCGTGCTCCATGACCGCACGACTGAGCTCGCCATTCATGTAGACGTACAAGCCCTCGAGGCGTCCACTCATCTCAGGGTTAGGATCATGGTCCAAGCTGGCTCGGAGCTCACCAATGATGTCTTCTGCCTTGCGAATGTTTTCGCGATAGGCGCTATCAGACGGGTCGCATGTCAGCGCAACTTTGAGGTACCGAATGGCGCCTGCATTGAGCATCTGGACAATTTTGACAGGTGATGCGCTCTCGAATTGTGCAACTCGGTAGGCGTCTGCGACGTTTGTGTTTTTCATAGGATGTGTTTCTTGTTCTGTTCGTCTGAGCCGTTCAGGGCTTAGCCGACAAGGATGTTTTGGAGCGCTGCGCCTTGAGAATTCAGCCCTCCTATAAGTTGCTCAAGTGCCGAATACTTAGCCACTAGCTGCTCTTCAAAGATCTCGAGGTACCGTTCCTTGGCGTCAAGACTGTCTTGCAGTTGATCAATCGAGTCTTGCAGTGACTCTTCACGTGCCCCAAATAGTCCTTCGGTCGAGGGTGCTCCACCGACGCCGGGAATGCTGTCAAACATCAAGTCGATGGCACGGTATAGCTTTTCCGCCAACCCTGAGTCTGAAGTGGTATCGACGTAAAACTCAGCCGTGCCCTCTGCCGCGCCACCGTTATCGAACCCGTCCGAGTCCACAAAGAGGTCTGCCAGGGCTTGAACGTTGCTCCCAAACTTCTCGTCGAAGATCGTTTCGTCCATGGTCATCGTTCCGTCACTGGATGTCTTGAGGCCAACTAGGCTGAGAGTCGAATAGCCCTCTGAATCCGCTAGAACGGTTGCCGTCGGAACATTGAACAATGCGGAATTGAGTGTGGAGCGCACCGAACGCAGGATCGAGTCCCCAAACAGTTGGCCCCCCTTTCCTCCATCTTCGCTGTATTTACTCTGCTCGTTCGAGAAGTTGATCACCCCGTTGTAGGCCTCCAGGAATGCGTTGATCTTCTCCTTCACGAGGGCCTTGTCGGGCTCCACCGAGAAAGTGATCTCCCAGTCCGGGTCGGCAGCCTGGACGGTTATATCTACTCCATCAATGACGTTCGTAAAGTCGTTTCCATCGCGCTCGACTTGAAGTCCATCAATGATCGCGACGGCGTTCGATCCAACCGTAACGTTGTTCGAGCTCTGGGCGACTCCGGCGCCATCCGGTCCGGCTCCATCAATGCTGAGCCCTGCCACTGTGCTAGAGATTCCGGTAATCCTGAAGTCTTCGCCTGTGTCTTTGCCAGCTAGTACAAGCTGGTAGCTCGGCGAAGAACCAGTGCCAACGTTGACCACGGAAGCGGTCACATCATCACCAGCTAACGAGTTGATTTCATTCGCAATGTCATTCAGGCTCGATCCAGCCTGGGTCAATGCTATCGAGTAGTTCGTTCCGTTCACCGAGAAGTCGACCTGCTCGCCATCGGCAGAGGCAAGGTCTACGGAAGAATCGAGAACTCCATCAAACGCCCATCGGTCGGCCTGCGCGAGTGAGAGGACTTTTAAGGTGTGGGCTCCAGATTCAGCCTCTCCCGTTGAGGTGAATGATGCTACTGACTCATCGCTCGGCGTAATTAGATAGTCGTAGAACTTGTCGGTGGAACGCAATTCGTCGGCTGCGGTTTGCAGGCCCTTGATCAGTCCCTTGAAGGTCCCAATGAGATCGAGCTTGGAACTTTGCACCGTCTTCTTGGCTTCAAGTAATCCAATAGGCAAGCGCTCGACGCCAACCAACGCCTGGATGATTGCATTCGTGTCCAGTCCACTCGCGAGTCCGCCAAAACTAATAACCATGATCTATATCCTTGTGTCCCTGTTCCCGTCTTCCCTGGAAGCACTCCTGCCTCTGTTATCGGGCGCCCCACAAGCACGCGTTAGCGCCGATTTGCGAAGGTTTCGGAATCGGTATGGAGTGGAAAAACCTTCCATATTTTCGGAAGCGCCTTCTATGCGAACGGGAAAAGGGGCCCCACAAGCATGGGGCCCCTCTTCGTGCAGAATCAGTCGACAGGCGCGTCAAGCCGCGCCAACCGCATGTCTACCTTCTAGCCAAGCAGGCTCAAAGCGAGCTGCGGCTGAGAGTTCGCCTGCGCCAGAACCGAGG